>CAMBQQ010000042.1 GCA_945870035.1 Rhizobium sp. Q54 | reverse complement strand
GGATCGCCTTTCGCCGATAGTGCCGCCAGCCGATTATCCGCATCGAAAAATCCGAGCTGCCCCATCGTCAGTCTCCTAGAATCATGCCGTCAGGGCAGCAGACTCGCACGGGGCCGAGGGGCATGCTATTTTTCGAGGTGCCCTTAAGTGGGATGAAGCTCTTGGTGGCGTGGTAATCCAGATTGGCGATAGCCGCTGTGGCAATGGCCATCTGCCCCGAAGCACCGACCAGAACGGTGTAACCGTCGGCTGGCTGCTTGGCGACATAGCTTGACGACAGCCGCCCGCCAGCGCCGGGCTTGTTTTCGATAATAGCGTTCCAACCGGTATTCTGCTGGAGTTTCTGCACGACCAGGCGGGCGAACAGATCGTTGCCGCCACCGGCGCCAAAACCGACGACGAAATGGATAACTTTGTTGGGATAGTCGCTCTGCGCTTTCGCCGGAGCGGCGCCAAATAACAGCGCCGCGGCGAGCGCACAGGCGGCGGCCTTCGCCGTCGATCTAACCGGACTCATGATGGCATTCTCCCCTGCATCGCCGTTCTTCAGGCCGGCGTTTCAGGAAAGGTACACCGCCGTTGCGGAGTCGGAAATGCCAATTGTCAGCGGAAAACGCCGCGGCGCCTGCCCACCGGGATCGATGGGCAACGGAATTTTCACCCCGTCAATCAATCGGCAGGCCGACATACTGCTCGGCCAGCGACTTCATCGCCGCTTCCGAACTGGTGATGTAAGTGAGGTCCGACAGCTGGCGGCGGCGGTCGAAGGCCTGCTCGTCGGGGAAGCGATGCATCAGCCGCGTCATCCACCACGAGAAGCGCTGCGCGTTCCAGACTCGCTTCAGGCAGGCCTTGGAATAACCATCGAGCAAATCGCTGCGCTGCTTCTTGTAAAAACCCTCAAACGCTCGCGACAGCATCACCACATCGGCGAAAGCGAGGTTCATGCCCTTGGCGCCTGTCGGCGGCACGATATGGGCGCTGTCGCCGGCCAAAAACAGCCGGCCGTATTGCATCGGTTCGACCACGAAGGAGCGCATCGCGGTGACGCCCTTCTGCAGAATCTTGCCTTCCTGCAATTTGCGCGCGCCACCGAGCCGCTTGTGCAGATGTTCCCAGATGCGGGCGTCAGGCCAGGCGGCGACGTCTTCATCGTGATCGCATTGCAGATAAAGTCTCGCCAAGGTCGGCGAGCGCATCGTGTACAGCGCGAAGCCATCGTCCGTGTATGAGTAGATCAGGTCGTGATCCGGCGGCGGCGATTCCGACAGAATGCCGAGCCAGCCGAACGGATAGTCACGTTCATACACGCTCAATACGCCATCGGGAAAACTCGGCCGGCTGATGCCGTGATAGCCGTCGCAGCCGGCGATGAAATCGCATTCGATCACTTTCGCCTGTCCGTCATGACTGAAGCGGATGCTTGGTCTGTCGGACTTGAGATCGTGCACGCTGACGTCGCCGACCTCGAATAAGAGGTCGCCGCCATCGGCGAGACGGCGCGCGACCAGATCCTTCACCACTTCCTGCTGGCCATAGATGGTGATGCGTTTGTTCAGAAGCGCCTTGAAATCGATATGGTGCATGTCGCCGTTGATGGCGATATTGGTGCCCCAGTGCACCAGCCCTTCGCGCTTCATGCGCTCGCCGACGCCGATATCGGTCAGCATGTCGGCGGCCCAGTGCTCGATCAGGCCGGCGCGGATGCGGTTTTCGATATAGTCGCGGCTGCGGCTTTCGATGATGATCGATGAGATGCCCTGAAGATGCAGCATGCGCGCCAGAGCCAGGCCCGCGGGACCTGCTCCGATAATTCCCACTTGTGTGCGCATGGATCGACCTCCGGGATGTTTAGACAGCGACTTTCTTCCCGCCCCCTATAAACGCCGGCCGGGCCGGTGCAAAGGGAGCCGACGGGGATGCGGTTGAACAATTGTTCGCACTTAAAACGGCCAGCCGTAGCGCGGCACCCGCGCCATATACTGGCGATAGGGCTCGCCAAACCGGGCCGCGAGATAACGCTCTTCGCGCCGGACCACGCCGAAATGAATGACCGGCATCAGCAGGATTGTCAGCACCAGCATCCAGTCCGACGCCAGCGCAATCGCCAGGCCGGCCAGTATCAGCACGCCGCCGACATACATCGGGTTGCGCAGCCAGGCGAACACACCGTCACCGACCAGCACAGTCGAAGGCTTCCACGGCTCGACCCGGGTGCCGGCGGCGCGAAAGGTTTTCACCGCAGCATATCCCAGAGCTCCACCGGCGCCGATCAGAATGATCGACAGCATGATCCGCCCGGTCGGCGACAGGATCAGCGACAGCACATAGGCCGGCAGCAACCAGTCCAGCAGCAAGCCGAAAACAACGACCGCCAGCGCCAGAAGCGGCGGTGGTGCGATCACTCTGGCGGTGTCGTCTGGCGGCGTGACCATCGCGCAGGACTCCTCGGTGCGGCAAATTTTCACGATCATACAACAGGCGGGCCAATGACAGCCACAACGCTGAGTTTTTTTGCCGCGCTTGCCGGTTTTTTCGCGCTTTCCCCTTCCCTTGTTCGTGCCGTCATGGGCACCATTGGCTCTCAAGAAAAGCGTCGCCGCTTGAACGAGCGATGCACGGAATTGACACGTTCAGGAAACGCCAAGGAGCCCCGCCATGCACCTCACCCATCGCCGCCGCTTTCTCACGCTCGCCGGCGCGGCCCTCGCAGCACCGGCTTTGCCGAAGCTCGCTTTCGCCGAAGCGTGGCCCAAGGACAAAGTCATTCGCGCCATCGTGCCGTTTTCCGCAGGCAGCACTGTCGATATCATCGGCCGCATCGTGCTCGATCCGCTGTCCCGCCAACTGGGACAGACGATCGTGGTGGAGAACCGCGGCGGCGCCGGCGGCAGCATCGGCTCGGCCGCCGTCGCCAAGGCCGATCCGGACGGCTACACTTTGCTGGTCAATGCCGCGGCGCATTCGGCCGCGCCCGCCGCCTATCCGCAGATCAGCTACGACCCGGCCAAGGACTTCGCCGCCGTGGCCATGTTCGGCGTGGTGCCGAATGTGCTGCTGGTTGCGCCCGGCAAAGGCATCAAGACCGCCAAGGAACTGGCCGAACGCGCCAAGAGCGGCGAGATGACTTTCTCGTCCGCCGGCGTCGGCAGCGCGACGCATTGGGCGGCCGAACGGTTCCGGCTGTCGGCCGGATTCAAGGCGACGCACATTCCGTTCCGCGGCGGACCGGCGGCGCTGACCGAGGTGATGACCGGCCGAGTCGATTTCTGCTGCATCGGCATTTCTTCGGCGATGCCTTTCATCGCCGACAATCGCCTGGTGCCGCTCGGCGTCAGCACGACCAAGCGCTCCGCGGCGCTGCCGAACGTGCCGACTACGATCGAGGCCGGCTTTCCGGACTCAGATTACATCTTCTGGAACGGCCTGCTGGCGCCGGCCAAGACACCGCGCGCGATCATCAATCAACTGCACGCCGAAGTGCAGAAGGTGCTCGCATTGCCGGAGGTGCAATCGAAGATGGCGCCGCAAGGCATCGAAGCATTGCCGCTGTCGCCGGAAGAATTCGACGCCATGATCGCCAAGGAGATCGTGCAGAACGTCAAGCTGGCGAAAGCGGCGGGGCTGAAGTTTAATTAACGGCGGCAACGAGAGCTGGCGGGCCTATGCACCCGTCAGCCACTCACTCATCGCCCTGTTCACCGCATCGGGCTTTTCGATTGTCGACAGGTGGCCGCAATTCGGCACAACAACCAGTTTTGAGCCGAGGATGCCGGCGGCGATTTCCTTCGCCAGTTCCGGCGGCGTCACCACATCGCTGTCGCCAACAAGCACCAAGGTCGGGCAGCCGATCTCGGCGAGCAGCGGCCGTGAATCCGGGCGCGACATGATGGCTTTCGCCTGACGCACGAAAGCCTCGGCGCCGGTGTCCTGCGCCATGGCGCGCACCGTATCAGTCAGCGCCTTGTCCTTGAGATGATCCGGATGCAGGAAGCGCGGCGTCAGCGTCTCGACGATGTCGTCGAGCTTGCCGGCCTCGGCCATCGCGATGAATTTGGCTCGGCCCTCTTTCTGCTCCGGCGTATCCGGCCGCGCCGAAGTATCGAGCAGCGCCAGCCGGGCGATGCGCTGCGGCGCCTGCCGCATCATCTCGAAGGCGATGTAGCCGCCCATCGACAGGCCGGCGAGCGCGAACCGCGCCGGCGCCACGGCCAGAATGGCGGCCGCGATCGAGGCCATGGTGTCGCCGCCGTGCCGGTGATCGGCGACGGTGACCGGCCCCTGCGGCCACAGCGCTGCAACCTGAGGCCCATAAAGACGCGCGCTGCACATCAGCCCCGGCACCAGAACGAGCGGCAAAGACGACGGCATTTTTAGACCCCTATTATGCGAAAAGATTAAGCTTTAACGCGGTTTATGCGGGCGCGAGCATTGACTTTGGCCCTTTCGAGCCTATGTTCTTGGTAACCGGTGCGAACACTTGGATTCGACCGCCCCCCGCGCATAGCAACTGGTTACTTTTGTCCGGCGCGGACCCTTTCAATGGTCCTTGCTCGAGGTTTTATGTCCTTTTCCCATCTTGGTCTTTCCGACAAGGTTATCGGCGCGATCGACGCTGCCGGTTACAAGACGCCTACTCCCATTCAAGAACAAGCCATACCGCATGTGCTGGCCCGGCGCGACGTGCTCGGCATCGCCCAGACCGGAACCGGCAAGACCGCCGCCTTCGTGCTGCCGATGCTCACCATGCTGGAAAAAGGCCGGGCCCGCGCCCGCATGCCGCGCACGCTCATTCTCGAGCCGACGCGCGAACTGGCGGCGCAGGTCGAAGAGCAGTTCGACAAATACGGCAAGAACCACAAGCTCAACGTCGCCCTGATCATTGGCGGCGTCTCGTTCGGCGACCAGGACATGAAGCTGGTGCGCGGCGTCGACGTCCTGATCGCGACACCGGGCCGCCTGCTCGACCATTCCGAACGCGGACGTTTGCTGCTGTCGGGCGTTGAACTCCTGATCATTGACGAAGCCGACCGCATGCTCGACATGGGCTTCATTCCCGACATCGAACGCATCGGCAAACTGGTGCCGTTCACGCGCCAGACCCTTTTCTTCACCGCCACCATGCCGCCGGAAATCCAGCGCATCGCCGACAATTTCCTGCACAATCCGGTGCGCATCGAAGTGTCGAAGCCGGCGACGGCGGCCACGACCATCACGCAATTGCAATGCGCGGTCGGTCGCGAAGGCCACGAAAAGCGCGACACCTTGCGCCGGATCATCCGTGCCGCCGAGAATTTCAAGAACGCCATCATTTTCTGCAACCGCAAGCGCGAAGTGGCGCTGTTGCACAAATCGCTGGTCAGCCACGGCTTCAACGCCGTCGCCTTGCACGGCGATCTCGACCAGTCGGCGCGCACCGCGGCGCTGGAAGCGTTCCGCAACGGCACCGCCAAGCTCCTGATCGCGTCGGATGTCGCCGCGCGCGGCCTCGACATTCCCGCCGTCAGCCATGTGTTCAATTTCGACGTGCCGCATCACCCGGACGATTACGTCCATCGCATCGGCCGTACCGGCCGCGCCGGCCTGACCGGCACCGCCATCAGCCTGGTGGCGCCGATCGACGCCAAATCGGTGCAGGCCATCGAAAATCTGATGGGAATGCCGATCCCGTGGATAGGCGAGCCGGCCAAAGCCGAAGCCGCCGAAGCTACCGGCGGCGAACCGCGCCCCAATCGCCGCCCGCCGGGCGAACGCAGTTCCGAGCGCAGCGGCGAAGGCCGCAGCTCACGCGGCGGTCGCAATCGCGGCGGCCGCGACCGGCAGCCGCGGCAGGACGCGGCGCCTCAAGAGCAGGTTCCCTTGGAGGCGAAAGCCCCGGTGGAGCAGCCGCAACCTCATGTCGACCAAGCACAACCGGCCCGCGAACAGCCGCGTCATCGGCCGGATAGCCGACACGAACCGAAGCGCCAGCCGGAAAAGTCGCCGGTGCGCACGAGCCAGCCGCAACCGAAACGCGAGCCGGCCGCCGAGGAACCCGATGGTAGCCATTTGCCGGCCTTCTTGTTGCGTCCGGTCACCATTAAGTCCGCATAGAGCGCGCTAGCAGCGTAGTATATTCGTAAGCGTGCCAATAACTTTAAGCGATAATCAGTTCCAAATTTACTCCTGATTCATCTCCCTGAAATACCGTTCAGGTCGGGGAAGCAGCGCGGCCACCCGGTCGCGTGCGTGAAGACCTACGGGCAAAGACGCCTCCAGGGGGTTTTCTATGAATGGTCAGGCCGATGAACATGAACGCACGATGGCGTTCTGCGAAATCGCGCTCGGTCAGATCCGCGCCTTGCGGCAGCCTGCGACGCCACGCAATTACGAAATCTGGTACGCCTACGCCACCGGCTATCACCCCTCGCTCAATCAGAAGATCAACGAAACGCTCGGCGCCCACGGCACCTTGAGCGACGCCGATCTCGACGAAATCTACACGACCTACCTGTCACCGACTCGGCTGACCGAGCGCATCGACAAGGTCGGCTCGCAGGTCATGGGCGAGATCGAACAGGTCATGGCGATGATCGACGCCGCCGCCGGTTCCGCCTCGAATTACACCGAGAGTCTGGCCGACATGACGGAGAAGCTCGGCGACTCCGGCGACCGCGAAGGCTTGCGCGCCATCGTCGAAAGCCTTGTGCAGACCGCCAAGGAAATGGAAGTGTCGAACCAGAAGCTTGAAGAACGCCTGAACGCGTCCAAGCAAGAAATCAACGAACTGCAGGAAAACCTCGAAGTCGTCCGCACCGAGAGCCTGACTGACCCCCTGACCCAGCTCGCCAACCGCAAGTTCTTCGACACCACGCTGCAGGAAGCAATGGCAGACGCGGTCGAGAAGAACGAGCCGCTGTCGCTGATGATGACCGACATCGACCATTTCAAGAACTTCAACGACAGCTTCGGCCATCTCACCGGCGATCAGGTGCTGCGCCTCGTCGCCATGTCGGTGAAGCAGAACGTCAAGGGCCAGGACACCGCGGCGCGCTACGGTGGCGAGGAATTCGCCGTCGTGCTGCCGAACACAGTGCTGCGTTCTGCGATCACGGTCGCCGATCACATCCGCCGCGCGGTGATGACCAAGGAACTGATGAAACGCTCGACCGGCGAGCATCTCGGCCGCGTCACGATTTCGATCGGCGTTGCCGTGCTGCACCCCGGCGATACGCCGCAGACCTTGATCGAACGCGCCGACACCTGCCTCTATGCCGCCAAACGGCACGGCCGCAATCGGGTGATGTGCGAGACCGATCCGGAAGTGGCGACGGCGCCGGCGGCCCAGGTCGCCTGAGCGCGACAACCGCACCTTATTGACGATCAAAGCCGGGTTTTTCGCCCGGCTTTTTTCTTGTCCGGTTTCCCGGCTGGCTTCTTCGCAGGCTTCCTGGCCGCCTTGTTGGCGCGCGCGACGGCGACGGCCTGCCGCGCCCATTGCGCCAGTTCATCCGGCGCGTCGTAAAGCCGTTCCGGCAGCCGCCAGTACGACGTCACCATGCGCTGGCCGGTCTTCTTGGTTAAAGTGAGAGGCGTCGCCTTCTCGCGTTCAAAAGCGGTGCGCGTCGTCTCGTCGGTCTTGAGGTAAATAACATCGCCGGAGACGATGGCAAAGATCGCGCCGCCGGCATAAATCCCCTGCCCGCTGAACATGCGCTTGACCTCGACCCGGCCAAACTCGGCGAACAGGTCATGGATGAAATCGGCATCCATGTGATGCGCCTCAGTGCGCCTCGGCGCCGTCATCCTTGAAAGGCGTCAACTGCACGCTCTCGCCGCAGCCGCAGGCCGAGGTCTGGTTCGGGTTGTTGAACACGAACTGCGCCGACAGCTTCTCGGTCTTGTAGTCCATCTCGGTGCCGAGCAGGAACAGCACGGCCTTCGGGTCGACCAGGATCTTGACGCCCTTGTCCTCGACCACCTCGTCGGAGGGCCGCACATCGTCGGCATATTCCATGGTGTATTCCATGCCAGCGCAGCCGCCATTCTTGACGCCGACGCGCACGCCGGCGACCGGCTTATCGGCCCGCGCCATAACGTCCTTGATGCGCAAGGCAGCGGCGTCTGTCAGCCGCATCACCTGGGGTCTCGGTCGTGCTGTCGCCATGGCTATCTCTCCGGTCGTTCAGCTCTTATGTAGGCACTCAAATCCTGAATTTCAGGTCACCACATATTCAATACGAGTCGCGCCTCGTCGGACATCCGGCTCGGGTCCCAAGGCGGGTCCCAGACCACGGTGACCTTGGTTTCCTTGATGCCGGGCACGCTGGAAACGGCATTTTCGACCATGATCGGCAGCTCCTGCGCCGCCGGGCAGTTCGGCGAGGTCAGCGACATATCGACCTTTACCTCCCGGTCGTCGCCAATGTCGATCTTGTAGATCAGGCCGAGTTCATAAATGTCGGCCGGAATTTCCGGATCGAACACGGTCTTCAAACTGGCGATGATCTCGTCGGTCAGCCGCGTCAGTTCGCCTTCGGGCAGCGCCGAGGAACCGCTGAAAGCGGCATTCTCAGCAGCCTTTTCTTGCGGCTTTTCGGCAACCGCGGCGGCCGGCGCTTCCGCCGTCTTGTCGGTCATGTCGTCACTCATGAAAAGAACTCCTGCGCCTTGACCAGCGAGGCGGCCAAGGTGTCGATTTCGGCTTTGGTATTGTACAGACCGAACGAGGCGCGGCAGGTGGCGGTGACGCCAAAGCGCGCCAGCAGCGGCATGGTGCAATGGGTGCCGGCCCGCACCGCGACGCCGGAGCGGTCGATCACAGTGGCGATGTCATGGGCATGCGCGCCCTTCATCTCGAAAGACACGATGGGGCCCTTGCCCTTCGCATTGCCGATGATGCGCAGCGAATTGATCGCCCCTAACTTCTCATGCGCATATTTCACCAGCGCGTCTTCATGGGCGCGAATGTTGCCTTTGCCGATAGCGTTGATGTAATCGAGCGCCGCGCCCAACCCGATCGCCTGCACGATCGGCGGCGTGCCAGCCTCGAATTTGTGCGGCGGATCGCCGTAGGTGACGCGGTCCTCATAGACTTCGCGGATCATCTCGCCGCCGCCGAGAAACGGCGGCATGGCCTCGAGATGCGCCATTTTGCCGTACAGCACGCCGATTCCGGTCGGGCCGTAGAGCTTGTGCCCCGTCATGACGTAGAAGTCGCAGTCGATGGCCTGCACGTCGACATCCATGTGCACCGCGGCCTGGGAGCCGTCGACCAGCACCGGAATGTTGCGCGCATGCGCGAGCTTCACGACCTCTTTCACCGGCACCACGGTGCCGAGCGCGTTCGACATCTGCGTGATCGCCACCATTTTGGTGCGCGGTCCGAGCAGTTTCTCGAATTCGTCGATCAGGAAATTGCCGTCATCGTCGACCGGCGCCCATTTGATGACCGCGCCGAAACGCTCGCGGAAATAGTGCCACGGGATGATGTTGGAATGGTGCTCCATGATCGAGAGCACGATCTCGTCGCCCTCTTTCAGGCGCATCCCGCCGAAGCTTGCCGCCACCAGATTGATCGCCTCGGTGGCGTTCTTGGTGAAGACGATTTCTTCCTTGGCCCCGGCATTGATGAAGGCCCGCGTCGTCTCGCGGGCGCCCTCGTAGGCCTCGGTCGCTTCGTTTGCAAGATAATGCAGCCCGCGATGGACGTTGGCATATTGCGACGTATAGGCGCGCGTCAGCCGGTCGAGCACCTGGGTCGGCTTCTGCGCCGAGGCGGCGTTGTCGAGGTAGACCAGCGGCTTGCCATAGACCTGCATCGCCAGCGCCGGAAAGTCGGCGCGGATTTTGTCGACGTCGAAGCGGGCGGAATGCATGTTCACCCGCGCGTCTCCAGCCAATCGAGCGCGGCGCGCATGATCGCCTCGCGGAAACCTTCGTGCGATATCTCCTCGACAGTCTCGCCGATGAAAGCCTGGATCAGCAGCGCCTCGGCTTGCTTGTCGTCAATGCCGCGCGACATCAGATAGAACTTTAAATTCGGATCGAGCGCGCCGGCGGTGGCGCCATGGCCGCAGACGACGTCGTCGGCGAAGATTTCCAGTTCCGGCTTGTTGTCGGCCTCGGCCTCGTCGGACAGCAGCAAAACGCGCGTCATCATCTTGGTGTCGGTCTTCTGGGCATGCGGCTTCACCACGATCTTGCCCTGAAAGACGTTATGACCAGAATCGTCGAGCACCGACTTGAACTGCTCGCGGCTGGCGCAATGGCCGGCGGCGTGCTCGATCAGCATCGTGGTGTCGACGTGTTCCTTGCCGCGCAGCAGGTTGACGCCGCGCAGGCCACCGGTCGAGCCCTCGCCGGCAAAGCGGACGAAACTCTGGTTGCGCACCAGCGACGCATCGCTGTTCAGCGCGAACGTATTGACCGCCGCCTTGGCGCCGACCGTCAGCAGCAGGCTGGCGACATGCAGACCGCGCGTCTGCGTCGCCTTGTAGTAATCGACCGTGGCGCCGTCACCGATGACCATCTCGAGCGCGCAGTTGACCTGACTGACATTGCTCTCGTGGCTTTCGGCGATGATCGCCTGCGCGTCCTTCTCGACAACGATCAGCGAGCGGATGAAAGCCGCGCTGGGCGTCTCGCCCGAGGCAAACACCAGATGGATCGGCCGCTCAAGAACCGTTCCGGCCGCGACGTGGATCACCGCGCCGTCGCTCATCAAGGACGTATTGAGCGCTACGGCAGCGTCGTCCGTCTCGAACACCTGGCCAACACGGGCGGAAACCAATGTGTCGCCCTTCGCCAGCGCATCGGCCATCGCGCCGATGGTGAGGCCGGGCTCGGGCGTCAGATCGGACGCTTCCGGCACGAACGCGCCGTCAATAAAAACAAGGCGGCGGCAGTTCAGGCTGGCGAATATCTTGCCGGCGTCTTTCGCCTTTGCCTTGGCGGCAGCATCGGGCGGTGCAGCCAGCGGCAAGGCCTCGCGCATCAGCGCGCGCAGGTCGGTGTATTTCCATTCCTCGACGCGGCGGTGCGGCAGGCCGTTGGCGTCGAAACGATTGAACGCTTCCTCGCGCAAGGCGGCAACCGCGCCCTTGCCCGGCAACGCCGCGCGCACGCCTTCATAGGCGCTAACCAGCGCCTGTTCGGCCGGTGTCTTGATATTGCGAACTTCAGCGTTCATCGCTTACGCCGCCTCGTCGGTGTATTGCGCGTAGCCCTTGGCTTCGAGTTCGAGCGCCAGTTCCTTGCCGCCGGACTTCACCACGCGACCCTTCGACATGACGTGCACGACGTCCGGCACGATATAATTCAGCAGCCGCTGGTAATGCGTGATGACGATCATCGAGCGCTCCGGCGAGCGCAGCCGGTTGACGCCTTCCGACACGATCTTGAGCGCATCGATGTCGAGGCCGGAATCGGTTTCGTCGAGAATGGCCAAACGCGGCTGCAAAATTGCCATTTGCAGAATTTCATTGCGCTTCTTCTCGCCGCCGGAAAAGCCGACATTGACGGCGCGGCGCAGATGCTCCTGGCTGACGCCGAGCTTGGCCGACGTCTCGCGCACCAGCTTGATGAAGTCGGGCGTCGAATACTCGCCCTCGCCGCGCAGCTTGCGCTGGGCGTTCAGCGCGGTGCGCAGAAACGTCATGGTGGCGACGCCCGGCACTTCGACCGGATACTGGAAAGCGAGAAAAATGCCCTTGGCGGCGCGCTCGTCCGGCGCCAGTTCGAGAATGCTCTCGCCGTCGAGCAAGATGTCGCCCTCGGTGATGTTGTAGGCGTCCTTGCCGGCCAGCACATAGGAAAATGTCGACTTGCCCGAGCCGTTCGGCCCCATGATGGCGGCGACCTGGCCCTTCTCGATGGTCAGATTGAGGCCGTTGAGGATTTTCTTGTCCGCGACCTCGACATGCAGATTTTTGATCTCAAGCAACATTTCTCAATCCTAATTATTTCGCCAAAGCGGCGATTTCGTCGACCAGTTCGTCGAGCGTGCGCACGGCGCCGCCACCGAAATCAACCAGATTGGTGGACGGCACGGCGACGTTTTCCGAAACGCGAAAGCTGTTTGGTCCTGCGCGACGAACGACCAAAAAACGCGAGCCGCCCTTGAGGACGAGGTCGTCGTTCTCGCGGAAGACCTCGACATCGGGGAAATGCGCCGCGACGCAGTCGGCCATGTCACCGGCTGGTTTATCTTGCCCGAGGCACGACCTGGCTTCGCTCCGGAACTTGCTTTTGTCGAGGCTCATCCCACGCTCCCTTCCAACGAAATCGAAATCAGATTCTGCGCTTCCACCGCGAATTCCATCGGCAGTTGCTGCAACACGTCCTTAACGAAGCCATTGACCACAAGCGCGGTCGCCTCTTCCGCCGACATGCCGCGGCTCCGGCAATAAAACAGCATGTCCTCGGAAATCTTCGAGGTCGAGGCTTCGTGCTCGAACACGGCGGACGAATTCTTGGCTTCTATGTAAGGCACCGTATGCGCGCCGCACTGGTCGCCGATCAAAAGCGAATCGCAGTTGGTAAAGTTGCGCGCGCCGGTCGCCTTCCTGTGCGCGGTCACAAGCCCGCGATAAGTGTTGTTCGACTTGCCCGCCGAAATGCCTTTGGAGATGATGCGGCTGGTCGTGTTCTTGCCCAGATGGATCATCTTGGTGCCGCTGTCGACCTGCTGCATGCCGTTCGAAATCGCGATCGAATAGAACTCGCCGCGCGAACCGTCGCCGCGCAGGATGCAGCTCGGATACTTCCAGGTGATCGCAGAGCCGGTTTCGACCTGCGTCCACGAGATCTTCGAGTTCTTGCCGCGGCAGTCGCCGCGCTTGGTAACGAAATTGAAAATGCCGCCCTTGCCGTCGGCGTCGCCGGGATACCAGTTCTGCACCGTCGAGTATTTGATCTCGGCGTCGTCATGCGTCACCAGCTCGACCACGGCGGCGTGCAACTGGTTCTCGTCGCGCATCGGCGCGGTGCAGCCTTCAAGGTACGAAACGTAAGCGCCCTTGTCGGCGATGATGAGCGTGCGCTCGAACTGGCCGGTATTAGCCTCGTTGATGCGGAAATAGGTAGACAATTCCATCGGGCAGCGCACGCCCGGCGGCACGTAGACGAACGAGCCATCCGAGAACACCGCCGAATTCAAAGTGGCGAAGAAATTGTCCGTCGTCGGCACGACCGAACCGAGATATTTGCGCACCAACTCGGGATGCTGCTGGATCGCTTCCGACATCGGCATGAAGATAACGCCGGCGCGCTTCAACTCTTCCTTGAAGGTCGTCGCCACCGACACCGAATCGAACACGGCATCGACCGCGACGCGGCGCTCGGCCAGCACGTTGCCGTCGGCGTCCTTGCGCACGACGCCGGCCAGCATCTCCTGCTCGCGCAGCGGAATGCCGAGCTTCTTGTAGGTCTCGAGAATTTGCGGATCGACTTCGTCGAGCGACGACAGCTCCGGCTTCTTCTTCGGCGCCGAATAGTAATAGGCGTTCTGGTAATCGATCTTGGGATAATCGACGCGCGCCCAGGTCGGCTCGCGCATGGTCAGCCAGCGCTTGAACGCTTCAAGCCGCCATTCCAGCATCCAGGCCGGCTCATTCTTCTTGGCTGAAATATAGCGCACCGTGTCTTCCGACAGGCCGATCGGGGCCTTCTCGGATTCGACGTCGGTGACGAAACCATATTTGTATTGGTCAACGTCGATCTGTCGGACCCGATCGACGGTCTCTTGTACGGCCGGCATTCTTCCCTCCGCTCACGGTTTCAAGGACCGCGGGTTGGATTAGTCGGTTATGGTCGGTTCGCTAACTTGCGTTGCTCACGTCCCTTTGAATTCGTTTTTAAGCTGCGTTCGCGTGACTCTTAAGTAATGACGAAACCACGCGCATCCAAGCAGTTAGCAGCAGATCGATATCGGCCTCGGTGGTATCCCAGCCCAGGCTGACGCGCACCGCGCCGCGCGCCAGATCGGCGGAAACGCCCATCGCGGTCAGCACGGATGAGATCTGTACCTTGCCGGACGAGCAGGCGGCGCCGGACGACACGGCTATACCATTGAGATCGAAGGAGATTATCGCAGTCTCTGCCTTCAGCCCGGGAACGGCAAATAGCGAGGTATTGGGCAACCGGGCCGCATCGCGTGCAAAAATGAAAGCGGCAGGTGTCTGCGCCAGCAGAGATGCCTCGAATTGGTCGCGCAAACCGGCCATGCGCACAGCGTCCGCCTGCCTTGCACGGAAAGCCGCCTGCGCCGCCGCGCCGAAGCCCGCGATGGCCACTACATTCTCGGTGCCGGCGCGCAGATTGCGCTCCTGGCCGCCGCCGCGAATGAGCGGCTCGGCAATATGGATGCCGTCGCGGCGCACCAAAGCGCCAGCGCCTTGCGGCCCACCAATCTTGTGCGACGACAGGCTGAGGAGATCGGCGCCAAGCGCCGCCATGTCGCAATCGATGCGGCCGGCGCCCTGCACGGCATCGACATGCAGCAGGCCATTGGCGGCGTGGACGATCTCGGCGATCGAAGCGATCGGCTGGATCGCGCCGGTTTCGTTGTTGGCCAACATGACCGACACCAGCGGGCGCGCGGCCTTTGCGAGCGCGGCCTTCAGCGCCGCCAGATTGACTATGCCGTTGGCATCGACCGGCAGGACCTCAACCGCATCGGCGGCAAAGCGGCCGCCACTGCGCACCGATGGATGTTCGACGGCCGAGACGAACAGCCGGTCGCGCGGTTCTTTGGCGAACCCGGCCTCCAGCGCCGGCGTCAGCGCCAGCATGTTGGCCTCGGTCGCGCCAGACGTGAACGTGACGTTCTTGGTCTCAGCGCCAACCAGGGTAGCGACCTGCGCCCGCGCCTGCTCGATGGTCTGGCGGGCGGCGCGGCCTTCGGCATGGACCGACGAGGCATTGCCGGTCAGCTCCAGCGCCGCCAGGACAGCCGCACGGGCTTCCCCACGCAGCGGCGCAGTCGCATTCCAGTCAAAATAAGCCCGTTCCGTCATCGGTTCCGTCAGTATCTGAATACCTAATTGGCGCTTGGACCCTGCAAAAAGCTTGCTTTTCGCCTACCCGACTGTGGTAGAAGCCCGCATCGCCTGAGCAACTTATAGCCATTGTTGCGGCGGTGAACAGCGGAAATCATATAATTAGAATAATTCTAAACTAGCGCCTTCCCCGCCTCCCGCTTGGCGACGCGCTATAGCAAAGCCCCGGCGCAAAAGCCGCCCGGCGCGCCAATTCGAGGTCGTTATCATGCCTGAGGTCATTTTCACGGGTCCGGCCGGCCGGATCGAAGGCCGCTACCACCCGGCGAAGCAGAAGAACGCCCCGATCGCCATCGTGCTCCACCCGCATCCGCAGTTCGGCGGCACGATGAACCACGCCATCATTTATCAGATGTACTACGCCTTCGTGAACCGCGGCTTCTCGGCGCTGCGCTTTAATTTCCGCGGCGTTGGCCGCTCGCAGGGCTCGTTCGACCACGGCACCGGCGAATTGTCGGACGCGGCGGCAGCGCTGGACTGGGCGCAGACCATCAACCCGGAAGCCAAGAGCTGCTGGATCGCCGGCTTCTCGTTCGGCGCCTGGATCGGCATGCAGCTTCTGATGCGCCGTCCCGAGATCGAAGGCTTCATCTCGATCTGCCCGCCAGCGAACCTGTACGACTTCTCGTTCCTGGCGCCCTGCCCGTCCTCGGGTCTCATCATTCACGGCGACAAGGATGCGGTGGTGCCGGCCAAGGACGTCAACACACTCGTCGAGAAACTGAAGACGCAAAAGGGCATCGTCATCGAACAGAAAGTGGTGCCCGGCGCCAATCATTTCTTCGACGGCAAGGTCGATGTGCTGCTCGGCTCGATCGAACAGTATCTCGACAAGCGCCTGAAGACCGAGCGCAAGCCGGCGGCGTAAACGGCTCTACGCCTGGGCGGCGATCCTGGTCCGTGTCGCGGGTTTGTCCGAACCCGCCACCGCGCCGAGCCCGCCTTTCGACAAAGTATATGTGACGCAATCCTGAATGTGCTTGATCAGCACGGCTTTCGCCGACGCGATGTCACGCTTGAGCGCGGCGTCGAGCAACAGGCGGTGTTCATGCGCCGACAACTCGCCGCGAAAAATCACCGCGATCATCAGATAGCGCTGGTACTTGTCGTACACCACCGAATGGGTGTCGAGCAGCACCTTCGAGCCGCAGGCCGACAACAGAGCCTGGTGGAATTCCCAGTCATAGCGCTTCCACAACGCCGTCGCGGTCTTGTCGCCCTGCAGCACGCGCGCTTCCATCGAGCCGAGCTTGTGATGCGCCGACACGACGCGGCCCTCCCACTCCATGTCGCCGCGCGCGAAAGACTGCTCCATCGCGTGACATTCGAGCAATTGCCGGAGGTTGGCGATTTCCTTGAAATTCGCCGGCGACACCGGTGCGACATCGAAGCCGCGCGCGCCTTCGGCAACAATCAGGCCTTCCGAGGTCAGGCGGCTGAGCAGTTCGCGCAATGTGCTTAAACCCACGCCGTAAGCGTCCTTCAAGCCGTCGAGCTTGAGGCGCTGTCCCGGCGCGAGACGGCCGAACAGAATGTCGGAGCGGATCCGCTGATAGGCCTTCTCTCCCGCCGTCTGCATGCCGTCTCCCGTTTCCTCAGAGGATATCAGCATACTACATGCGGAGCATGCTATGGCTGGGCGACGATACCGCCAGTCATCGGCTCGTTCACGCCAGTGGTCAGCGGAAAGGTGATCGGCAGGCCGAGCTGCGCGCGCACCGCCAGATAGGCAAAGGCCTGCGCCTCGATCGATTGCGACGACCAGCCGACAGCATCGGCGGTCTCAACCGTCGCAGGGTGAAGGCGGTCGCTGAGCATCTTCATCAAGGTCGGATTGCGCGCCCCGCCGCCGGCGACGATCCAGGAGCGCGGCGGCTCCGGCAGCCGCTTGACGACGCGCGCCACCGAGGCCGCCGTCAGCGCCGACAAGGTCGCCGCGCCATTCGCCACGGTGAAATCCGGCAGCCCGATATTGGCGAAGGCAAAGGCGTTGCGGTCGAGCGATTTCGGACAGGGCTGATCGAAGAAGGCATGCGCCAGCACGCGCTCGACGAAACCTTCATCGACGATGCCGCGCGAGGCCTCGTCGCCATCGCGGTCGAGCGGCGCGCCGGTGCGCGCGCGCATGAAGTCGTCGATCAGCGCATTGCCCGGCCCGGTGTCGCAGGCGACTGGGTCGCCGCCATTGACGAAGGTCACGTTGGCGACGCCGCCGACATTGAGGACGGCAATCGGATGCGGCCGGGTGATGCTGCGCGCCAGCGCCTGATGAAACACCGGCACCAGAGGCGCGCCCTGCCCGCCGGCAGCGACATCGGCGGCGCGGAAATCATAGGCCACCGTCATGCCAAGCCGGTTCGCCAGCGCCGCGCCGTCGCCGATCTGGACGGTCAGTCTGGACGCGGGCCGGTGCAGCACGGTCTGTCCGTGGAAGCCGACGACCGCGACATCGGCGCGGTCGATATTCTCGGCCTCGAGGAAGGCCTCGACCGTCTCGGCATGGACGCGGGTAATGAACACCTCCGCTTCCGCCAGCACGCCCGGCCGCGCCGCGCGATCGGTCAAGGCCGCGCCGTCCACCAAGGCCTGCCGCAACAGCGCCTGCTCGTCGTCCAAATAAGGCCGGTAGCCGACCGGCCCGAAACCGGCGATCCGCACGCCGTCGGTCTCGATCAGCGCCACATCGACGCCGTCGAGCGAGGTGCCGCTCATCAGCCCAATGGCCCGTACAACCGCCAAAGCCCGCCCCTTGCCTTAACCGTCCAACCGGTTGAATCCGGTCCCGGACCTGATACACCAGCCGCCACCGTCCAACGAGCACGCCCGCAGAACGTAAGAGCTGATCCTATGACTACCTATAAATCCGATTTTCTTAACATTCTCAGCGAGCGCGGCTTTATCCACCAGGTCTCGGAACCGGACGTCCTCGACGCCAAGGCGGCCGCGGGACAGATCACCGCCTATATCGGCTACGACTGCACCGCGGCTTCGCTGCATATCGGCCATCTGCTGCCGACCATGATGCTGTACTGGCTCCAGCAGACCGGCCACCGGCCGATCGCGCTGATGGGCGGCGGCACCACGCGGGTCGGCGATCCGTCCGGCAAGGACGAAACGCGCCGCGTCCTGACCGACGACGTCATCAACGAGAACATGGCCAGCATCCGGCTGACCTTCTCGAAATTCCTCAAGTTCGAAAACGACGGCGGCAATGCCGTCATGGCCAACAATGCCGACTGGCTGAACACGCTCAACTACATCGATTTCCTGCGCGACGTCGGCCGGCATTTTTCGGTCAACCGCATGCTGTCCTTTGACTCTGTGAAGCTGCGGCTGGAGCGCCAGCACGAATTGTCCTTCCTCGAATTCAACTACATGATCCTGCAGGCCTACGACTTCGTCGAATTGAACAAGCGCTATGGCTGCACACTGCAGATGGGCGGCTCCGATCAGTGGGGCAACATCGTCAACGGCATCGATCTCGGCCGACGCATGAACAACGCTAATTTGTATGCGCTGACCGCGCCGCTCATCACCACGTCATCCGGCGCCAAGATGGGCAAGACCGCCGCCGGCGCGGTCTGGCTCAATGCCGACCTCGTTTCGCCCTACGATTACTGGCAATACTGGCGCAACACCGAGGATGGCGACGTTGCGCGCTTCCTCAAGCTGTTCACCACACTGCCATTGTCCGAAATTGCAAAGCTCGCCGCCTTGCAGGGCGCCGAGGTCAATGAGGCCAAGAAAGTTCTTGCCACCGAGGCGACCGCCCTGATGCACGGCCGCGCCGCCGCGGATGAAGCCGCCGGCACCGCGCGCAAGACGTTCGAGGAAGGCACCTTCGCGCAGTCATTGCCGACGGTCGAGGTCGCGCGCGCGACGCTCGAGCAAGGCATCGGCGTGCTCAATGCCTTTGCCGAGTTGACCGCATTGGTGTCGTCGAATGGCGATGCTCGCCGCCAGATCAAGGCCGGCGGCATCAAAGTCAACGACGCGACCGTGTCGGACGAAAAGATGATCCTGACGGCGAAGGATTTGACCGTCGATGGCGCCATCAAGCTGTCGCTCGGCAAGAAGAAGCATGTGTTGTTGAAGCCGATTTAACCGCCTCATCCTGAGGAGGCGCGCAGCGCCGTCTCGAAGGATGGGGCGGCCTCTGGTTCGAGACGCATCGCTGCGCGATGCTCCTCACCATGAGGCCGATCGCTACCTTTGCGGGGGCACAAAACCCGGATCGAATGAGCCCGGCGACGGGATGAACTTGCGCAGCAACCCCGGCGCGATGGCGCTCACCGGATTGACGGAAATGCGCGGCGCGCTCGGCGGCCCGACCGCCTCATATGTTATGCCCACCAGGCCTTCATTGCTGCCGCCAAGCAGCAATCCGACCAGCGGTATCTGCCCGAGGCCGAACATATTGTTCAAGCCATAGAACGGCACGAAGGTGCCGCGCAGATGCACTTCATCGCGGGCGTAATCGACCTGGCCTTCGACCGTCGCGCCGATCTGCGGACCACGCACGATGCCGTCGCGCACCGCCATGCGGCCGGGCAATTTGGTGAAGCCGGCGCTTGCCTCGGAGAAATTGACGCCACGCCCACCGGGGCCGCCGGCGCTGGAGGCAATGCGGTCGAGCGCGGCCTCGCCCCGAATAAGGAAATTGCGGATGGTGATGGTGCCGACCTGCGGCGCCTGGTCTTGGGTCGGCGGGTCCATCGCCACCCACATGCTGCCGCCGACCATCTTCGGATAGGTGTCGGTAAAGCGAAAAAGCGCCCCGGCGTCTTCGGTCTCGAGAAAAATAACCTGATGGTTGTCACGGGCGCGCACGCGAATATCGCCGTTAAATGGCGTATCGCGGCCGATCTTGGAATTCAGCGAGAACGTGCGGATGCGGCCGCTGCGCCGTGACAGCCGCAATTCCAGGCCGCGCAAGGTTTCGCCATTGTGCCCGGCGACGGTGCCGATCTTGATGTCGAGATCGAGATCGACCTGCTTCGGCCTGTTCTTCTCATCGACGCCGGCCAGCGCGCCTTTGACGAAAGCCCGGCCGTCATAGACGTCGCCGCGCATCGTCACGCGCAACACACCCTCGCCGCTGCGATCGGCCTTGAGCGACACCTTGTCGCCGTCCGATAGGCTGAACACCGGGAAATTGGCCGCCGCCAGCGTATTGCTGGCATCGAGTTCGACCGAGCCCTTCACCGTCGCGCCGCCGCCCTCGACGATGAGATCGTCAAAGCGCGTCTGTTTGGCATTTTTGGCCAACGTGAAAGTCGCTCGCGCCGGCTTGCCGGCGGGCTTGACCCAACCCGGCAGAAGATTGTCGATCTTCGCGGGGCCGAGATCCGCATCGACATTCATGCGGTCGTCCTTGACGTAATCGCCGACCAGCCCCACGAGCTTGATCGGAATGGCGCCGGTAACTGCGCCGCCGAAATCGATACCGAGCCGGCGCCGCGCCGCATCGTCGACCGAGGCCTGCAAACGCAATTCGGCGCTGGCGTCGCCCTTTTTGCGGCGGATTTCGATCGAGGCCGGCAGCCCGTTGAGCTTGACGTCGCCCTTGATCTGGTAGCCGTCGGTGGAGGCATTCACCTTCAGAGATGAGGATTCGACCTTCTGGCCGAGAAACAGTTTTTCGGCGGAGAAGTTGGTCAGTTCGGCGGCGACCGCATAGGTTGTTGCGTTCTTCGACATCTTGTCGTCGAGCGGCAAGCCGACTGTGACCTGCGCGCTGATCGTGCCGCGGCTTGCCGCCGGATCGAGCGCCAGCCCGACCGTGTCGCGCAAGGCGGCGCTGGCCAGGAGTTCGGCCGCCACAGGCACCGTACCGTCGATGCGAAAGCTCACCCGTGCCGGCGGCGGCTTGAGATGTGTGTCGGGGACTTCGAAGACGCCGCTGGCGACATTGAGCTTACGTCCCGGCGCCACTTCAACCGTGCCGCGACCAAGATTGACGGTGGCGGTGCCGCCGGTGATGCGGACGTTGAGATCGGCGTCGCGGATCGCCGGCAAATTGTCGACTGGCTTGACAGTGGTGCCGCTGGTTTCGATATCGACGCTCAGCCCGTCTTCCGGCGTCGGCGGCCCGTCATTCCTGAAAACGGCGGCCGGACCGTTGCCGGCAATCACCACGCGCTCCACCATGCCGCCGCTAATGTGGCCGACCACCCACTGCCGCACATCGGCGGCGGCAAACACAGGCCACAACCGTTTCAACACCGCCATCGGCATGCGCGTGCCGGCGACACCGAAGGCGAGATGCGGCTCGGCGCCGCCAAAATCCATGCTTCCGGTCACAGCGACGCCAACATTGTAGGCCGGGCGCGTATCGATGCGGCTGAAGTCGCCCTGATCGAGATCGAAGCGCTTGCGCGTTGGGTCGATGCGGCCCCGCACGGTCACGCGATTGATGGCAAAGCCTTCCTGATCGGTGCCAGGCGCCGCGCCGAGAATCACGGGATCGATCACCGGGTCGCCGCGCTCCATGCTGAAGCGCCAGCCGGTTTCATTACCCGCCGGTGGCGCGACGACCGCGCGCAAGGTGAGCTGGTTGCCGCCGGAAGTAATCTGGAAAGGCACGATCAGGTTGCGGCGCTGCGCATCCCAATTGAACCGAAAGTCGGCGCGCTCGATGTCGAGGCGCGAATTTTCATCGCTGTGATCGACGATGGTGCCGGCATCGGTCGACAGTTGGCCCTGCACGACCTGCGGCGTGCCATCGGGCAGAATTTCGGCGCGGATAGAAGCCGACACCGGCAGGTTGATGTCGATATTGGCCTCGGTGAGGCGCAGCGCCAGCAGCATGTCGCGGGTCGAAACCTTGCGCGCCTCGATGCCGACCGCGCGAACGCCATCGGGCAGCGGGCGCATCGCCGCGCTTAAAACCCATGGCCGTTCTGGATTGACGGATTCAAGCCGGAAGACCATGCCGCCCTGCGCCGGCCGAGTCAGGCTCGCGTTGATGTTATCGAAGGTCCATTGCTTGCCGTTGCGGCGGTCGTCGACGCTGAGATTGCCGTTCTTCAAGCCGAGTTCGCGCAGATCGTGGCCATCGAGCCCGGTGGCGCCGATGCCTTCGAGCCAGTTCATGACGCCGGCAATATCGGTAACCGCTGCCGGCAGCGCGCCCGGCGTCGGCGCCGCCGTTGCCGCCCCAGCCGGCGCGACCTTGGCTGGCGAAGTGGCGATCGGCCGCAAGGTTTCTGGCTTATCGGCGCCGGCGAACACCGTGACTCGGCCATCGGTCTCGATGCGCACCGCCATTTCGGCGCCGACGAGGTTGATGCTTTGCGCCCGCACCTTGCCGGTGATGAGGCTCAGTCCCGACAGACCGACCTCCGCTTTCGGCGCGCTGGCCACCACGGTGCCATCGGCGCCGCGCACGACGATGTCGCGCAGGCGCAAGGTAGTGCGGCCGGTCTCGTCGCGCTCGATCTGGGTGCCGCCGACGGTGACCATGTCGGTGGCGCCGAAATTCTCCTCGATCGCCGCCTTGAGCCAGGGCGTGGCGATGTCGAGTTCGATCGGTCCGCTCGACAGCCGGTACCATAAAGCGAGGCAGCCGACGGTCAGCACGGCCGTGGTGATGGTCAGGCCCCAGAACAGCCGCCGCAGGTAAGGCCGTCGCAGTTCTTTGACCAGCCGCCGGCGGAAAGTGCCCCAGCGGCGGCGGCCCTTCGGCGCCGCTTTTTCCGGGCCTTTGTCCGCACCGTGCGTCCCATGCAGCTGCCGCGCTTTATGCGGCGCCGCAGGCGCGTGGTGGGCGGACTGCCCAGGATGGTGGCCTTTACCTGTCATACCCTCACATTATTGCCAGTCGGCGGTCGCCAATCTCATGGAATCGGCCGCAATTGCGCGATCATGCACCCCGCAAGCGCGATCGGCGATACCGCCATGCAAATCGCTGGCCGGCATGCGCCGTCGAAATCGTTGAAGCCGGTTGCTTCCGCCCGAGGCAAATGGCATTGCCGACATTGACCGGTCGAAAGCGACGAAAGGAAGGCATATGCCTCGGAACAGACAGGACAAATCGGCCCCTGACTCAGTGAAGCGCCCTGCCGGCAGCGGCCCGGCCGAAAGCGATTTGGCAGAGGGTGACCGGGCGCCTTCTTTCAGGCTGACGCAGGACGACGGCACAACGATCGCGCTCAAGGATTTCAAAGGCCGCAACCTGGTCCTCTATTTCTATCCGAAAGCCGACACGCCGGGCTGCACCGTTGAGGCCATCGACTTCTCCGCCAAGCGCGCTGCCTTCGCCAAGGCCGGCACCGATATCCTCGGCGTCTCAGCCGACCCGGTCACGGCGCAGGCCAAGTTTAAAACCAAGCACAGACTGAAAATCCCCCTCGCCTCCGACGAGTCAAAAGCAATGCTGGAGGCCTATGGAGCGTGGGGCGAGAAATCGATGTACGGGCGCAAATTCATGGGCGTCATCCGCAAGACATTCCTGATCGACGGCGCCGGCCGCATCGTCCGGGTCTGGCCCAAGGTGAAGGTCCCCGGCCACGCCGATGAGGTGCTGGAGGCGGCGCGCGCCATTTAGTCACGCCCTTCCTCCTTGTTCCGTCAACGGAATTCGGCCGCATCGCGGCCGGTTTTACAGGTTTTTTAACTATATCGGCCTGATATCGACGCCACGAGTAACCGGCCTTTGGCCGCGCTGGCGCGGAGCGTTCATGTCGTATTCCCAGTCTGCTTATGAATACCCCGGCAACGCCGCTGTCCCTCGTCCGCAATCGACCGAAAGCGTCTCGCGTCATCTCCACCACAAGCACGGCTCGCAGGCCGCGATGGACGGCTACACTTTGGTCCATGCCGGCCGCGCCGTGCGCATCGGCCCGGTCGCGTTCTGGATCGTCGTCGGCACGCTCGTCATCATGGGGATCTGGTCGATCGCCACCGGCACCTATTTCGCGTTCCGCGAGGACGTGCTGACCCGCCTGATCGGGCGTCAGGCCGACATGCAGTTCGCCTATGAGGATCGGGTCGCCGAGTTGCGCGCGCAGGTCGACCGCATCACCAGCCGTCAGATGCTCGATCAGGAACAGTTCGACAAGAAGCTGCAAGCCCTGATGCAGCGGCAAGCAACGCTCGAACAGCGCAGCGCCGCGATCACCGGCGATGTCGTTACCACCGGTTCGATCAAGCCTGCCCGCATCGCGCCGGAGCCGCGCAGAAATACCAAGCCGCAGCCGATCAGCGACACCGTCATCTTCACCGCGCCGCCCGACCGCGAAGCGCGTCTCCAGTCGCGCGAACTTCAGGCCAATCCGACACGGCTGGCCCATGGCGGCAACGCCAACAGTTTCGACGGCGTTCTCGCGCGCGTCTCGCTCTCGCTCGACAGAATCGACCGGAGCCAGACCGCGACTTTGACCGATATGGAAGAGCAGGCCGACACCAAGGCGCGCCGTATTGGCGGCGTGCTCGCCGATCTCGGCGTCAATGTCAGCAAGGCGCCGCCCGCGGCCGGCATCGGCGGCCCCTACATCCCGCTCAAAATACCGAAGGGCAACGGCGCTTTCGAGCGCCAGCTCTACCGCATCAATGTCGCGCGCGCGCAGATCAACCGCTATACGCAGACGCTAGCCACCGTACCCGTGCGCAAGCCCGTGGTCGGCACTGTCGATATGAGTTCGCCTTTTGGCTCACGCATGGACCCTTTCCTGCGAGGCCCGGCGATCCATGCCGGCATCGACCTGCGCGGCGACACCGGCGATCCGGTGCGCGCCACGGCCGCCGGCCGGGTCGTTACCGCGAGTTGGCAAGGCGGCTACGGTAACATGGTCGAAATCGACCACGGCAACGGCCTGTCGACCCGCTACGGCCATATGTCGAAGATCGAGGTCAAGGTCGGCCAGCGCGTCGGCATCGGTCAGACCATCGGCCGCATCGGTTCGACCGGCCGCTCGACCGGCCCGCATCTGCATTATGAAACGCGCATCGACGACAAACCGGTCGATCCGCAGAAATTCCTGCGCGCGGGACTGCGATTGGGCAGCGGGATTCTGGGCGCGAATATCTAGGGCGTTGACCGAACGGCGACGAAATCTGGCATGACGTCGCAAAGACGCCAGCCTAGTTTGGCGGCTGCCCTTTGAGTCGTCAGATGAGCCGCCCGTCATGAACCGAGACCGCCTGCACTTCCTGTTCCTGAATCTCGGTCATTTCCTCGACCACCTGTTCACGCTGATCTTCGCCACCGTCGCCGCCCTCACGCTCTCGCGCGAATGGGGCCTGTCCTACGGCCAGTTGATCGCCTACGCGACGCCGGGCTTCTTTGCCTTCGGCCTGTTCTCCTATCCCGCCGGATGGCTCGCCGATAAATGGAGCCGCGACGGCATGATGTCGGTGTTCTTCATCGGCAGCGGCCTTGCCTCCATCGCGACCAGCTTTGCCGCCACGCCGTTGCAAATTGGCCTCGGGCTGTTCGTCATCGGAATCTTCGCCGCCATCTACCACCCGGTCGGCCTGGCCATGGTGGTGTCGAAATGGAAAAACACCGGCATGCGGCTTGCCGTGAATGGCGTCTGGGGCAATCTTGGCGTGGCCAGCGCCGCGCTGCTGACCGGCTATCTGATCGACAATACCGGCTGGCGCAGCGCCTTTCTTATTCCGGGCGCGGTCTCGATCGTCATCGGCCTTGCCTACACTGTCGCGCGCTGGCCGGAGATTCTCGAGGACCGGCATCCGTCAGCCAGGCCTGTTGCCGGCCCGCCAATGTCGGCCGACCTCAGATCCATCCTGTTCCGGATATCGATGATCGTCTTCCTCACCACCGCCGTATCCAGTGTGATCTTTCAGGCGACCACCTTCGCACTGCCGAAAGTCTTCGACGAACGCCTGCGCGGCGTCGCGGCATCGTTTTCGTCGTGGCTGGAAGCGTTCGGCGTTCCCGGCAACACCGATGTCGCCACCATGATCGGCGCTTTCGCCTTCATCGTTTTCGCTGTCGCCTCGATGGCGCAACTCGCCGTCGGCAAGGCGCTCGATCTAGTCGGCCCGCGCCGGGTTTTCATGGTCGTGGCCGCGATCCAGATCGTATTCTTCTTTATCATGCCGGGCCTGACGGACGGCCTCGCCTTCGCCGCCGCGCTTGGCTTCATGCTCGGCGCCTTCGGACAAATTCCGATCAACGACTACATGATCGGCAAGGTGGCGACCGGCGAAGCGCGCGCCCGCGCCTATGGCATTCGTTACGTCGTCAGCTTCTCGGCGTTGGCCGCCGCACTGCCGCTGATCGCCTTCGTGCACGAGAATTGGGGCTTCGACGTGCTGTTTCGCATTCTGGCCGCGGCAGATTTTGTCATCCTGGCGGCCGTGTCGCTGCTGCCGCGCAAGCTGCCGGCCGCAGCGTAACGGCACTCCGCCTACTTGATCTCGATCACGCGGATGCGCGGATTGCCGTAAGGCGTGCCGACGCAATTCAGATAAGGCCAGGGCTGCTGCGCGCAGGCCTTCATATCCGCCTGCGCCTGCGCCGGCATCGGACTGGCGTCGAGGCGGTCGCTTGCGCTTGTCAGGATGGTAAAGATGGCGGCGATCAGCGCGGATATCACGATCGCATTGGTGACTTTGAACATGACGCTCTCCTGTTTCGTGACGCGCCTGGCCGGAGCCCCCGGCGCTTGCTGTTCGTTATTGCGGTCACGATAGGAAAGCGCGCATGCCGCCGCCGTGCTGGCGATCACAGCTCACGACGACGTGATTTTCGGAAAGAATGGCTTGTTATGAAACGCTTGCAGGCGATGGTGTGACCACCGTCACAACCGCGTAGAGGAAAGCGGCGCTACTCCACATCCTCAACACTATCCGGCCCGCCGCCGAACGCCTTCTGCGCCAAAGCCGCCTGCATGAACGGGTCGAGATCGCCGTCGAGCACGCCGGATGAATCCGACGTCGACACGCCGGTGCGCAGGTCCTTGACCATCTGATACGGGTTCAAGACGTAAGAACGGATCTGGTGGCCCCAGGCAATGTCGGTCTTGGCGTCCTGCGCCGCAACCGCCTTCTCCTCGCGCCGCTTCACCTCGGCCTCGAACAGTTTGGCGCGCAGCATGTCCCAGGCCATCGCCCGGTTGCGGTGCTGCGAGCGGTCCTGCTGGCACTTCACCACCGTGTTGGTCGGGATATGCGTCAAGCGCACCGCCGATTCAGTCTTGTTGACGTGCTGGCCGCCGGCGCCGCCGGAGCGCATCACGTCGGTGCGCACATCCGCTTCGTTGATCTCGATCTTGATGCGGTCGTCGATCACCGGAAACACCACGACGCTGGCGAATGACGTATGCCGACGCGCATTGGCATCGAACGGCGAGATACGCACCAGCCGGTGCACGCCGTTCTCGCTCTTGAGCCAGCCATAGGCGTTATGGCCCTTGATGTTGACGGTCGCCGATTTAATGCCGGCGCCCTCGCCTTCGCTCTCTTCGACCCACTCGACCTTGTAGCCCTTCTTCTCGGCCCAGCGCACATACATGCGCATCAGCATCTCGGCCCAGTCCTGGCTTTCGGTGCCGCCGGAGCCGGCATGAACTTCGAGATAGCAATCGTTGGCGTCGGCTTCGCCCGACAGCAGCGCTTCGAGTTCGCGGCGCGCCACTTCGGCCTTGAGGTTCTTGAGCGCGGCTTCGGCTTCACCGACGGTGGCCTGATCCTTCTCGGATTCACCGAGTTCAATCAGCATCAGCTGGTCAGCGAGATCCTGCTCGATGCGACCGATCGACTTGAGCTGGTCGTCCAGCGCGTCGCGCTCGCGCATGGTGCGCTGCGCCTTGGCCTGGTCGTTCCAGAACGAGGGGTCTTCGGCGAATTTGTTCAGTTCGGCGAGGCGGCGCGTTGCGGTATCGACGTCAAAGATGCCTCCTCAGCAGCCCGACCGACTGCTTGATGTCTTCAACGAGGTTCTGAGTTTCGGCGCGCATAATCGATTCCGATTTCCGGCCCGCATGTAGCGTCATGCGGCCGGTATCGCAAGTCGGGAGGCTGCGGAGGTGTCGGCTAGTACAATCCGCCCGTTCCGGAGCGCACGGCGCGGCCGGATTCCGGCGACACGCCCTGTCCCCAGGCGCGCGGCGGCGCGGCGCCGCCATTGTCGAAGTTGTCGCCGGCGCCGGCCACCGAATAGCTGTCCGGCGGCGCGGTGCCGGGCTTGAACGCTTCGAGGATAGCCTTGGCCGTGTCCGGACCGGCGCGCATGCCGGTCTTGGCATCGACGCGGATCAGCTTGATGCCGGGCGGCACGCGGAACGGCGCGCCGGGCTTGCCGGCCAGCGCAGCCTTCATGAATTCCTTGACCACGGGCGCGGCCAGCTTGCCGCCGGTCTCGCCACGGCCGAGCGAACGCGGCTTGTCGAAGCCGAAGTAAACGCCGACCACGAGATCGGTGGTAAAGCCGACGAACCAGGCGTCCTTGTAATCGTTGGTGGTGCCGGTCTTGCCGGCGACCGGCTTGCCGACATCGCGCTGGAAGCCGACGCCGCCGGCGGTGCCGCGAATGGTGACGCCTTCCATCATCGAGGTGATCTGATAGGCCGTCATCGGATCGATGACCTGCTCGCGCCGGTCGATCAACGACGGCTCCGGCTGGTTTTCCCATTTCTTGCCGGAGCAGCCGATGCACTCGCGCTCGTCATGGCGATAGACGGTGTGCCCGTAGCGGTCCTGAATGCGGTCGATCAAAGTCGGCTTCACGCGGCGGCCGCCATTGTCGAACATGGCGTAAGCGGTGACCATGCGCAGCAGCGAGGTTTCGCCGGCGCCGAGCGAGAACGACAGGTACGGCGGCAGGCTGTCATAGACGCCGAAGCGCTTGGAATATTCCGCGATCAGCGGCATGCCGACATCCTGCGCCAGCCGCACCGTCATCACGTTGCGCGAATGCTCGATGCCGAAACGCAGCGTCGACGGTCCATGGAAACTGTTTTCGTAGTTCTCCGGCTTCCACACGCCCTGCCCTGCGCCCTGATCGAGTTCGATCGGCGCGTCCAGCACCAGCGACGACGGCGTATAGCCATTGTCGAGGGCTGCGGCATAGACGATCGGCTTGAACGACGAGCCCGGCTGGCGCAACGCTTGCGTCGCGCGGTTGAACTGGCTCTGGTCGTAGGAGAAGCCGCCGACCATCGCCAGCACGCGGCCGGTCCACGGGTCCTGCACAACCATGCCGCCGGACACTTCCGGCACCTGCCGCAAGCGGAATTGGCCGTTCGTCTTTTCGGACGGCTCGACATAAACGACATCGCCTGGATTGAGCACCTGGCCGACCTTGGTCGGCGTCTTGCCGGACACCCGCGCCCACTTCACGCCGTCGAGCGGCAGGATGCCGATGTCGCGGTCCTTGCCGAGATAGCCGGTCGGATCGCGGCCGGGCTGCAAGCCGACGCGCGCCGATTGATCGCTGACTTCCAGCACCACCGCCATGCGCCAGGGCGCCACGTCATTGAGCGCCTTGACCTCGGCGAGCTTGACGCCCCAGTCGCCGGAAATATCGATCGTGGCGGTCGCCCCGCGCCAGCCATGCGCCTCGTCGTACTTCACCAGTCCGCCGATCAGCGCCTTACGCGCCTGCACCTGCATCTTCGGATCGAGCGTAGTGCGCACCGACAGGCCGCCTTCGTACAATTTCTTCTCGCCGTAACGGTCATAGAGTTCGCGGCGCACTTCCTCGGCGAAATATTCGGCAGCGAAGGTGTGCTGTTGCGCCGCTGGTTTCTGCACAATGCCGAGGCCGGTGCGCTTGGCCGCTTCCGCCTCGGCAGCCTTGATGAAGCCGGCTTCGGCCATGCGGTCGAGCACCCAGTTGCGCCGCTCCAGCGCCCGCTCGCGGAAACGGAACGGGTGATAGTTGTTCGGCGCCTTCGGCAGCGCCGCCAGATAAGCGACTTCCGGAATCGTCAGTTCGTTGACCGCCTTGTCGAAATAAACCAGCGACGCGGCGGCGATGCCATAGGCGCCGAGCCCGAGATAGATTTCGTTGAGGTACAGTTCGAGGATCTTGTCCTTCGAATAGGTGCGCTCGATCTTCAGCGCCAAAAGCGCTTCCTTGATCTTGCGGGTGTAGGACACCTCGTTGGTCAGCAGGAAGTTCTTGGCGACCTGCTGCGTGATGGTCGACGCGCCCTGCGGGCGGCGGCCCGAACCCAGATTTTGCACCAGATTGACGCCGGCGCGGGCGATGCCGGTGAAATCAAGCCCGCCATGCTCGTAGAAATTCTTGTCTTCGGCGGCGAGATAGGCGCTGATCACCAGCTTCGGCACCGCCTGGATCGGGACATAGAGACGGCGCTCGCGGGCATATTCAGCGACCAGCGAACCGTCGCCGGCGTGCACGCGGGTCATCACCGGCGGCTCGTAATCCTGAAGCTGCGAATAGTCCGGCAGGTCCTTGGAGAAATGCCACAGCAGGCCGGACACACCGGCAATGCCGACCACGAACAGGATGGTACCGGCCGCGAACAGGAATCCGAGGAAGCGCAGAATGAACTTCATGAGCGAATAGTCCCGCTTCTTTTCCCGGCAGTGCGATTGTCGCCAAACCACTTGTTCGCAAGCCACTCTGGTCGCTTGGTTTTATGTTGAAACTGAGGCCACAGGCCGCGTGCGGTACCCATTCAGTTGCCTTTCCCGGCACTGCCGCGCGCCAGCCGCGGCGCAAAGAAGGTGTCGATCGCTTGCGCCAGCGCATTGGCGGTCTTGGCCTGCCACTCCGCCGAGGTCAAAAGCTTGAGGTCGCCCTTGGTCGACATGTAGCCCAGTTCCACCAGAACCGAAGGGACGTCCGGCGCGGTCAGGACCTTGAACCCCGCCGCCTTCATCGGGTTCTTGTGCAGCCGCGCGGTTGTCTTCAATTCGCCCACGACGTGACGGGCAAACTGCGTCGAGTAGGTTTTGGTTTCACGCTGCGCCAGATCGACGAGAATATTGGCGACGTCGTCGGGCTCGGCCGTCAGATCGACGCCGGCGATGGCGTCCGCCCGGTTTTCGGCCTCGGCGAGACGGGCCGCCTCCGCGTCGGACGCATTTTCCGACAAAGTATAGACAGTGGCGCCCTCGGCCTGCCCTTCGCTCTTCGGAATGGCGTCGGCGTGGATCGACACGAACAGCGAGGCGCCCTGGGCGCGACTGAATTTCACCCGCTCGCTCAGCGCGATGAAAGTGTCGTCGGAGCGCGTCAGCGCCACCCGATATTTGCCGCTGCGCTCAAGAAGGCCGCGCAAGGTCTGCGCGAATTTGAGCACGACGTCCTTTTCCAGTTCGCCGGTCGCGGCCCTGGCGCCGTTGTCGATGCCGCCGTGACCGGGATCGAGCACGATCAGCGGCCGGCTGTCGGTCGAGGCAGGCGCCGGCGCTTCGCTGCGGCTTACATTGGCGCTGCGTGGCGCGCGCGTCTCCAAAGACATCGCGCGCTGGAAGCTGGTCTTGTCGGTCGCCGACAGGTCGATGACCAGGCGTGCCGGCAGGCCGCCTTCGGCGTCGAGGACGAAGGCCTTGTCGATGCGCACCGGCCCCTTGGTGTCGATCACAACACGCGAACCGCCCTGCATGATGAGGCCGAAGCGGAACGCCTTGATCAGGCCACGGCTCTGCTCGCCGGCCTTCTCGGGCAGCTTGAAGGCGACCTGGGGCATATCCACCACCACCCGGTACGGATTGGCCAGAGCGAAAGCGGCGACATCGATTTTGGCCGAAAGGTCCATGATGAAGCGGGTCTGGGTGTCGGAACCGCCGACGCGCACATCGGTCACCGCGGGCAGACGGTCGATGGCGTCGGCGACCGCCTTCTGCGCCACGGCGCCCTTTTCGGCAGCCGCGGCGACGGTGATGGCGAGCGTCAGGCCCAGCAGAGCGAGCGCTGCGGCAGTTCCAAACCTTGTGGACGCGCGATCTGTCACCGAATCCGACCCTTTCGAGGGTGGTTTTACCCTATTAGCGGCTGCTTCGGTTAATGGAAGTTGAGCGGATCTTGTTTCCGTGTTCGGTCCCGCGATTATCGCCCAACTGCACCGGCCACTTCGGACGCAACCGACTCCGCCAGCATGCGGTATCCTTGCGGCGTCATGTGCTGACCATCGGGCTGTTTCGGCAACCCGCGAAACGCGCTGTTTTCCATCACGATGACCTTGATGCCGCGAGCACTCAACCGGCTCTTCATTTCTGAAATGTTGGCCGCGCGATCGCCTGCACTGCCTTTGCGGGCATCGTTGCCGCCCGGTTGAATAATAACGACATCGGTGCCCTTCGGCGTCGCCCGGTCCATCCGGCGCAGCATGCCGCCGGTCGTGTCGCCGTTGATGCCGGCATTGACCACCCGAACGTTCATCCCCTTGGCGCGCAAAATGGCCTCAAGCTGCGCCGGGTAAGCTTGGTTACGTGTCACATCCCGGTAGGTGATATGGCTGTTTTCTGAACAACTCCGGTTTCAGGCTATGCCAGTCCTTCATGGCCTGCAAGGGTGTCTTGCTGCCCAAGGCTGATTGCGGAAGCTGCTGGTTGTAAAGCAGCACGTAACGATGCAGCGT
>CAMBQQ010000041.1 GCA_945870035.1 Rhizobium sp. Q54 | reverse complement strand
CGCCCGCACCTTCGGCGTCGTCGTTGCTTGGCTGTGAAGTTGGATCAACATGCCCGAACCCCGCTTCGAATGTCCCTCAGGATCGATCTTGCCATGAAAAAAGCAGAGCGACGAGGGTCTATGTGATCATCCGGGATGGAACACATAGCGAAGCGCCAAGGGAGGAGAACACATGAAATCGACGTTCACACGCCGCGCGGTCGTTGCCGGCGGCGCTTCCATTCTTGCACTCGGCGCGGGCAACCTGCCTGCGTTCGCCCAAGCCAAGCCGAAACTCAAATTGAGCCTGGCAGCATCGGAAAGCGATCTGCGTGCGGAGGGCTTCAAGGCCTTCGCTGCGGCGATGAAGAACGACTTCGAGCTTGAGCCTTATTGGACCAACACTTTGTTCAAGCAGGGCACCGAACTGGTCGCGCTGCAGCGCGAGAACCTCGAACTGTGCAATCTGGCGCCGGCCGATATCTCCAAGCAGATACCGGCATGGTCGCTGCTGACGTCGGCCTATCTATTCCGCGACTATGCGCATCTGAAGAAAACGTTCCAGAGTGACGTCGGCAAAGACTTCATCAACATGGCGCGCGACCAGCTCGGCATCGAGCTCATCCGCCCTGTCTATTTCGGCGCGCGCCAGGTCAACCTGAAGCCAACCAAGAAGATCAACACGCCTGCCGATATGGCCGGACTGAAGCTGCGCATGCCGCCGGGCGAATTCTGGCAGTTCCTCGGTGAGTCGCTCGGTGCTAATCCGACGCCGGTGGCTTATTCCGAACTTTACACCGCGCTGCAGTCCGGCGCTGTCGATGGCCAGGACAATCCGCTGGTGGCGGGCCGGACCATGAAGTTCTACGAGGTGACGTCGCAGTTCGTCCTGACCAACCACGTCATTGGCTACGACATGCTGGCGGTCTCGAAGAAGACCTGGGCCGCGATGAAGCCGGAGACGCAGGCCAAATTCCGCGCCGAAGCCGACAAGGCGTTCGACGCCAACGCAGCCAAATACGACGCGCAACAGGCCGAAGCGATCGAGTTCTTCAAGAAGGAAGGCAAGCAGGTCTATGCGCCGGACCAGGAAGCCTTCCGCAAGTTCGCGCAGAAGAAGTATCTCGACAAATACGCCAGTGAATGGCCGAAGGGTGCGATCGAGAAGATCAACGCCATCAAGTAAGTTAGCCTGACTGAATCCTGACCGCCGATCGCTGCCTAGGCAGTGGCCGGCGGTTGAGCTTAGACTGCCGTGAAATGCCTGACCCGCGCCCGCCCTGCGACGCGGGATCATGGGATTGGTCCGCGCGCACATGACATTGGCAAAATTCAACATTGATAGACTGGTGACAGCCGCGCGCTGGTTTCGCCGGCGCGCCGAGAACTTCTCCGCGCTGCTGCTGCTCTCCATGTTCCTGTGTTTTATACTTCAGATTGTGGCGCGGTATGTCTTTAACTATCCGCTCGGCTGGACCGATGAAGTCAGTGTGCTGTGCTGGATCTGGTGCACGCTTTGGGGCGCTGTTTTTGTCGTTCGCGAGCGCGACGAACTTCGCTTCGACATCATCTACAGCGCGGTCAGTGAAAACACCCGCCGCATATTCACGATCATCACCGGCGTCATCGCCGTTGCCCTGTTTTCAGTGGCATTGCCCGCGGTCTACAGCTACATCACCTTCCTCAAGGTCGAGAAATCAGCCTATCTCGGTATTCGCCTGGACTTTCTTTATTCGATTTACGTCATCTTCTCGGTCGCCGTGATCGTGCGTTATGCGGCGCTGACCTGGTTCGCCATACGCGGGCGCGCGCCCGATATCCAGATCGGATCCGGGTCCGCACCATGATCACGCCATTCGCAATCTGCCTTTGCAGCATTCTGGCGCTCGGCCTTCTCGGATTGCCGATCGGCTATTCGATGATCGCCGGTTCGATTGTTTATCTGATCCTGGCCGGACTCGATCTCGGCACCTCCGCCGAGCAGATTCTGAACGGTCTTTACAGTAGTTATGTCCTGCTCGCAGTGCCGCTGTTTTTGTTCTCCGCCGAACTGATGAACGTCAGCAACATGACCGCGCATCTGGTGCGCTTCTGCGACATGCTGGTCGGGCGGTTTCGCGGCGGCCTCGGCCATATCAACATCGTCCAGAGCATGATCTTTGCCGGCATGTCCGGCTCGGCGATTGCCGACCTCGCCGGCACCGGGCGCATCAGCATCAGCATGATGACGCGAAACAACCGGTATCCGGTCAGCTATGCCGCCGCCATCTCCGCGGCGTCGGCCGTGATCGGACCGATTATCCCACCGTCGATTCCGATGGTGCTCTATGCGTTGATTTCAGACGCCTCGATTGGCTATCTGTTCCTCGCCGGCATCATTCCGGGAATCCTGATGGCGGTCGCGCAAATGACGATCAATACCATCCAGGCGCACCGCCACGACTACCCGGTCGAGAATCCAATTCCCCTGCGCGAATGGCCCGGCATTACCGTGACCGCGGTGCCTGCTTTGCTGATGCCGGTGATTTTGCTGGGCGGCATCTATGGCGGCGTGATGACGCCGACCGAGGCTGCCGCCGTTGCCGTCGCCTATGCATTCATGGTCGCGGCGCTCTGGTATCGCAACATTACCGTCGGCGAGACCTACACCGCCGTGCTGAACAGCGCGCGGTCGACCGCTTCGATCGGAATGCTGATCGCCGGGGCGCTGATCTTCAATTACGTGGTGACCATCGAGCAGATCCCGATGGCGGTTAAAACCATGCTGGAAGGCTATGACCTGTCCGCCACGATGTTCCTGCTCGTGGTCAATATCATCCTGCTGGTGCTGGGCTGCCTGCTCGAAGGCAGCACCATCATCCTGGTGGTCTTGCCTATCTTCATCCCGACCGCGCAGGCGCTCGGCATCGACCTGGTGCACTTCGGCGTGGTCACGGTGGTCAACATCATGATCGGGCTGATAACGCCGCCTTATGGGCTGTTGCTGTTCATCAGTTCGGCGATCTCCGGAGCGCCGCTACGCCTCATCATTCGCGATACCATTCCGTTCATGGTGGCGATGATCGTTGCGCTGGCGATCCTCACATTCAGCCCGGATCTCGTCCTCTGGCTGCCGCGGTTGCTCGGCTACAAAGGCTAAACGCACGATGACAAAACCGATCTATATCCTCAACGGCCCGAACTTGAATCGCCTCGGCAAGCGCGAGCCGGAAATCTATGGCAAGACGACTTTGGCCGAGGTCGAGGCGCAATGCCGGCAGGCCGCCGGCGACAGGACAATCGTGTTTCGCCAGACCAACAGCGAAACCCAGATGATCGACTGGATCCACGAAGCGATCGACGAGGGCGCAGGCATCATCATCAACCCGGCCGCCTATACGTTCACGTCGCTGGCGATCATGGATGCGCTCAAGATGTTTCCGGGGCCGATCTTCGAATTGCACATCACGAACATTCATCGTCGCGAGGCGTATTACCATAATTCGTATGTCTCGAAGGTGGCGACCGCTGTGATCGCCGGGCTCGGCACCGATGGCTATCGCCACGCCGTCGCCGCCATGCGCGAAATAGTCTAGCCGAACCGGAACGCCAGCAGATTGTCGAACGAGCGCAGTTCGATCAGGATGCGGTGCAACAGGTTGGTGTCGCGCGTGTTGATCGCGGTCGGGATCAGATCGAGGCCGGCCTTGGCGCCATCGACCAGCCGGCGGAATTCCGGGCTGTTATGCACGGTAGCGCTGGCGATGCCGTCGCAGCGCTTGAGGACGTAGCCGTAGATCGACGCCTTGTTGGCGATGCCGAAGCGGACCTGCGGCTTGGTCCAGTCCAGGGCCGGGTCGTTATAGACCATGATGGCGTCGGCGGCGGCGTTGGCGTCGCGGACGCAGTCCGCCAGCACAACGATACCGGCCGATTGGCGCAAAGCGTAGAGATCGCCGCGGATGGCGTTGAGCGACTGGCTGGCGGCCTCGGGACGTCCTGATTTCAGCATCATGTCCGTACCGACCAGACGTGCATTGATGCCGACGAGTGTCGTGCCGTAGAGCGCATTGCCATCGAAGGCGTCCGGCGCTTTGCCGGAAAAGCGCGCGGTCAGCGCGCTCCAGGCGGCGCGCAGGCGGTCGATTTCCAGCGCGGCGAGGTCTGTATTGCCGGTGCGCAGATAGCCGATGGCGACGCGGTTATGGCCGGCGGCCTTTTCGACCGCCGCGTTAAATTCGGCCAGATCGCCGGCGCGAGCAGGGCTTGAGGCTGCCAGCACGGCAAGTCCGAGGGCTGCGATACGCGCAAGGCTGGCCAGCATAGATGTTCACCGCACTGTGAGACGAAGATATCGGATACTATGAATATAACAGTCGCGGCGAGTCTGTTCTTGCCCATTCACTTTACGGCGGACGACCATGAATCTATCACGGCGGCAACTGATGTTGGGGGCTGCGGCCGCCACGGTTCTTGGCGCAGGGGCGGCGCGCGCCAGCGACCCGATCCTGACCGATGGCGGCCTCTACAAGCAGCCCTGGTTTCTGGAGAGCTTCCTCGATCTTTCCGAGGACCTCGACGACGCGGCCAAGGCCGGCAAGCGCTTCGCTGTCATGTGGGAGTTGAAGGGCTGCCCCTATTGCAAGGAAACCCATTTCGTCAATTTCGCCCGGCCGGAAATTTCCGACTACATCAAGGCCAATTTCGAGGTACTTCAACTCAATATCATCGGGTCGCGCATCGTCACCGACTTCGACGGTGCCAAGCTGTCGGAAAAAGAGATGGCGGCGAAATACGGCGTGCGATTCACGCCGACCTTCCAGTTCTTCGCCGAGCGGGCTGCCGGCCTGAAGGATTTGGTGCCGCAGAAACGCGAAGTGGCGCGGGCGCCGGGCTATTTGCGGCCCGAGGATTTTATCGCAATGTTTCGCTACGTTCGGGAAAAAGCTTATCGGGACAAGAGCTTCCGAGATTATGTGAAAGCGCTGCCGAGCTGAATTTTATGCTGTCCGGGTGCGGTGCAGCAGCACGTACATTCTTTTTTGTGAATATGATTTGACGCGGCCGTAGCGGTGGTTATGGTCGTGATTGGAAGGGCTCAAGACAGCCCTATGGTTTTCCCGGGAGGAATTATCAATGCGACACCTGTCCCGTCGCGCAGCATTGGCGCTCGGCGCCGGCAGCGCCGCCATCGCTCTGGTCGGCTGGAGCAAAAGCGCGTCGGCAACGCCGCAGGCCGCCGCCGCTGACATCGCCAAGTTCACCGGCGGTGCCAAGCCTGAAACCGGCAAGATTTCAATCGAGTTGCCGGAGATCGCCGAGAACGGCAACACCGTGCCGCTGTCGATTTCGGTCGATGCGCCGATGACCAGCGCCGACTACGTCAGCGATGTGCTGGTGGTTGCCGAAGGCAATCCGAACCCGGGCGTCGCCACTTTCCACTTCACGCCGCTGTCGGGCAAGGCGGAAGCCTCAACCCGCATCAGGCTCGCCACCACCCAGAACATCGTCGTGGTCGCAAAAACCAGCGGCGGCAAATATTTCACCGCGAGCAAGCTGGTCAAGGTCACCATTGGCGGCTGCGGCGGCTGATCGATTAAAGCCGATACGCACCTATAGCGGCATTCGAATTTCAGGAGATAGAGATGGCCGAAACGCCGAAGATCAGGGTTCCCAAGACCGCCAAGAAGGGCGACGTTATCGAGATCAAGACGTTGCTGCCGCACATCATGGAAAGCGGTCAGCGCAAGGATCGCGAGGGCAAAGTCATCCCGCGCAAGATCATCAACAAGTTCGCGGTTGAATTTAACGGCAAGCCGGTGTTCTCGACGACCATCGAGCCGGCGGTCGCTGCCAATCCGTATTTGCAGTTCTTCGCCAAAGTCGACGAGAGCGGCACGTTCAAGTTCAGTTGGACCGACGACGACGGCTCGGTCACCACGGCGGAAGAAAAAATTACCGTATCCTGATGAAACGTTGAAATAAAATACCCGGGCGCAACCTGGCGCCTGAGGTATATAAGAAAACGAATTTTCGTGTGGGGAGGACAACGACGATGCGGGCAGGGATTCTGGCGGCGGTCGCAATTGGCATTTTCGTAGCAGCAGGCTTATCGGAAGCCAATGCGCAGGCCAAAAGGCCGACTCCGCTTGATACCGGGCCGAGCGCGTCGATGTCGCCGTGGAAGCGTTATCCTGGCTGGCCGGCGGCCGACTACTCGAAATACAACACGCTTGGCAATCTGGCCTCCGCGCCGGCGCCGAAAGAACCGATCAAGCTCACTGGCCCGGTCGAAGGCGATGCCGCCAAGGGCGCCAAACTGGTCGCCGACCGCCGCCGCGGCGGTTCATGCCTGGCGTGTCACGTCATGGGCCCGGCCGGCAATGCGGATTTGCCGGGCAACGTCGCGCCCGACCTGTCGGAAATCGGCAATGCCGGCCGCGAGGACGAGTGGCTCTACAACTACGTCTTCGATGCGCGCGTCTACAATCCGGAAACCGTGATGCCGCCTTGGGGCAGCCACGGCTTTTTCACGGATGCCGAAATCCGCGACATGGTCGCCTTTCTCAAGACGCTGAAAGCGCCGGCCGTGTTCAAGACCGCGCTCGACAATCCGGAAAAGCGTCCGCAGCCGATCGAGAAGCGCGATAATCTCGACCCGCTCGAAAACCCCGGCATGTGGGCGGTCGAGAAAGGGCAGGAGCTTTGGAAAGTCAAAACGACGGCCGGCTTCTCGTGCAACACCTGCCATAGCGATCCGGCGTCGTCGTTCAAGACCTGGGCGGCAACGATGCCGAAATGGGAGCCGCGGCTTAACAAGGTTCTAGGCGTCGAGGAATTCGTGACGCGCCATGCCAAGGCAACGACGGGCGATACCTGGCTGATGGAAACCGACAATAACCGCGCGATGTCGGTCTATCTGCATTTCCTCGCCAACGGCACGCCGATCAAGGTCGATACCGAGAGCGCCGAAGCCAAGGCCGCCATCGCGCGCGGCGTCGAACTGACCAAGCGCAAGGTCGGCGCGCTGAACATGGCGTGCACCGATTGCCACGGCATCGCGGTCAACAAATGGATCCGCGGTCAGTGGATGGGCGAGCCGAAGGGCCAGTACGATCACTTCCCGACCTGGCGCACCAGCCTGCTGGCGGTCTGGGACATCCGGCAGCGCTTCCAGTGGTGTTCGGTCAACATCCGCGGCAACGAGCTGCCGCCGGATTCCAAGGAATATGGCGACCTCGAGCTCTATCTCGCCTCGCAGAACGAGGGCCTGAAGATGAGCGTGCCCGGCATCCGCCATTGAGATAGGTCATGGCCGGGCGCCGCCCGGCCATTCACGCTAACGCTGCAATGAAGTCAGGAAATTCCGGCGTCACGGCCGGGATTGCCACCGATGGATCGCGAGTCGCATCGAGCTGAACAGAGAGACAATCCATGATCACACGCCGTGAAATGCTTCAGGTTAGCGCCGCGACCGCGGCGCTTGTCGCGGGTTCTGGCGGTTTGTCGCGTGCTTTCGCGCAGCAAACACTGACGCAAGACGACCTGACGCGCTTTGACGCGCTCGGCAATGTCACGTTGCTGCACGTCACCGATATTCACGGCCAGCTCATGCCGGTGCATTTCCGTGAGCCGAGCGTCAATCTTGGCGTCGGCGAGGCCAAGGGACTGCCGCCGCATGTGACCGGCGCCGATTTTCTCAAACGCTTCGGCATTCCGGCCAAGTCGGCCGCGGCTTATGCGATGACCGACCAGGACTTCACCGCGCTGGCCGCGAGCTACGGCAAGATCGGCGGCCTCGACCGGCTGGCGACGGTCGTGCGCCAGGTGCGCGCCGAGCGCGACGGCAAGGTGTTGCTGCTCGACGGCGGCGACACCTGGCAGGGCTCGCTTGGCGCCAATTCCAGCCGCGGCCAGGACATGGTCGACTGCATGGCGCTGTTGAAGCCCGATGCGATGACCGGCCATTGGGAATTCACCTATGGCGAAGCGCGCATGCAGGAGCTGATCAAGAGCCTGGATTTCCCTTTTCTGGCGCTGAACATCCGCGACACGGAATGGAACGAGCCGGTGTTCGATGCCGTCAGGATGGTCGAGAAGGGCGGCGTCAAGATCGCCGTGCTCGGCCAGGCGTTTCCTTATACGCCGGTCGCCAATCCGCGCTGGATGATGCCGAAATGGTCCTTCGGCATTCGCGAGGACGAAGTGCGGGCGCAGGTCGACAAGGCGCGCAAGGGCGGCGCGCAGCTTGTGGTGCTGCTGTCGCATAACGGCTTCGACGTCGACCGCAAGCTGGCCGCGCGCGTCGATGGCATCGACGTGATCCTGACCGGACACACCCATGACGCGCTGCCGGAAGCGGTCACGGTCGGCAAGACGTTGCTGATCGCGTCGGGCAGCCACGGCAAGTTTGTCTCGCGGCTCGATCTGGACGTGCAGGGCGGGGCGGTGAAAGGCTATCGGTACAAGCTCATTCCGCTGTTTGCCGACGTCATCAAGCCGGACCCGGCGATGGCGGCGGCGATCGCCAAGGCGCGCGCGCCTTACGCCAAGGAATTGTCACGCGTCGTTGGGCACACGGAGTCACTGTTGTACCGGCGCGGCAATTTCAACGGCACGTTCGACGACCTGATCTGCGCGGCGCTGCTGAAAGAGCGCGATGCCGAGATCGCGCTGTCGCCGGGCTTCCGCTGGGGCACCAGCGTGCTGCCGGGGGCGCCGATCACGGTCGAGGACATCCACAACGCGACCGCCATTACCTATCCGCAGGTCTACCGCATTGCGATGACCGGCGAGCGCCTCAAGGAGGTGCTCGAGGACGTCGCCGATAACCTGTTCAATCCCGACCCCTATTACCAGCAGGGCGGCGATATGGTGCGCTGCGGCGGGCTTGGCTATTCGATCGACGTGTCGAAACCGATTGGCCAGCGCATTTCCGGCATGACCCACCTGAAGAGCGGCAAAGCCATTGAGCCGCAACGCGAATATGCGGTCGCAGGCTGGGCGAGTGTGAATGAGGGCACGCAAGGCCCCAATATCTGGGACGTGGTCGAGCGCCATATCGCCGCCGAAAAGACGGTACGGGTGACGCCGAACTCGTCCGTCAAGATATCCGGTATCTAGAAACTGGGACTCGGCAGCGGGACCAAAAAAACTTCGTGGGCTACGCGACGATTTTGTTACATTCAATAATTAGAATGTGATAGAAAGCCAACGGGAGAGAATACGCCGGGAGTTAACGATGACGGACTCGAACGACGAGGCGCGCACCTCGCGTCGCCGGTTTCTGGCGGGCGCCGCCGGATTGGCGGCTGCGGGCGCAACGGGTAGCGCGCTGGCCAACGACAAGAATCTGCCGCCGAATGTCGCTGACTGGAGCAAGCATTTGGGCGAGGGCGTCGCCGTGCGGCCTTACGGCCATCCGTCGAAATTCGAGAAGGACGTCATCCGCCGCGACGTGCAATGGCTGACCGCCAGCCGCGAGTCGTCGGTCAGTTTCACGCCGCTGCATGAACTCGACGGCATCATCACGCCGAACGGACTGTGCTTCGAGCGTCACCATGCCGGCATCGCCGAGATCGATCCGAACGACTACCGGCTCATCATTCACGGCCTGGTCGACAAGCCTTTGATCTTCACGCTCGACGATCTGAAGCGGCTGCCGCGCGTCAACCGCATCTACTTCCTCGAATGCGCCGCCAACACCGGCATGGAGTGGCGCGGCGCGCAGCTCAATGGCTGCCAATACACCCACGGCATGATCCACACCGTGCAATATACCGGCGTGCCGTTGAAGCTGTTGCTGGAGCAAGCCGGCGTCAAGCCCGCCGGCAAATGGCTGCTGGTCGAAGGCGGCGATGCCTCCGGTCTCAACCGTTCGCTGCCGCTCGCCAAGGCGCTCGACGACTGCATGATCGCCTATCGGCAGAATGGTGAGATGCTGCGCCCCGAGCAGGGCTATCCGGTGCGTCTCGTCGTGCCGGGCTGGCAAGGCAATATTTGGGTCAAGTGGCTGCGCCGCATCGAGGTCGGCGATCAGCCGTGGTACTCGCGCGAAGAGACATCGAAATACACCGACCTGATGGAAAACGGCAAGGCGCGCAAGTTTACCTTCGTCATGGATGCAAAGTCGGTGATTACATCGCCGTCGCCACAGATGCCGGTCAAGCACAAGGGCTTCCAGGTTATTTCCGGTCTTGCTTGGTCGGGTCGTGGCAAGGTCACCCGCGTTGACGTATCGCTCGATGGCGGCCGCAACTGGCGCGCGGCGCGCCTCGACGGACCGGTGCTCGATAAATGCTGTGTGCGCTTCTACGCCGAGGCCGAGTGGAACGGCGAGCCGTGGCTGCTGCAATCGCGCGCCATGGATGAAACCGGCTATGTGCAGCCGAGCAAGGACGATCTGCGCAAAATTCGCGGCGTCAATTCGATCTATCACAACAACGGCATCCAGACCTGGGCACTTAAAGCGAGCGGGGAGGTCGAGAATGTCGAGGTCGGTTAGTCTGTTTGTCATGGTGCTGATGCTGGCCTCGCCGGCGCTGGCGCAGGACAAAAAATCCCCGCCGCGCCAATACGGCATCGGCCAAGTGGCGACGCCCGAGCAGATCGCCGGTTGGGACATCGATGTACGTCCCGATGGTCTTGGCTTGCCCCCGGGTAAAGGCTCAGTGAAGGACGGCGAGAAGCTCTATGTCGAGCGCTGCGCCGCCTGTCACGGCGAGTTCGGCGAGAGCGCCGGCCGCTGGCCGCAGTTGGCGCAGGGCAAGGGCACCTTGGCCTCGCATGACCCGGTCAAGACCGTAGGGTCTTACTTCCCTTACGTGTCGAGCGTGTTCGACTATGTCCGTCGCGCCATGCCGTTCGGCGATGCGCAATCGCTTAAAGATAACGAGCTGTACGCGGTGACTGCCTATGTGCTCAACCTCAACGACATCGTCGACGACAAATTCGTGCTGTCGAAGGAAACATGGTCGCAGGTCAAGATGCCGAATCGCGACGGTTTTTACGACGACGACCGCGAGACAAGCGAGAAGGCGTTCTGGAATTCTAAGCCCTGCATGAAAGATTGCCGGCCGCCGGTCAAAATCACGGGGCATGCCGCTGTCATCGATGTGACGCCTGAAGACAAAACGCCCCGTAAAGGCGGCGTGGACTAGAAGAATATTCGCTGCGACAATTTGTCGGCAGCGACGCAAGAAGAATGAATTGGGCGGCATGGCAGGCCATGTCACGTTCAATCGATGCGACGGCTAGGGAGGCTTTCGTCAATGCGTCGGGCGATGCCTGCACGGATTTCGGCAACGCGACTTGTGGTGATCGGCGGCGCAATGGCGTTAGGCCTCATCGGCTCGCCGGCGTGGAGCGCCGATGTCGAATACGGCCGCCATCTTTCCGCCGAGTGCGCCACCTGTCACGGCGCATCGAAGTCGGACAGCACGATTCCGGATATTCACGGCCTCGGCGAAGCGCATTTCGTCGAAGTCCTGAGAGCCTACCGCGCCAAGGCCTTGCCCAATCCGGTGATGCAGAGCATCGCCGTCCGTCTGGGCGATGAGGAGATTTCAGCGCTCGCAGCCTATTTCGCGACGGCCAAAAAGCCGAAATAACCAAAGGGGGAATCTATGACTGACATCACTCGCCGTCATTTCGGGTTCATGGCCGGAGCGTCACTCACGGCGCTCGGCCTGCCGATCCTGTCCGCGCCATCCTTGGCGCAGGGCAAGCCGCGCGTCGTCATCATCGGCGGCGGACCGGGCGGCGCGACTGCGGCCCGCTACATCGCCAAGGAATCGAACGGCGCCATCGACGTGACCTTGATCGAGCCGCAAAAAACCTTCACGACCTGTTTCTTCTCCAACCTCTATGTCGGCGGCTTCCGCGATTACAAATCGCTGACGCATAATTACGACAAGGTGAAGAAAGGCGGCGTCAAGGTCGTGCACGCGATGGCCGCATCGATCGACCGCGACAAGAAGCAGGTGACGCTCGCCGGCGGCGGCAAGGTGCCGTACGACCGGCTGCTGGTCGCGCCCGGCATCGACCTCAAGTTCGACTCGGTGCCCGGCTATTCGGAAAAAGCCGCCGAGATCATGCCGCATGCCTGGAAGCCGGGAGCGCAGACGCAGCTTCTGGTCAAGAAGCTCAACGCGCTGAAAGACGGCGACCAGATCGTCATGATCGCGCCGCCCAATCCCTATCGCTGCCCGCCGGGCCCCTATGAGCGCGTGTCGATGTTCGCGCATGTGCTCAAGAAGAAGGGCCACAAGAAATCGCGCATCGTCATTCTCGATCCGAAGCCGGCCTTCTCCAAGCAGGGCGTGTTCACCGAAGGCTGGGAGAAGCATTATCCCGGCATGATCGAGTGGCAGGACCCGAAGATCCATGGCGGCATCAAGGGCGTCGATGTCAAGACCGGCGAGGTGAAGACCGACTTCACCAATTACAAGCCGGCTTTGGTCAACGTCATCCCGGCGCAGCATGCCGGCAAGATCGCGCGCGATGCGGGGCTCACCAACCAGTCCGGCTTCTGCCCGATCGACGCGGCGTCGATGAAGTCGACGGTCGACCCGAACATCTTCGTCGTCGGCGACGCCTCGATCGCCGGCGATATGCCGAAATCGGCCTTCTCGGCCAACAGTCAGGCCAAGGTCGCGGCCATGGTCATTCGTTCCGAGTTAACGCAGTCGCGTGCATTTCCGGCGCGCTATTCCAATACGTGCTGGAGCCTGATCGCGCCCGACGACGACATCAAGGTCGGCGCCAGTTACGAGCCGGTCGATGGTGTCATAAAGGCGTCGAATAGTTTCGTCAGCCAGCGCAACGAAAGCGCCGATCTGCGCAAGCAGAATTACAAGGAATCGGTCGACTGGTATAACGGCATCTCGGCCGATATTTTCGGCTAAACTCAAAGGTTCCAGGAGTTGGCAAACGGCGGTCCGAAGGGGCCGCCGTTTTTGCGTTCGCGCGCCGTTTCGCCTATGAGATGGCCTCAAAATCCACGCTTCGAAACCCAGGCGTTCTTCATGACCAAGCTCAATCTCTCCGTCGCCGTTGGCCCCTATGACCGCACGCGGGCGCTGATCGACGGATCGGTGCAGATCGACGGCGTCAACCCGTCCTGCATGACCTTGTCGCCTGAGGAAATCTTCTTTCGCGCTTTTCGCCATGCCGAATTCGATATCTGCGAATTGTCGCTGTCGAGCTTCACGGTCAAGACCGCGCAAGGCGGAGGACCCTATGTCGGCGTGCCGGCCTTCGTGTCGCGCGCGTTCCGCCACACCTCGATCTATGTGCGCACCGACCGCATCAAGAAGCCGGAAGACCTCAAGGGCAAGCGCGTCGGCGTGCCGGAATATCAACTGACCGCCAATGTTTGGGCGCGCGCCATCCTGGAGGACGATTACGGCGTCAAGCCGTCCGACATTCAGTGGGTGCGCGGCGGCATCGAGGATGCCGACCGGCCGGAGAAGATAACGATCAAGCTTCCCGCCGACGTCAAGCTCGAGGATGCGCCTGCCGGCAAGTCGATCTCGGCGATGCTGGCGGAGGGCACCATCGACGGCTTCATCGCGCCGCGGCCGCCGTCGCTGCCGAAGAACACGCCGAATGTCGGCTGGCTGTTTCCCGATCCGGTCGCCGCCGCCAAGGACTACTACAAGCGCACCGGCATCTTCCCGATCATGCATATCGTCGGTGTGCGGCGCACACTGGCCGAGCAGCATCCGTGGCTGCCCGGCGCAGTGTTCAAAGCCTTCGAGCAGTCGAAGGCCAAGGCGCTTGACCTCCTGAGCGACACCTCCGCAACCAAGGTGACGCTGCCCTTCGTCGAGGAGCGGCTGGCCGAGGCAAAGTCGCTGATGGGCGAAGATTTCTGGTCATATGGCTTAAGTGCGAACCGGAAGACTCTGGAAAGCTTCTTCAAGCATCACCACAGCCAGGGCCTGTCCTCGCGCCTGGTGACGCCGGAAGAGATGTTTCATCCCGGCACCCACGAGGCGTTTAAAATCTAGCGATAAGACGGCTTGCGGATCCCATGTCCGGATCCAAAGCGCCAGCCCAAGGGCGATGGTCATGACGACCGAAATTCATCTGATGAGCGGCTACGCGCCGAAAACCGGTTTTCTCCAGTTGCTGCCCCGGTTCGCGCAGCAGGCCGGCTTCAAGCCGATCGTTCATTACAATGTGCTCGGTGTCATTCGCGAAAAAATCGCCGCCGGCGAGCGCCCCGATATTCTCATCATGCCGGCCGGTCTGCTCGATGGCTATGCCAGGCAGAACATCGTGCGCGATGATGCGCGCTCGGCGCTTGGCACCGTGCGGACCGCGATTGCGATGAAGACCGGCAGCACGGCCCCGGATCTCTCGTCGGTGGAGAGCTTTGGCGCGGCGTTGCTGGCGGCGCGCGCCATCGCGCATTCGCCGGCAATCGCGACGCCGAGCGGCGCGCATTGCGCCAAAATGATGGAGCAGCTCGGCATCGCCGATGTCATGGCGAAGAAAACAATCTACAAGCCGGCGCTGGAAGGCGGCTTGCAAGCCCTTCAGAGCGGCGAGGCCGATTTCGGCATCTATCCGAAAAGCGAAGTCGTGAATGTCGATGGCGTCAGCGTCGTCGGCCTGCTGCCGCCCGGCGTCGCCTTCGACAATGTCTATGGTGCGGCTGCGGTCACTGGCAGCGCAGTCGCGGAGCCCGCGGCTGCTTTGGTCCGATTCCTGGGCGCGCCGGAAAACCGGCAGGTCTGGGCCGAGGTTGGCTTCGACCCGCCGGTTGTCTGATGCGGGCTATGCGCCCTATTTGGCGATATCGGTCTGGATCAGTTCCTTGACCTCGGCCGCGCTAAGCACCTTCGGCGCATATTTCAGCTCGACCGAGTCCTTGAGCATGTCGTCGAGGCCCTTGATCTCGGTCAGTTGCAGGATCGACTTCGGGAAGAACTCGTCGCGCACCCGCTTGGCCAGGGCCGGTGTGATCTTGGCGAATTCGGCATAGTCCGCAATCACTTTCGGATTGTCCGAATACATATAGTCGATGGTCTCGCGGTACGCCTTGAAATAGCGCTTAAGCACGTCGGCCCGGTTTTTCAGCGCATCGGTATTGGCGATGATGACCCGGATGGTCTGGCCACCGATGATCTTGGTATCGCCACCGCGCGCAACCAGATGGATCTTGCCTTCATCGATTTCCTTCAGGCCGAAGGGCGGCGCCGCCCAGCCGATATCGACCTGGTCGCTCATCACGCTGGTCAAGGTGGCCGGCGGGCCGCCGGTCGCCACCGGCTTCACGTCAAGTTTCCATTCCTTGATGAAGGCCTTGACCATCGAGTCGGTCGAGGAGCCGTTGGTTGAAAACGCAATCGACTTGCCCTTCGACTGCGCCGGGTCCTTCAGCGATTTGATGGCCGGGTTCTTGGCATACCAGTAGTCGGCGGCGCCGGTGGCTTCGGCGCCGACGATACGGATCGGCGCACCCTTGGCGAAGTAGCCGATGGCGCCTAACGTGCCGACCGCGATGCCGAGATCGACATTGCCGGAGATCACCGGCTGCACGGTCTCGCCGCTGCCGCGGGTATAGACCATCTCCAGTTTGATGCCGTGCTTTTCGAAGATTCCGGCCTTTTCGCCGAGGTGCGGCACGGCGGTGTCCCAGTTGCCGCGCTGGCCGATGGTCATCTTGACGAGGTCGTCGGCGCTGGCGGGGCTTGCGAGCGTAACCGCGGCAATCGCCGCGAAGCCTGCGATACGGTGGACATGTTTCATCGTGCTACCTCCTTTTTTTGTCGTTTTCAGTTTCGCTTGATGGTGTCGAGACCGCCGAGGCGGCCAACAACGGCATTGGCGCCGATCGAGAGAATGAAAAGCACGATCAGCATGGCGTACATGCGCGGCATGTCGAAAGTGCTGTAGGCGTTGATGATTAGAAATCCGATGCCCTTGTTGGACAGTTTCGTTTCAGCCAGCAGCGTGCCGATCAGCGCCACGCCGAGGCCGAGGCGCACGCCGTTGATGATCGGGTGGCGCATCGCCGGCAGGTAGATCTTGAACACCATTTGCGCGGTCGAGGCGCGGAAACTCTTGCCGACGCGGATCAGGGTCTTGTCGATCTGGCGCATGCCGGCGGCGGCCGACAACGCGACCGGAAAGAAGCACGACAAAGTGCCGAGCGCGATCTTCGAGCCCGGGCCGACGCCGAACCACATGATCATGATCGGAAAGAAGATGATTTTCGGCGTTGGTCCCAGATAATACAGGTAGGACTCGAAGGCTTTCGACAGGAAGCGGTTGGCCCCTAACGTGATGCCGACGATAAGGCCGAGACTTCCGCCCAGCAACAGTGCCGTGCCGACTTCGCCGGCGGTGACGGCGAGGTTGAAGTAGTACTCGCCATGCGTGAGCAGGTCGATGAGCGCCCCGCCGATGGCCAGGAGCGACGGCACGACATCCTGGTATAGCCAGCCGGAATAGGACAGCAATTCCCACACCGCCAGAACGGTGAGGATGATGACGATGCGCAGCAGGGTCACCGGGCTCATGACCGGCGCCGGCGCGGCCAGGGGGGTTACTCGGCTCGTGTCAGCCATCGCTCAGCCTTTTCAACCGCCATGAAGAACAGAACGCTGACCAGCACCACGAAACAGATCGCCGCATAGGTGCCGGCGAGATCGTAGCGTTCGGCCAGTTCGTTGATGAGCTGGCCGAGTCCGCCGAAATTGATGAGAAACTCGACGCCGACGACATTGATGAGGGCGAAGATCAGGCCGAGCCGGATGCCGACAAAGATGGTCGGCAGCGCCGCCGGAAACAGGATTTTCCAGAATTGCTGCGACGATGTCAGGTTGAAGCTGCGCCCGACATTGACCAGCACCTTGCGGGTGCCGGAAATGCCTTCCAGCGTTTTCAGAATCACCGGCGGCAGCCCGGCGACGAAACCCATCATGATGATCGTCCAGGCGTTGCGGCCGAAGATGACCATGAACAACGGATAGCACAGCACCACCGGCGCGGAGGCCAGCGCCGCGACCCAGGTCTCACAGGCCTGCTGCAGTAGCTTGATACGCTGCATGAGGACGCCGATGGCGACGCCGACCACGGTCAGCATGACGCCGGCGGTCAGGCATTCGCCGAGGGTCTGCACGAAGCGTTGCAGCACATGCTCCTCGACGATGACACGCGGGAAGCTGGCGATGATTTCAGACGGCGGCGGCACGATGAAACGGCTGAGCATGTCGGTCTGGATCAGCAGTTCAACGATCAGGAAGAACGTCACCAGCGTGCCAATGCCGGTCAATGCCGGTAAAGCATTGGCGAGCGAGAAGCGCCGCACCGGTGTGGTGGCGGTCATGCTCATGATTTGCTGCCCGCCGGATGCATCATGTGGTCTTCTTCATCGCGCATGCCGCGGCTGGCTTCTTCGCGCAAGTCGGCCCAGATCTGCGCGACATAGCGGCCGAAGGCTTCGCTGCCGACGATTTCGGATGTGCGCGGGCGCGGCAGGTCGATATCGACGATGCGCTTCACGCGGCCCGGCCGGTAGGTCATCACCAGGATGCGGTCGGACATCTGCACCGCTTCGGTGATGTTGTGCGTGATGAGGAGCGTGGTCTGCTTGAGCTGCTGCTGGATTTGCAGCACCTTGTCGCCGAGCAGCAACCGCGTCTGCTCGTCGAGCGCGGCGAAGGGCTCGTCCATCAGCAGGATCTTCGGCTCGGAGGCGAGCGTGCGGGCCAGCGAGACGCGCTGGCGCATGCCGCCGGACAATTCGTTCGGGTAGCGGTTTTCGAAACCGTCGAGACCGACCAGCGAAATGAAATGGCGGGCGCGTTCGATGCGTTGTGCCTTCGGCATGCCGATGAGTTCGAGCGGGAAGGCGACATTGTCGGTGACGCTGCGCCAGGGGAAGGTCGATTCTTCCTGGAACACCATGCCGATCGATTGATGCGGGCCGTTGATGGTCACGCCGGCGACGCTGACCATGCCTTCGGTATGGCCGAGCAGGCCGCCGATGACGTTAAACAAAGTCGACTTGCCGCAGCCGGACGGGCCGATCACCGACAGGAATTCGCCGGGACGCACGCCGAAGGAAACATGATCGACGGCGGTGACCGAACCGTCGGGCGTGTCGAAGCGCACGACGACATCATCGACGACCAGGATATCGTTATTAGATTGTTGGGCAGCGGGGGGTGTCATGCGTTTTTCTCTCTATTCGCTTTTGCCGGTGGCCGCCTGCGCCGTCGTACCGGCGTAGCCGACTTCGACGCGCACATCGACGACGGCGACGCCGCCCGCTTCGACCGCGGCAATGGCTTTTTCAAACGCGCCGGCGAGATCGCCGAGCGCTTCGACCGGGCCGAAGCCTTGTGCGCCTTGTGCGCGGGCAATGCCGGCGAGATCGATGTCGGGTTCGGAAATGCGCTGGCCGATCCAGCGGTTTTCCACCGGCCGGCTGCGCATCCGGGCGACGCGCTCCTGATGCAGTTCGTCGTTGAAGAACGAACGGTTGTTGGCGACCACGATAAGCAGTGGAATGTGGTAATGCACCGCGGTCCACAGCGCCGTCACGCCCATCAGCAGATCGCCGTCGCCGCAGATGGCGACCGCGAGCCGGCCGGAGCCTTTCAGCGCCAATGCTGCGCCGACCGAAATGCCGGGGCCGCCGCCGACGCCGCCGCCACCGTCGGAGCCGAGATAATCGAGCGGATGGCGCAGCGGCCAACTGGCGCCGTTCCACGACAGCGATACATGGGTGAGGGTGGTGGGGCGCTCGCCGACGGCGCGGCGCAGCGCGTCGGCCATGTGATCGACGGTGATCTTGCTGCCGGAGAGTTTCGGAAATTCGCGCGGCGTCTTCGGCAGTTCGCGCGTTGTGCCGGGGCCGAGCGCTTCGAGCAGATGCGGCACCGCGACGTCGGGCTCGCAATCGATCATCACATCGACCGGCGGCAGGCCCTGATAGTCCATGCTCCAGCCATTGTGCAGGCGATGGTCGACCGACATCTGGATGACCTTGGCGGTAATCGTGCCGCCGACGCTCTTGAACGTGCCGGCGATGTCGAGCCAGTCGAGGCTGAGAATGACGTCGGCCTGGCGGATGGCCTCGGCGGCTTCCGGCGCCAGAGAAATCACGCCGGGCGCGCCCGCATGCAGCGGATGGTCGGTCGGGAAGGCGGCGGCGACTTTCAGGTCGGTCAGGACGCGGGCGCCGAGGCGCTCGGCGAGCACAATACGGGTTTTCCAGGCCTCAACGTCGCGTGACACGCGGCCGGCGAGGATGACCGGTTTCTTGGCGCCGCGCAGCAAAGTTGCCGCCGCCTGGATCGCCTCGGCATTGGGGGCGCTTCTGACTGGCGGCATGTAACGTTTAGCGTCGATGGGAGCGACCGGCTCCGCGAGCTTGGCTTCCTGCAATTCGACATCGAGATTGACGTAAGTCGGCCCGCAGGGCGCGGTGTTGGCGATCCAGGCGGCGCGCAGCACCGATTCACGGGCCGCAACCGCCGAGCCCGGCTGGTCGTCCCATTTGGTATAGCCGCGCACCAGCGCGCCCTGGTCTCGCGCCGTATGGATCCATTCGATCCAGGGCCGGCGCTTGTTCGCATCGTTCGGGCCGGTAGCGCCGATAATCAGCATCGGCATGCGGTCGCACCAGGCGTTGAAAATCGACATGGTGGCGTGCATCAGGCCGACATTGGAATGGACGGCTGCGGCCATCGCCTTGCCGGTGACCTTGGCGTAGCCGTGCGCGATGGCGACCGCGCTTTCCTCGTGCAGGCACAGCAGCATTTGCGGCTGCTCATTGCCGAGATAATTGACCAGGCTGTCGTGCAAACCGCGATAGCTCGCGCCTGGGTTGAGCGCGATATAGGGGATGTCGAGCGCGCGAATGGCGTCGGCGATGACGTCGCTGCCGAAAGCCGCGGCATTGATGCCGGCGGGAACGGGACGATCGACGGCGGCGGTGTCGGCCGCGGCGCCCTTTGAATTGGCGGAATTGGAATTCGGCATGCGCGTTGTCGGGCCGCATTCCCCTGTTTGCACAGAGGCCCTGTCAGGCCGACGTTTCTCCCCATCATGGCGCCCATTGGTCCGGCGCGTTTTGTTGCTCACGCGCACTATAGGCTTTGACATTAGCGCATAATAGCCAATAAATTCGCACGTCATTGTTGCAGATTTCACACCAATAGGAGCGCCGCCTGGACCGCTTCCGGACCATGGAAAGTTTCGTGCGGGTGGTGCGCGCCGGCAGCTTCACCGTCGGCGCGAGCCAGCTCGGTCTGTCGCGCGCTCTGGTGTCGCGCCACATCGGCGATCTCGAGGCGCATCTCGGTGTGCGGCTGCTCAATCGCTCGACGCGCTCGCTCGCTCTGACCGAAGAAGGTGCCGCCTATCTCGAATTCTGCGAGAAGGTGATGCGCGAGATCGAGACCAACGAGCACGCCATTCGCCGCACCCGCACGGAGCCGGCCGGTACGCTGAAAATCTTGGCGCCGAAATCGTTCGGCGCCTTGCATCTGTCGGACGCCGTCATCGGTTTCGCCAAGGCGCAGCCGCGTCTGCGCGTGTCGCTGATGCTGGAAAATACACCCTATCGCGGCTCGTATGATTTTGCCGAGCGTGATCTCGATGTGGTCATGTGTTTCTCGACGATACGCGGAGCGGCCGTGATCGAGGAAAAGATCGTGTCGCTCGATTGGGTGTTATGCGCTTCGCCCGAATACCTTGCGCAGGCCGGGAAGCCGAGCGAGCCGGCGGCGCTGGCCGACCATTCCTGTCTCGTGCACATCAACGTGCAGCCGAACGACGTCGTGTGGCGGCTGAACGGGCCGGAGGGGCCAGTTTCGGTCAAGGTACGGGCGGCGTTCTCGGCGGATAGTTCAGTCACGTTGAGCAAGGCCGCGGTCGCCGGTCTCGGCATCACGATGATCCCGCGCTACGCCGTCACCGGCGAACTCGCCAGCGGCGCTCTGGAAATCGTCTTGCCACGCTACAAAGTCGCGCCGCGGCCGCTGCTGGCGGTCTATCCAAAAGCATTGGTCACGCCGGCCAAGGTGCGGGCCTTCGTCGAATACCTGAAAGTTTGGATGCGCGAACGGAATTTCGACGCAGCATGATCCCGAAAAAGCCTGCCCCCGACCCGATCGGGGGTGGGAACCGGTTTTCGGATAGGATCATGCTCGACTAAAATGCTCAGCCGGGCTGACGCAGGCGCGCCAGAACCTTCAGGCCGGCATAGCCGTCCGGCTTCATGCCGACGCTTCTCTGGAACGCGCCGATGGCTTTGACCGTGTCGCTGCCGGTGCGGCCGTCAATGCCGTCGGTCTTGAAGCCGCGTTCGGTCAGGCGGCGCTGGATTTCCTTGATCTCGTCCAGCGTCGGCACGCGCTCGCCGCCGGGAAACTGCTGGCGGAAGCCGCCATCGCCGCGAACGAGATCGCCGAGATGCACCAGCGCCAGCGCGTAACTCCACGACGGATTGTACGAATAGACCGCGCGGAAATTCTGTCCGACCAGAAAGGCCGGCCCGCCGGCGACCGGCAGCCACAGTTTCACCTGATCGTCGGGCCGCGCGAAGGCCGCGCCGTCGGCGCGCTTGACGCCGAGCGCCTGCCACTTCTCGTAGCTGCGGAAGCTCTTGTTGTCGGCAAGACGGCTGTTGAAGCCGGCGGGCAGTTTCACCTCGCAGCCCCAGGCTTCGCCGCGCCGCCATTTGCCGCGCTCGACCAGATAGCGCGCGGTGCCGGCCAAGGCGTCGTCCGGTTTGCCGAACGGATTGGCGCGGCCATCCTTATCGTAGTCGGTGCCGAGACGCAGCCAGACTTCCGGCATCCATTGTGTATGTCCCATCGCGCCGGCCCATGAGCCGATCATGGCGGACGGTTGCGCCCAGCCGCGATCGACGATGGTGAGCGCATTGATCAGTTCGGTTTCCCAGTATTTGCGCCGGCGCGGCTCGCCATAGGCGAGCGCGGCCAATGCTGGAATGACCGGCCGCATGTATTTCGGATTCTCGATGACGTCGCCGAACGACGACTCCATGCCCCAAAGGCCGAGCAGCACATAGCGATCGACGCCGTAGTCGGCTTCAAGGCGCGCCAACAGGTTGGCATGTTCTTTGGCGCGCTCCTTGCCCGTGATGACGCGCCAGTCCGAGCAGCGGCGGTTGATGTACTGCCACATCTGTTCGGTGAATTCGGGTTGCTTGCGCTGCAACTCATAGACGGCGGTGTCAGGCGTCACCGTGCTCATGACGCGGTCATAGGTGGCCGCCGACACGCCGCGCCGCAAAGCCTGACCGCGAAAGGCGGCGACCCAGCGCGCGAAGCCCGGCGACTGCGCCGCGAAGGCCGCGCCGCCGAAGAGCATACTGGCGGCAAAGCCAAACGCTCCACCGAGCAAAGCACGGCGATGAAGGGGGAGGGCGAGGCCGGTCTTGCAATCGATTCGGTTCATGTCCGGCAGTGTAACGGCTGCAGGAGTTCAAACAACGCCGAAACCGGAATGCGTCAGGGCCGAATCGTTTCGGCCTCCGCGGCGGAACGCCACGGAGGCCGATGTCGATGCGCAACTCGTACGAATAGTTCGCTTTTTACGAACGTTTATTTACGCGTGCCGTTCACATCGACGCCGACGCCGGCACCGGCTGCGCCGGAACCCGTAGTCGTGTTCGACTTCTTCTTCATCGCGGCATTGCCGGACGCATCGGCGCCGACCTTGGCACGGGTGCCGCCGACATTGGCGTTCACGTCCGTATTCGACTTCATTTGGGTGCCAGCGTTACCGGTTCCAATATTGGCGCCGCCAGTCGCTCCGGTTCCGACGCCAACGCCGACTTGAGCAAACGAAACGGTGGTCGCAAGGGCGAAAGCACCGGCAAGCAGCGCTGTCTTAAACAACTTCATGGAATTCCTCCTCGGCATTTGGATTGATTGGGTTCCCGCCGCGATGCTGTGCGCGGTGAACCTCATACCAACGGTCCAGGCAGGTTTCGGTTCCGGCTGGCTATTCGTCGCGTTGGCGAGGCCGCTTGCGCAAATGACGCCGTGTCTTTTTGCGCGGCCTTGCTTCGGCCGGTTTTGCTTCCGCCGCATTGGCGTTGCCCGGCGGCAACGGATTCAAGATGACCGGCGGCTTGTCCGGAACCACTGGCGCAGGGTCGCCCGGCTTTATTTCAGTGCCGCGCCCCCCGATCATGCGCTCATAGGCCAGCACCAGCGACATGTACGGATTGACCCAGACCCAGCCGAGCTTGGTGACGACCTGCATGTTGAAATGCAAGTGGTACGAAGTGCCGCTTTCGAAATCGCCCCAGGTCGCCACCTTGCCGATGATCTCGCCCTGGCTGACCTGACGGCCGGAGATGAGGCCTTCGTCATCCATGAATTTCGGATTCATGTGCAGATAGCGAAAGCGCACGAATTCGTTCGGCGTGTTGATGACGATATAGGCGCCGAGATTGCCGGGCATGCGCCAGATCAGGCCGTCGCGCACCGCGGCGATGCTATGCTGATAGGGCAGGCAGCGGTCGGCGCCTTCGTTCTTGACGACGCAATTGCCCGGCCGCATGTCCTGGCCCTGGTGGCCGTAGCCGCCGGGACATTGCCCGACCAGAAAGTCGCGCAGTTCGCAAAAATTGTCGCGCCACGGATAGGTGAAGTTGACCGCCGCCGCTTCGTTGAACGTCAGCGGAATGCCGTTCACCTTGCAGCTATAGGGGCTGTCCTTGCGGCCGAGCCGGCCGGTGTGGCCGCTGCGATAGCAGTCGCCCCACGGCATGAAGGATTGCGACTTCACATAGGCCGGCGCATTGGCGATGGGGAAACGCATCTCGGCATAGACACGATAGTCGGCGCGGCCCGGCATCTTGCGCCAGCCGGAATTCGGAATGAGATCGCCGGGACCGTAATAGGTGAAATCGGATGGCGCCGTCGGCTGCGTCAGATCGAGCTGCGGCTTTGCGATCTTCTGAGGCGTGCCGCCAGCGGTGCGCAGCATCTGCAGAAATTTCACCGCGACAGGATCGACCTCGCGGCATGACGGGTATCTCGATGACGGCCTGCGATCGTAGCATTGGATGGATACAATGTAGGGCACGCCGAAGCGTTCGAACACGTATCGCACATGCGCTTCATGCAGGATGCGGCGGATGCCGGGGAAGGCATCCTGCAAATCCTTGGCTGGAAACGTCTCGTGGTGGTCGGGGCCTTCGAGATCGTAGGTGTAGCCGGCGCCGGTGATTTCGATCTCGACCGGCTTCTTTTTATAGAGAAGTTTGAAACCGCCATCGCCGTGATTGAGCAGGAACGTGCCGGTGTAGCCGGCAGGTCCTGGCAGGAAATATTTGGTCGGCTGAAACGGGCCGCTGTCGAGCGGCAGCAGTACCGGCACGCTGCTTTTCGCAATGCCCGGAAAACGCTTCTCGGTCTGCGCGTTGATGCGGGCGAATTCAGCCGCCGGCGGCTCGCTGCCGTGATCGGGCAGCGAAGCCGCGGCCGCCGCCCAATCGACCTGGGTGATGGTGACGCGGGGGGCCTGGATTTCAGCGGCGGCGCTGCTGGCAACCAGCAACGCCGCGCTGACGATGACCGGAAACCTCAATACACGCCCCAATATAAGCCCCGATAAACGGTTCTTGCCTCAGCCCAAGCCTAATCTTTGGCGCGTTCGACGTAAGAGCCGTCCTCGGTCATGATGACGACGCGGGTGCCGACGGTGATGTGGGTCGGCACCATGGTGCGGACGCCGTTCGACAGGATCGCCGGCTTGAACGAGCCCGACGCGGTCTGGCCCTTCATGGCCGGCTCTGTATCGGTGATTTCCAGCGTCATCTTCTGCGGGATCTCGATGGCGATGGCGGTGCCTTCATGCATCGACAATTGCACCTTCATGCCTTCCTGCATGTAGGGCGCGGCGTCGCCGACGACGTCGGCCTGGATCTGGACCTGATCGTAGGTGGAGTCGTTCATGAAGTGGAAGCCGTCGGCGTCCTGATAGAGGTAGGAATATTCGACCTCTTCGACATGGGCGCGCTCGACCGGATCGGTGGTCTTGTAGCGCATCTGGGTCTTCACGCCGTCGGAAATCCGGCGCATATCGATCTGCGTGGTCGGCGTGCCCTTGCCGGGATGGAAACTTTCGGCATGCAGGACGACGCAGAGCTTGCCGTCGAGATCGACGATATTGCCCTTACGGATTTGGCTGGCGATGACCTTCACGAGTGCAACCCTCAAATGTTTGGCAGGCGAATTTCGGACAGGCCCCGAGTGCGGGGCCGGATTCGGGCCGCACCATAGCGATCCTGGCGCGCGGCGCCAGCCCTCCGGCCACCCGGCGGGAATGGCCTGAATGGCTGGCCAAAGCCCTCCATTCTGGCTGCCCGGCCGCCATGCCGCCCGCCGGCCGCATTTGCTGGCGCGCGGCCGGATCGCAGCCGCTTTGCGGGGCTGGTTCGCCGGGGCGGGGTTTCTTGAGGTCGAAACCGCGACCTTGCAGGTTTCGCCCGGCAACGAGACCCATTTGCACGCCTTTTCGACCGGCCTGATTGGGCCCGACACCGAGCGGCATGAGATGTATCTGCGTACCTCGCCGGAATTCGCCTGCAAGAAACTGCTTGCGGCCGGCGAGACCCGCATTTTCGATTTTGCCCGGGTGTTCCGCAACCGCGAGCGCGGCGCGCTGCATCATCCCGAATTCACCATGCTGGAATGGTACCGCGCCAACGAGACCTATGAGGCGCTGATGGACGACTGCGCCGCGCTCATGGCTGAGGCCGCGCGCGCCGCCGGTACGACGCAGTTCTCGTTTCGCGGCCGTAGTATCGATCCCTTTGCCGCGCCAGAACGGCTGACCGTGGCCGAGGCCTTTGCCCGCGACGCCGGCATTGATTTGCTGGCGACAATCCAGGACGGCGAGGGCGACCGCGCCGCTTTGGCGCGAGGCGCGCGCACAGCCGGCGTGGCCATTGCCGATGACGACAGCTGGGGCGACATCTTCAGCCGCATTCTCGCCGAGCGGGTCGAGCCGCATCTCGGCAATGGCCGCGCCACGATATTATATGAGTATCCGCTGCCGCAGGCCGCGCTGGCGCGCGCCAAGGCCGGGAGCGACAAGGTTGCCGAGCGCTTCGAGCTTTATGCCTGTGGCGTCGAACTCGGCAATGCCTTCGGCGAATTGACCGATGTCGCCGAGCAGCGCGCCCGTTTCACGGCTGCGATGGACGAGAAACAACGCATTCATGGCGAGCGCTATCCGGTCGACGAGGATTTTTTGGCGGCACTCGCAGAAATGCCGCAGGCCTCCGGTATCGCGCTTGGCTTCGACAGACTGGTGATGCTGGCGACCGGCGCCGAACGCATCGAGCAGGTGATATGGACGCCGGTTCAGGACTTGTGAGACGGACATGAACAAGCACATTCGCACTTTGCGGACTTTGCGCACCGCCGGTCAGATCGTCGACGAAGGCTTTGCCGCGCCCGAACAGCGCGTCGCGCTTGAGGAAGTCGCCGCCCGTTACGCGGTGGCGCTGCCGCCGGCGCTCGCTGACCTGATCGACAGGAACGATCCGAACGATCCGATCGCGCGGCAGTTCGTGCCTGACGCAGCCGAGTTGGAGCAGCGGTCCGAAGAACTGCTCGATCCGATCGGCGATGACGCCCATTCGCCGGTTGAAGGCATCGTGCATCGCTATCCCGACCGCGTGCTGCTGAAGTTGACCCATGTCTGCGCGGTTTATTGCCGTTTCTGCTTCCGCCGCGAAATGGTCGGGCCCGACAAGCCCAATGCGTTGTCGGCAGATGCGCTGGCCAAGGCGCTCGATTACATCAGGACGCATCAAGACATCTGGGAGGTCATCCTGACCGGCGGCGACCCTCTGGTGCTGTCGGCGCGGCGCCTGCGCGAGACCATGCAGGCGCTGGGCGCCATCGATCACGTCAAGATCGTCCGCATCCATACCCGCGTCCCGATCGCCGAGCCGAAGCGGATTACGCCGGAGCTGGTGCGGGCGATGAAGGTCAAAGGCACGGCGACCTATGTGGCGCTGCACGTCAACCACGCCCGCGAATTGTCGCCCGATGCACGCGCCGCCATTGACCGTCTGGCCGATGCCGGCATGCCGTTGCTGGCCCAGACCGTGCTGCTTAAAGGCGTCAACGACAGTGCGGGAACTCTCGCCGCATTGATGCGCGCCTTGGTCGAATGCCGCATCAAGCCGTATTATCTGCACCACGGCGATCTCGCGCCTGGCACCTCGCATTTGCGCACCGACATCAAAACCGGGCAGGCCTTGATGAAGGAAATGCGCGGGCGCGTGTCGGGCCTGTGCCAGCCGACTTATGTGCTCGACATTCCAGGCGGCCATGGCAAATCGCCGGTCGGGCCCAATTATCTCGCGCCGGACGGCGAGGGGGTGTCAGTCGAGGATTTCAACGGCAAGCGCCACGCCTACAAGGCCTCGTAGGGACCGCATGGCGGCATCACCCGGTGTTGCCGTCACTTCCGCGCAAAATGTGTGGACGATCGCCGGAATTCGTACGCCAGGCCCGAGCAGGCGGTAAAGTTTTCCCATAACAGCGAAGCAGGAACAAGGAAGGCCGCTATCTGGGAGACGTTATGGCCGAGGCGCAACGCATCGAAATCGATCTCCATGGCTATCATCCGGACGAAATCGACATCCCGGATCTCGTCAAACAGGCTTGGGGAATCGGCGCTTCTGAATTTCTTATCGTCCACGGGCATGGCAGAGGCCGAGGCATTACGCCGGGCTTTGTCAACACAAACACCGGCTATTTCGGCCTTCGCGTTCGTCGCGCGGTCCGCGGCAACAAGGCGCTCAAGCCCTATGCGAAAATCTCCAAGATTGGCTGCCGCCATTGGGGATCGACGACGGTGGAGCTGAAGAAAAACCCGAATCCCAGCCGTGCCAGGATCGGCCTTGCTCCTCCGTCCCTGATTGCCGAGCGCCGCGAGGCGGCTCCAGAGAGGCGAAGCCGGGGCCGGTAAGCCGGCGCTTCCGTCCTCCGAAAAAAATTGCTGGCGCGCCCTAGGGGATTCGAACCCCTGTTACCGCCGTGAAAGGGCGTGACTTGCAGCCCCCGCCGGTCTACCGGCGTCTATGCGTGTCTAATAAAATCAATGGCTTATGCAGAATTGTTGTACTAATGGATATGAGCGTACACAGGTGTTTATTTGACGGATATTTGACGGTTTGGGGATGCCATGACCAAAGTCCTAAGCGAAGCCGCGATCACAACCAGGGCCGCAAGAGCAAAGCTTGGAGCCGGTCTACACTGGCGCGGCGTCGATCCGGACGTTCATCTCGGTTATCGAAAGGGGCGGCGCGGTGGCGTGTGGCTTGTGCGCTGGCGCAACGGCGCGGGATATCGGCAGACGCCCATCGGCACCGCCGATGATGAATTGCGCGAAGGCACGCTGGATTTTAATGCCGCTATCCGCGTATCGCGGATGACGGTTGAGGCCGCACGTGCGGAGGCCAAGGCGACCGCCGAAGGACCGTTACTCACTGTCAGACCTGCGGTGGAAGAATATATTTCGAGGCGCGATGCGCGCGACAGCCGCAGGAAAGCCCGGCAGGTGCGCTCGGACGCCAGCCAGCGTCTCTGCCGGTACGTTCTCGGCAATGACAAGCGTGGGAAGCGAGCGGGCACCGAGGCGGCGGCGCTGGCAAAGGTGGCGTTGCATACCCTGTGCGAACGCGATCTGAGTGAGTGGGTTTCCAGCCTGCCCGAAACGATGAAGGCCGCGACTAAGCAGCGCCTCGTCAACGATCTAAAGGCCGCGCTGAACCGCGCCCACGCCGCGCACCGCGACCGCCTGCCGGCTGTCCTGCCTGCCATCATCAAGGCTGGCCTGAAAGCAACGGCGAGTGAGCAAGACGAAGCCGCGCCGCTGGCGCGCGAGAACCAAATTCTGACGGATGCCCAGGTCGGCAAACTGCTGATGGCGGCGCGAGAGGTCGACGCGGAGGAAAAATGGGACGGCGATCTATTTCGTGTTGTCGTTGTTCTCGCGGCCACGGGCGCGCGTTTCTCCCAGGCCGCGCGCGCTCGCGTCGGCGACTTACAGCGAGAGCAGGCGCGAATCATGGTTCCTGCGTCCCGTAAGGGCCGGGAAGGGAAGACCAGCCACGCTCCCGTGCCGGTCGGGGTCGACGTGCTCGATGCGCTTTTACCGGCTGCGACCGGGCGCGCAAAAGACGCGGCGTTGCTTGAGCGGTGGCGTCACGAACAAGTTGCTGGAGGCATTCAGTGGCAGCGAGCCGGGCGCGGTCAATGGATGGCGGCGGGCGAATTGACGCGGCCTTGGCGGTTAATCCGGGAGCGAGCAGGGATGCCATCTGTGATCCCTTACGCATTGCGCCACAGTTCGATTGTGCGCGGGATCCGGGCGAACTTGCCCATTCGGTTAGTAGCTGCCCTACACGATACATCGGTCGCGATGATCGAACGGCATTATGGCCACTGGATCGCGGACGGGCTTGGCGACATGGCTGCCGCCGCCGTTATGCCGCTAGTCCCGCAGGATGGAGGGAACATCATCCCGATTACGCAAAGCAAATAAGCGACACTACGTAAAGCAAATAAGCGACTGTAGACGTTCATGCGTATATTTCTGTACCTATGTGTTCGACGCCAATACCTTTCGGGGTTTAATTGGTCGGTCATCGCAACGGAGACCGATGACAATGATCGACAAACCGCTTTTCAGTATCGATGAAGTGACGCAGCAGACAGGACGTTGCAGAGCGAGCATTTATCGCTTCCTGCGCGACGGAAAACTTGCCGCAGTAAAATCCGGGCGAAGGACGTTCGTGAAGCGCGCGGACCTGACCGCCTTCATTGATGCCATGTCCGCGTACAAACCGAAAAAAGCCGCCGACTGACACCCGCCGAACCGGTGCGCAAAAGAACGCGCCCGGCTCCATTTCTGAAACCGGGCGGCGATTTGATTGCTATAACGCGATTGGCGTTGTGTTTTTAGCAACAGGGTGCCGCCGATGCAAGCTCAAAGGCACCACCAATGCAACAACATCAAGATCAAAAACCCTCTCAGGGCAGGCATAAGGTCCGCTTCCCACTCGACCATCCAATTATAGACGCGCTCGACCTGCGCATCCGCAATCTGCTGGACGCTGGCGGGTTGACTGAGGTCGAATACGGAAGACTTTTGAAAGAACGATCGCGATTGTCCAAGATCGAGCCGGTTCTCGTTCGCCTCACGCACCAGCTGGCACTTCCTGAGGCCGATCTCAGTCTGCCGCAAGTGCCGTACCACGTGTTCGCTGGCGCGGGCGGTGTGATGGGCGAAATGCTCCAAAATCATGTGAACTACATCGCGCGCGTGTGCGCATACGTCGCGCGCATCGAAAATCGTTTTTTCGTCGGGGGCGACATTTAATGACCGACGACCTTTCAGACGAAGCGGTTTCGAATGTGCTCCAGTTTCCGCGCCGCGGGGCCGTTGCCCCGAAGCTGGACAACTCTAAGAGCTACGCGGAGCAGGTGACTATCTCCTGCACCGCGACTTTCAGCGATATCGACAACGCGGTGCGCCGCGATGACCTCAATCTCCGTTCGCAAGTCCGCAAGGTTCTGGCCAAGTGACCTATTCATTTCAAGATTTCCAGAACGGCGACGTGCCGCCGAAGGGGTGGGATTGCGCTGACGCGATCCGCGACGGTTGGACCATCGAAGACATCGAAGGGTTCATGCGCGCGACGGTCAAGCCGTGGGTGCCGCCTACGCCGGAAGCTCACGCGGCACCGCTTGCCGGGCCGTCGAAGACGATGCCGCGCACGGCAATCGAAGCCGCCGCGACGGAGCCACGCCGGTCCTTGATTTTGGACCGCCGCGATCCCATGCCATCGGCGCGAGCTTTGATTGCAGACAGTTATACCATCGGCAACATTGTCACGATGCACCACTATCGCGGCGGGTTTTATTCGTGGAACGGCGCTTGCTACGAGCACGTTGACCAAGACGCGGTGAATGCTGAAATCTGGCGGTTCCTCGAATGGTCGCTGCATGCGACAAAGGAAGAAACGAAGCCATTTCAGCCGACCCGCGCTCGCGTTGGGGATGTGTTTTCGGCTCTTGCGGCGGCATCGAATTTACCCGCCGTCATTGAAGCGCCAGTATGGCTGGCCGACAGCAGAGATATGCCGCCTGCCGACGAATTCTTGGCGGTCAGCAACGGCCTTCTCCATCTTGCAAGCGGCGATCTGCACCCGGCCACGCCAGCATACTTCGGCCTCAACGCTTCTGGCGTGGCTTACGATCCTGACGCGCCCGAGCCAACCAAATGGCTGAAATTTCTCGGCCAGGTTTGGCCTGACGATCCGCAATCCATTGAGGCGCTTCAAGACCTGTTCGGTTATCTGCTCTCGCCCGACACGTCGCAGCAAAAGATCGGGCTAATTGTGGGCCCTAAGCGCAGTGGCAAGGGTACGATCGCTCGGGTCCTAACCGCCTTGCTGGGACAAAGCAGCGTGGCCCAGCCGACACTAGCGAGCCTCGCAATGAACTTCGGTATAGCTCCGCTTATCGGGAAGTCCCTCGCGATCATTAGTGATGCCCGGCTTAGTGCCAAGGCGGATCAGGCGGCAATAGCCGAACGGCTGCTTTCTATCTCAGGAGAGGACGCCCTCACGATTGACCGCAAGTTTCAGAGTGCATGGACAGGCAGGTTGGGTGCGCGGTTTCTCATCTTCACGAACGAGATTCCACGTATCGCCGATGCATCTGGTGCGCTTGCGTCTCGTTTTGTCGTGCTGACCATGTGTCAAAGTTTTTACGGCAAAGAGGATCGTGGCCTTGGCAAACGCCTAATCGGTGAGCTTAGTGGTATTCTTAACTGGGCATTGGATGGCTATCGTAGATTGCGTGAGCGCGGATATTTCACACAACCCGACAGCGCCCAGGATGCAGTAAGCGAACTTGCCGAGTTGGGATCGCCTATCACGACGTTCCTGAAAGAGAAGTGCACCGTCGCGCCAGGCGGACAGGTCGCGCCAATGGCCTTGTATCGCGAATGGGTCGAGTGGTGTGCGGCTAATGGTCGAAGCACGGCAGGATCAAAGCAGACCTTCGGTCGGGACCTTCGATCAGCCGTGGCCGGGCTCAAGATGAGCCACCCCCGCACAGATGGCGGCAGGGAGAGATACTATGAGGGGATCGCTTTGAAGAATTGCCCGTCTGAATTCTAAGCGACATTGATCGACCAAAGGCCGCTCACATAATGAGCGGCCTTTTTTTGTCAGCATTTTTATCTTGGTACGCGGTGGAACGCGGTCCCCACCATTGCATGTGTGAAAAAGTATAGGTGGGTATATAAGCGGGGATATAATATAAAATATTGAATACAGTGAAGTGGATCGCGTTCCACCGCGTACCAGATCGCCGTTGTGATATGCGCAACAATCCGCCCGAGAATGAGGCAATGTTGCGCGCAGAAGTGAGAAGCCCTCGACCTCTGCCGGTTAGAGCCCAGCATGATGGGCGCGCTGAAATTCGCCTGTCCAAAACACTCTGCCGAAGCGTCGATGTTGGTAATTGTTGGTCGGTAGAACGCCGATACCATTAGCTGATATTGTTCGCGCATGAATGATTTGACGCCCAAGCAGGCACTGTTCGTTGCGGAATATT
>CAMBQQ010000040.1 GCA_945870035.1 Rhizobium sp. Q54 | reverse complement strand
CGGATCGCCTTTCGCCGATAGTGCCGCCAGCCGATTATCCGCATCGAAAAATCCGAGCTGCCCCATCGTCAGTCTCCTAGAATCATGCCGTCAGGGCAGCAGACTCGCACGGGGCCGAGGGGCATGCTATTTTTCGAGGTGCCCTTAATATTAATAAATGCCGTTTAACGTTTACGGTTAACGGGAACTTGGGAGCGTCCGCGGAGGCGAATGCCGGTTAGGCTGCGTCCCATTGCGGCGCCGGGGCGGCCGGTTCGGCGCTGACGACGGCAGGCCGCCGCCGTGCGGTGATTTCGCGCAGCAGCGCCGCCATTTCCTGACGCATGGCGTTGGTCGCCTCGCCCCCGGCGGCATTGAGCTGGCGCTCCTGCTCGAGCTTTTCCGTGAGCTCCCGGATTTTGGCTTCGGCGGTTTCGCGCTCGACGCGCAGGACCGTTTCAAGGAAGGTCGTGTGTTCGCCGTGGGCGTTGAGTTTGGAGTGGGTGTCGGCGTTGTCGGCTTCGAGCGCGGCGACGGTCTTGGCCAGTTCGTCGCAGCGTTTGGCGAGCTTTTCGCGCGTCTTCATCTGCACGCCGTTGTCGGCGAACAGGGACTCGACCTTGCGGTTCAGCTCTTCGACGATGGTCCGTTGGTGCTGGCTATCGTCCTGACGCAGTTGCTCGGTCGCCTCGATCTCGGCGATCAGCCGCGCCTTCTCCTCGCCTGCGGCAGCCAGTTCCGCCTTCAAAAGGTCGGCCTTTTCCAGCGCCGAGGTAACGACCAGTTCGCGATCGTTGAACATGGTCTCGACGGTGAGCATTTGCTTGGCCAAAGCGGCGGCGTCGTCCAGCGCCTTGTCCAGTCTGCTGCGCAGAATGGCGTTGTCCTGATGCAGCGCGGTGACGGCTTTTTTGCGCTCGGCGGCGGCCATGGCGTGCTGGGTGGCGGTGTCCTGAAGCTCGGCGAAAGCCTTGTTGAGGCGTTCGATTTCGGCATAAGCGACGTCGAGGTCGGCTGCCTGCCGCTCCTGCAGATTGTACAGGTCGGCGACCTGCGTGCAGCGCATCGCCAATTCGCGTTCCTGCTCGGCAACCCTCTTTTCGATGGCGCTGCTGGGGCCCGCTTTTGGCAGTGCTTCGAGCATCGGCCACGGGCGGTCATCGAGATCGGCAGCGGGTGCGGCCCGGCTAGGGCGGACGTTAGCCGCGGCCGGCGCGCCGCCGGCCGGCGAAAACAGGTCTTCGTCGAGATCGATGCTGGCGCGGTCCCGCAAGGCCGGTCCACGGCGCTGGCCGGCGAAGTTCGGCATCTCGTTCAAAATGGTCTCGAGATATTTCAATGTCTGCTCGACGTGGAAATGCGAACTGACGCTGCCACCCACCGAATCACGGGACGTTAACAACCGATTAACCATGGAACATCTTGCTTAACCACCTCTTAACGGGTGGAACCGGCTACCGGCGGTGGCGCCCGAGGATTGCGAATCGGAGGGTCTGCATGGCGGGGAAAAGCCAGCCGGACGGTTGCGGGGGGCGCTAAACTTGCTCATCTTCGTCCGAGTCGGGCCGCCAGCGGCCGGATTGGACCCAAAAAACAGGCTGACGCGATGCGCCAATATCTCGAACTGGTCGATCATATTATCCGTCACGGGGCGGAGAAACATGACCGTACCGGCACCGGCACCCGCTCGGTTTTCGGCTATCAGATGCGCTTCGACCTGGCCGATGGTTTTCCGCTGCTGACGACCAAGAAGCTGCACATCAAGTCGATCGTGCACGAGTTGCTGTGGTTTCTCGCCGGCGACACCAACATCAAATATCTCAACGACCATGGCGTGCGTATCTGGGACGAATGGGCCGACGAGCGCGGCGATCTCGGCCCGGTCTATGGCCATCAGTGGCGCTCATGGCCAGCCAAGGACGGGCAGACCATCGACCAGATCGCCAATGTGGTTGCGATGATCAAGCGCAATCCGGATTCGCGGCGGCTGATCGTCACCGCCTGGAATCCGGCCGATGTCGACAAGATGGCGCTGCCGCCGTGCCATTGCCTGTTCCAGTTCTATGTCGCCGACGGAAAACTGTCGTGCCAGCTCTATCAACGTTCGGCAGATGTGTTTCTCGGCGTGCCGTTCAACATCGCGTCCTACGCGCTGCTGACGTTGATGGTGGCGCAAGTCACCGGACTGAAGCCGGGCGAGTTCATTCATTCGTTCGGCGATGTGCATCTCTACAACAACCACATCGAGCAGGCCGAATTGCAGCTGTCGCGCGCTCCGAAGGCGTTGCCGGCAATTCGCATCAATCCGGAGGTAAAGGATATTCTTGGTTTCCGCTTCGAGGACTTCACCATCGAGAATTACGAGCCGCATCCGCACATCAAGGCGCAAGTCGCGGTATGAGTGCCCTGATCCGCCCCGCGCGCACTGACGATACCGGGCTGATCTTCGATCTGGTGCGTGAACTGGCGGAGTACGAAAAGCTGGCCGATGCCGTCGATGCGACGCCGGAGATGATCGCCGCGGCTTTGTTCGGCGACGCACCGCGGCTGTTCTGCGACATCGCGGAATGGGATGGCGAAGCGGCGGGTCTGGCGATCTGGTTTCTGAATTTCTCGACCTTTCGCGGTCGCCACGGCATCTATCTTGAAGACCTTTACGTGCGGCCGGCGTTTCGCGGCCGCGGTCTCGGCAAGGCATTGATGGCGCAACTGGCGCGGCGCTGCGTCGAGCAGGGGCTGGCGCGGTTCGAATGGTCGGTACTCGACTGGAATGCGCCGTCGATTGCGTTCTACCAATCGATCGGCGCCCATGTGATGGATGACTGGAAAATCTGCCGGCTGAGCGGGCCGGCTTTGCAAGCCTTTGCAGCCCAAGTCTTCGCAACGCAAGAGGCCCGCGCATGAAGATCGTTCTCGTTGCCGCCATTGGCCGCAACAATGTCATCGGCCGAGAAGGCCAGTTGCCGTGGCGGCTGAAGTCCGATCTGAAATATTTTCGCGCCGTCACCATCGGCAAGCCGGTGGTGATGGGGCGCAAGACCTATGAGTCGATCGGCAAGCCGCTGCCCGGCCGCACCAACATCGTTCTGACCAAGGATCTCGGCCTGATCGTGCCGGGCGGCGTTCTGGCCAATAGTCTTGACGCGGCGATGGGCTTTGCCCGGCAGGATGCCGAGCGGCGTGGCGTCGATGAGATCATGATCATTGGCGGTGGCGATGTCTTCGAGCGGATGATGCCGAAGGCCGACCGGCTCGAGATCACCCATGTCAACGCCAGCCCGGAAGGTGATGCGTACTTTCCGCGTATCGAGCCATCGGAATGGCGCGAGGCCAAGCGCACGTCTTTTCCTGCCGGGCCGGATGACGACGCCAATTTCGACGTCGTGACTTATGTGCGGCGCTAACTCTTAAGCCTGCACCGAATAGCCGCCATCGACGGCGATGGAAGCGCCGGTGATGAAGTCGGAAGCCGGCGCCGCGAGGAACACCGCGACCCCGGCAAAGTCGCCCGGCTCGCCCCAGCGCTGCGCCGGCGTGCGGGCGAGCACCTTGTCATGCAGGCCCTCGACCTGTTCGCGCGCCTTGCGCGTGAGGTCGGTGTTGATCCAGCCGGGCAGGATGGTGTTGACCTGGATGTTGTCTTTCGCCCAGGCCACCGCGAAGGACTTCGCCATTTGCACGATGGCGCCTTTGCTCGACGCATAAGGCGAGGCATAGGACGCGCCGAAGACCGACATCATCGAACCGATATTGATGATCTTGCCGCCGCCGGCGCGCTTCATGTGCGGGTAGGCGGCCTGCGAGCAGAAGAAGGCGCTGGTGAGGTTGGTGTTCATGACCAGATGCCAGTCTGCCGCGGTGAGTTGTTCCGGCGGCTTGCGCACGCTGGTGCCGGCATTGTTGATGAGAATGTCGAGACGGCCGAATTTTTGCGCGGCCTGGTCGATGGCCTGATGGCAGGACGTCTCCTGCAAGACGTCCAGTTCGACGAATTCGGCCTGCGCGCCGGTGGCTTTCAACTCGGCCAAAGCGGCCGCCGCCTTGGTCTTGTTGCGCCCGGCAATGACCACGGTCGCGCCGGCTTCGGCCAGTCCCTTGGCCATGCCGAGACCGATGCCGCCATTGCCGCCGGTCACCAGCGCGACGCGCTTGCTCAAATCGAAAGGTGCCATTGCCGTCATTCCCTTTTGCTTCCTGTTGCCGGACCGGAATTCTGAACTGTCCCGATGCACGGTTGCCGCACTATCGCACGGCGGACCGGGCCAAAGCAGGTGGGGGGTGCATGCTTTCGCACAATTCGTGCACGCGACCGTCGGCGCGGTCGAATTGACGTAAATTCCGTCCTGGATCGGCGGTAATGCCGCACGACGGCGCGTTGTAACGCCCCCTTGCGTCCCCTATAACCCGTCCCAACTAAGGTTCAGCCGGCACGAGAGCCGGACTGCGGGAGATATTTTCGATGCCATGGAGCAATCAAGGCGGCGGTAGCGGCGGCGGCGGTGGCGGCGGCCCTTGGGGCGGCGGCGGCGGCGGCAAAAGCCCGTGGGGCTCCGGACCGCAATCGTCAGGGCCGAAACCGCCCGATCTGGAGGAAATCCTCCGCCGCGGTCAGGACAAATTGCGCGGCGTTCTGCCGGGCGGCAATCTCGGCAGCAAGGGTTTTGCGCTGCTCGCACTCGCCGCTTTGGCGTTGTGGGGTTTTTCCGGCTTCTTCAAGGTCGAACCGGATGAACTCGGCGCCGTGTTGCGTTTCGGCAAGAACGTGCGTGAAGTTCAGCCGGGCCTGAATTACCACCTGCCTTACCCGATCGAGACCGTGCTGACGCCGAAGGCGTTGCGCGTCAACAAGATCGATATCGGCATGCGCACCGTCGATGACGCCCGCCGCGGTGCGAGCGTGCGCGACGTCCCGGAAGAGAGCCTGATGCTGACCGGCGACGAAAATATCGTCGACGTCGATTTCTCCGTCCTCTGGAAAGTGAAGCCGACCGGCGTCGGCGATTATCTGTTCAACATCCAGAATCCCGAAGGCACCGTGAAAGCGGTGGCCGAAAGCGCCATGCGCGAAGTCGTCGGCCGTTCCGACATTCAGCCGATCCTGACCGGCGCCCGTCAGACCATCGAGAACGCCGTCCAGGAGTTGATGCAGAAGACGCTCGACCAATACGGTGCGGGTATCCTCGTGCAGCAGGTGCAGTTGCAGAAGGTCGATCCGCCGACGCAGGTGATCGACGCGTTCCGCGACGTGCAGGCCGCGCGCGCCGATCTCGAACGGTCGGTTAACGAATCGCAGACTTACGCCAACCGTGTCGTGCCGGAAGCGCGCGGCAGGGTGGCGCAGATCACGCAGGCTGCGGAAGCCTACAAGTCGCAGACCGTGGCGGAAGCCCAGGGCCAGACATCGCGCTTCAACAACATCTACGAGCAGTACAAGAAGGCGCCGGAAGTGACCCGCGCCCGTATGTATCTCGAAACGATGGAGCGCGTGCTCGGCGGCGCCGACAAGATCATCATGGATAGCGGCCGCGAAGGCGGCGGCGGCGTGGTGCCTTATCTGCCGCTGCGTGAACTCGATCGCCCGGCTCAGGCCCAGCCGCGCACACAGACTGGAGCCCGGCCATGAGGCTTAATTTCATTGGCGGCGTTGCCGTCGTCCTTCTCGTCGCCGCTTTGATCGTCGGCTACTCGTCGCTGTTTTCGGTGTATCAGACCCAGCAGGCTCTGGTGGTCCGGCTCGGTCAGCCGGTGCGCGTGGTCAGTGAGCCCGGCCTCAACTTCAAGGTGCCGTTCATCGATACCGTCATCGTCATCGACAAGCGCATTCTCGATCTGGAAGCGCCGGCGCAGGAAGTGATCGCCTCCGACCAGAAGCGATTGGTGGTCGATGCGTTCGCCCGCTACCGCATCAAGGATCCGCTGCGCTTCTACCAGACGCTCGGTTCGATCCAGGGCGCCAACTCGCAGCTCACCATCCTGCTGAATTCGGCACTGCGCCGCGTGCTTGGCGAAGCCACCTTCACCAATGTGGTGCGTGATCAGCGCAACGAATTGATGGAGCGCATTCTCAGTCTGGTTGACAGGGAAGCGGCCGGCTACGGCATTGGCGTTGTTGACGTCAAGATTCGCCGCGCCGATTTGCCCGAGCAGAACAGCCAGGCGGTCTATCAGCGGATGCAGACTGAGCGTCAGCGCGAAGCAGCCGAATTCCGCGCGCAGGGCACCCAGCGCGCGCAGGAAATCCGCTCGCGGGCCGATCGTGAGGTGACCGTTCTGGTCGCCGAAGCGACCTCGAAATCCGAACAGATCCGCGGCGAGGGCGACGCTACCCGAAACCAGATCTTCGCCGATGCGTTTAATCAGGATCCGGATTTCTTTGCTTTCTATCGATCGATGCAGGCCTATGAAGCGAGCTTGAAGGCAGGCGACACCCGCCTGCTGCTCAAGCCCGACACCAACTTCTTCCGCTACTTCAACGATCCGTCGGGCAAGCCAACGGCTCCGGCCGCACCAGCGGCGGCACCGCCGTCAGCGGCACCGACTGCGTCAGTGGCGCCGGCAGCAAGATAACGAGGCGGCGCGGCCAGCATGATCGACTTTCTGGCCGCGCTCGGGCTGGTCTTCGTGATCGAAGGCCTGGTCTTTGCCGCGTTTCCGGCGCACGCCAAGCGGGCGATGCTCAATGTGCTGGAAACGCCGGAGGCGACTTTGCGTGTCGTCGGCATCGGATCGGCTGTGGTCGGCGTGCTGTTGGTGTGGCTGGCGCGCGGGTAGCGCGCCGCTTCAAGAGCGCTATTGCCGGTAAATTTATCGCTTTTGCTGGCGAATCGGCCTCTGATACGGCGCGCCCTCGCATTGTATTGATGGGCAATGCCGAGAAACGCCCTTGAATCGCCGTGAAGTCGGCGGCACTCTCGTTATCGACCGGCTTTTTCCCAGGAGCACCGACGCCCATGGGCGCATTCTTCCCCTCCCGTTTTTCTGGCCGCATTGGCCTGAGCGTTTTGACCGCCGCGGCCATCGCCATGAGTGCGGCCCTGCCCGCGCAGGCGCGCGGACCGGAGAACATTGCCGACGTCGCCGAACAGGTGATCGACGCGGTGGTCAACATCTCGACCAAGCAGACGGTGGACATCAAAAGCGGCGCCATGCCGCAACTGCCGCCGGGCTCGCCGTTCGAGGAATTTTTCGAGGAGTTCTTCAAGAACCGGCGCGGACCGGGAGCGCCCGGCGCCCCGAACGGCGGCACGCCGAGCCCGCGCCGCGCCAATTCGCTCGGTTCCGGATTCATCATCGATGAGTCCGGCCTGGTCGTCACCAACAATCACGTCATCGCCGACTCCGATGAGATCAGCGTCATCCTCAATGACGGCACCACGCTGAAGGCCGAACTGATCGGCACCGACAAGAAGAGCGATCTGGCGCTGCTCAAGGTCAACCCGAACCCGGCCAAACCGCTGAAAGCCGTCAAGTTCGGCAACAGCGACACCGTGCGGCTCGGCGAATGGGTGATCGCTATCGGCAATCCGTTCAGCCTCGGCGGCACCGTGACGGCCGGCATCGTCTCGGCGCGCAACCGCGACATCCAGTCCGGACCGTATGACAACTACATCCAGACCGACGCCTCCATCAACCGCGGCAATTCGGGCGGGCCGTTGTTCAACCTCAATGGCGACGTGATCGGCGTCAACACCGCGATCATCTCGCCGTCGGGCGGCTCGATCGGTATCGGCTTTGCCGTGCCTGCCAAGACAGCGCTGGCAGTAATCGACCAATTGCGCGACTTCAAGGAAGTGCGGCGCGGCTGGCTCGGCGTGCGTATCCAGCAGGTGACCGATGAAATTGCCGAAAGCCTCAGCATCAAGCCGACGCGCGGCGCGCTGATCGCCGGCATTGACGACAAAGGCCCGGCCAAGCCCGCCGGTATTGAGCCGGGCGATGTCGTCGTCAAGTTCGACGGCAAGGACATCAAGGAAATGCGCGATCTGCCGCGCATCGTTGCCGACACGCCAGTCGGCAAGGATGTCGAAGTGCTGATCATCCGCAAAGGCAAGGAAGAGACCAAGACGGTCAAGCTCGGTCGCCTCGACGATGGCGAGAAGCAGGCGGCGCTTGCGACGCCGAAAGCCGATGCGCCAGAGGATAAATCCTCGGTGAAGAAGGCGCTCGGTCTCGATCTCGGCAACCTCACCGCGGAACTGCGCAAGAAATATAAGATCAAGGAATCAGTGAAGGGCGTGCTGATTACCGGCGTCGATGCCAATTCGCCGGCCGCCGAAAAGCGGTTGCAGCCCGGCATGGTGATCGCCGAAGTGCAGCAGCAGCCGGTGACCAACGCCGCCGATCTGCAGAAGCGGCTCGATCAGCTCAAGAAGGACGGCAAGAAGGCGGTCGTGCTGCTGGTCGTGTCGCCCGACGGCGACCCGAACTTCGTCGCGATCACGCTGCAGTAAGTTCTCTCGTCCCGGACGCGGTGCAGCGTGCAACGCTGCGCCGCAGAGCCGGGACCGTTCAAAATGCTGCACTTGAAACGATCCCGGGTCTGCAATGCATCACTTCGTGCTGCATTGCGCCCGGGAAAAGTTTCTACGCCTCCACAAACTCATCCCGTCGATACCCCTGCACATACAACAGCGCGGTGAGGTCGTTGTGCTCGATGCGCGCCGGCGCCGCCGCCGCGACTTTCGGCTTGGCGTGATAGGCGACGCCGAGGCCGGCTTCCAGGATCATGTCGAGATCGTTGGCGCCGTCGCCGGTGACGATCGTGTCGATCGGCGCGACGCCGAGCTTGTCGCGCAATTCGAGCAAGGTGTCGCGCTTGGTCTGCCGGCCGAAGATCGGCTCCTGCACCAGGCCGGCGAGTTTGCCGCCATCGAGCATCAGCACATTGGCGCGCGCTTCATCGAAGCCGATCATCGCGGCGATGCGGCCGGTGAACAAGGTGAAGCCGCCGGACACCAGGCAGGTGAAGGCGCCGTTTTTGCGCATGGTCTTGACCAGCGTGCGGGCGCCGGGTGTCAAAGTGATGTGTTTTTCGATCACCTCGTCGATGATGCCGACCGGCAGCCCCTTCAGCAGCGCGACCCGTTCGCGCAAGGCCGGCTCGAATTCGATCTCGCCGCGCATGGCGCGTTCGGTGATCGCCGCGACATGCGCCTTGAGGCCGGCGTAATCGGCCAGTTCGTCGATGCACTCCTGGCCGATCATGGTGGAATCCATGTCGGCGAGGAACAACCGCTTGCGGCGGTTGGCGGCGGGCTGGATGACAAGGTCGTAGGGCGCGCCGAATTTCAGCCGCAGCGCCTCGGCGGCCGCACGTTGGTCCGCGCCTGCTTCCGGGGTAAAGGGAATGTCGGCGGCATCCGCGCCGAGCACGACCGGTTCGCCGCCGTGGGGGAATGCCGCGCGCGCGCCGCGCAGGGCGGCGAGGGCATCAGGGCCGATCAGGGTTGCGATATGAGTCATACAATGCCGGGTGCCATGAAAGCGGTGCTTATCGCCGGGCCGACCGCCAGTGGCAAGTCGGCGCTCGCTCTGGCATTGGCCGAGAGCCTTGGCGGAACCATCGTCAATGCCGATTCGATGCAGGTCTATGGCGGGCTTCGCATCATCACCGCGCGGCCTTCGCCGGACGAGGAGGGGCGTGCGCCGCATGTGCTGTACGGTCATGTCGATGCCGGCGAGATCTATTCGACCGGGCGCTGGCTGGCCGATGTCGCCGAAGCGCTAAAGGCAATCGCCGCTGAGGGCCGCGTGCCGATTATCGTCGGCGGCACCGGCCTGTATTTCAAGGCGCTGACCCAAGGCCTGGCGGCGGTGCCGCCGATCCCGCCGGATATTCGTGCCGGCGTGCGCGCCCGGCTAGAAGCCGACGGCATCGCGCCGCTCTATGCCGAATTGACCGCGCGCGATCCAATCGCCGCGGCGCGGCTGATGCCGCTCGACCGCGCCCGCATCGCCCGGGCGCTGGAAGTGGTGCTGGCGACCGGGCGCTCGCTGACCGATTGGCACAAAGAGGGCCTGCTGCCTCTGCTCGATGCGGATCGTGCGGCAAAAATATTTGTCACCTGCGAACGCAAGGAACTGGTGGCGCGCATCGGGAAGCGCTTCGCCGCGATGATGGACGGCGGTGCGCTCGACGAAGTGCGAGACTTGGCCGCGCGCCAGCTCAATCCGCTATTGCCGGCGATGAAGGCGCATGGCGTGCCGTGGCTGATCCGCCATCTCAAAGGCGAGTTGCCGCTCGATGAAGCGGCCGAATGCAGCACCATGGACACGCGACGCTATGCCAAGCGGCAGCTGACCTGGTTTCGCGGCCAGATGAAGGACTGGACCGCGGCGCCGCCGGAGCGGACTTATGACGCAGCGATGAGTGCATTTACCGCACTGTAGTACCGTTTCTCGGTAGCCAGCGAGCATTTCTAAATTTACGTCGATAAACTGGTTTAGCGAAATCGCTCACCGCAGTTTATGTCTCCTTAATGCCAACCCCTCATTTTAACCGGTAGAACTTGCGCTTAACCGGTAGAACTTCCGCGCTTTGCCCGTGCGGATTGCTGGAGAAATTGACCATGTCGCGGCTTGGCTTGAATAGCATTTCGACAAAGATCGCGCTCGCCTTCGCGCTCATCATGCCGATCACGATCTGGGCGCTATCCACCCAGTTGCACAGCGCGTGGACCATCTATCGCACCGCGCAGATTGCCGACCGGCAAAATGCCGCGGCCAACGCGCTCATTCTCGGCGTCTACGAAATTCTGATCGAGCGGCAGTACGTCAACAGCGCCTTGGGCGCCGACAAGATCGCCGGCGCGGACGACCTGAAAAACATCGAGACCCATCGCGCGCCGGCCAAGGCAAAGATCGATGCGGCGATTGCGTCGCTGCTGACCCAGGACTTTCCAAAAAAGACGGAACTGATGGCCGAATTCAATGCGGCGCGGGACAAGGCCAATCTCTATCGCAGCAAGTCGGACGAAGCGATCAAACAGAACAAGGCCAGCCGCGACGCCGATGTCGTCAAGAATTCTTATGCAGTGCTGTCGGCCTTCGTGGTGACGGCGCAAAAAGTCTGGAATCAGGTGCTGAGCAGCACCAGCGCGATGGATCCGGAATTGTCCCGGCTTTCCAATATCCGCATTCTCGCTTGGAACATGCGTGACACAGCCGGTCAGGAACGCGCGGCGATCGCCCAGGCGATTTCGGCAAAGACCGCGATTCCGCCGGCCAACCTCGCCAAAATTGATGCGATCCGCGCTCAGGTCGGCTTGATGTGGCGTTTGCTACAGGGCAACCTGAAGGTCGGCGAACACGACAGCGTGGCCAGTGGCGTTGAGTCCGCGAAGGCCGGCTATTTCGCAAAGTTTCAACCGCTCGCCGCCGCGATGCGCAAAGTCTCAATGGACGGCGGCCAGTATCCGATGGCCTTGCCGCAATGGGTCGATACGACGACGCCGCTGCTGGCGACAATCCTGGACGTGATGAACGGCGCCAGCGCCGCCAGCGAAATGCATACCGCAACTTTGATCGGCTCGGGCTGGAATAGCGTTCTGGTGAGTGTCGCCTTGCTTGCGCTCTGCGCTTTTTTGTTCTTTGGCTCGATCGCTTTTTCGGTCATCACCATCGTGCGTCCGTTGCGCGCCCTGACCAATCCTCTCGGCGAGTTCGCCAACGGCAATTTCGCCACCGTTGTTCCGGGCCTCGAACGTGGCGATGAAATCGGCCAGATCGCCAATGCCGTGAATGCGATGGCCGGCAAGGTTCGCAATGCTTTGCTGGAGATCAAGTCGTCGGCGCGCGAAGTGACCAGTGCTTCGGCAGAGATCGCTTCCGCAACGACCGATCTGTCGCAGCGCACTGAGGAACAGGCGGCGAGCCTGGAGGAAACCTCGGCCTCGATGGAGGAAATATCGTCGATCATTAAGAAGAACGCCGAGAACGCCCAGCAAGCCGCTGTGTCGGCCGGCCAGACGCGGCTGATTGCCGATCAGAGCGGTGCGGTCGTCGCCAAGGCAATTGAGGCGATGGCGCGCATCGAAGGTTCGTCGAAGAATATTTCGGAGATTATCATTGTCATCGATGAAATCGCACGCCAGACTAATCTGCTGGCGCTGAATGCGGCGGTGGAAGCGGCGCGCGCCGGTGAAGCCGGCCGTGGCTTCGCCGTGGTGGCGTCCGAAGTGCGCAGCCTTGCCCAGCGCTCGTCGCAGGCGGCCAAGGACATCACCAACCTGATCACGAAATCGAGCGATCAGGTGCAGGACGGCGTGCAACTGGTCAATCAGGCGGGCGCGGCGCTGGCCGAAATCACCAAGTCGATCAATGAGGTCACGACCATCGTCGCCGATATCGCGGCCGCCAGCCTGGAGCAGTCGTCCGGGGTCGACGAAGTCAACAAGGCGCTCACTCTGATGGACGGCGTGACCCAGCAAAACTCGGCTCTGGTCGAGGAAAATGCCGCGACCGCCAAGGCGCTCGAATTGCAGGCGCAGAACATGGACGGCCAAGTCGGCTTTTTCCGGCTTGAGGCTTCCTCGGGTTCGAGCGTTCCGGCCGGCAATGGCCGGCGGGCACCTGTGGCGGCCCCCCAGGCCCCGCCGCAAGGCCGCCGCGCCGCCTAGACTCCGTCGGTTCAAGCCGAAAGCCTGCTTGCGGCCCGCTTTGCGGGCCGTTAGCTTATGAATTCGCGCTTGACCGGGGAAAAGGCTGCCCCTATAAACCGCGCAACGAAAGTACGGGCAGGCACTATGGCGCGCAATATTATTACTCTCGTAGTAAAGGTTCGGACACAGGCCAGGTAGCCCGCAAGGCTCCTCAGGTAGTGTCCGGACATGGCCCTTCGCGGGCCTTTTTTATTGGGCGGGCGCATAAAGCAAACTGCGATCAGGACGACGGATAAGGACGACGACGATGACAAAGGAAATGACCGGCGCCGAAATGGTGATCCAGGCGATGGCGGACCAGGGCGTCAAGCACCTGTTCGGCTATCCGGGCGGCGCGGTGCTGCCGATCTATGACGCCATTTTCGCTCAGACCGAAGTGAAGCACATTCTGGTGCGGCACGAGCAGGGCGCCGTCCACGCCGCCGAAGGCTATGCCCGCTCGACCGGCAAGGTCGGCTGCATTTTGGTCACCTCCGGTCCGGGAGCGACCAATGCCGTCACCGGCCTGACCGATGCCCTGTGCGACTCGATCCCGCTGGTCTGCATCACCGGCCAGGTGCCGACGCACCTGATCGGCAACGATGCCTTCCAGGAATGCGATACCGTCGGCATCACCCGGCCGTGCACCAAGCACAACTACCTGGTCAAGCGCATCGAGGACCTGCCGCGTATCCTGCACGAGGCGTTTCATATCGCCTCAAGCGGACGTCCCGGTCCGGTCGTCATCGATATCCCGAAAGACATCCAGTTCGCCAAGGGCCTCTATTCGAAGCCGAAGGAATTCCCGCACACCGGCTACAAGCCGAAGCTCAAGGGCGACATGGCAGCGATCAAGGCTGCCGTCGAACTGATGGCGAACGCCAAACGGCCGATGTTCTACACCGGCGGCGGCGTCATCAATTCCGGCAAGCATGCCAGCGAACTGCTCAAGGAACTGGTTCGTTTGACCGGCTTCCCGATCACCTCGACATTGATGGGGCTTGGCGCCTATCCGGCTGCCGATCCGCAGTGGATGGGCATGCTCGGCATGCACGGCACGATGGAAGCCAACATGGCGATGCACGATTGCGACGTCATGATCTGCGTCGGCGCCCGCTTTGACGACCGCATCACCGGCAGGATCGATGCTTTCTCGCCGGGCTCGAAGAAAATCCACATCGATATCGACGCTTCGTCGATCAACAAGAACGTCAAGGTCGATATCCCGATCGTCGGCGACTGCGCGCATGTGCTGGAAGATATGCTGCGGCTGTGGAAGGCGCAGGCCAAGCACAACGACAAGAAGGCGATGGGCGACTGGTGGAAGCAGATCGCCAAATGGCGCGACCGCAAGTCGCTGGCCTATCGCGGCTCCAACGAAGTCATCAAGCCGCAATACGCCATTCAGCGGCTCTACGAAGCGACCAAGGACAAAGACGTCTACATCACCACCGAAGTCGGCCAGCACCAGATGTGGGCGGCGCAGTTCTTCCACTTCCAGGAGCCGAACCGCTGGATGACCTCCGGCGGCCTCGGCACCATGGGCTACGGCCTGCCGGCCTCGGTCGGCGTGCAGCTGGCGCATCCGAAGTCGCTGGTCATCGACATCGCCGGCGAGGCGAGCGTGCAAATGACGATGCAGGAACTCTCGACCGCGGTGCAGTATCGCCTGCCGATCAAGATCTTCATCTTGAACAACGGCTATATGGGCATGGTCCGCCAGTGGCAGGAACTGCTGCATGGCAACCGCTATTCGGAAAGCTATTCGGAAGCGCTGCCGGATTTCGTCAAGCTGGCCGAAGCGATGCATGCCGTCGGCATCCGCTGCGAAAAGCCGGGCGACCTCGACCACGCCATCAAGGAGATGATCGATATCGACCGCCCGGTGCTGTTCGACTGCGTCGTCGACCAGAAGGAAAACTGCTTCCCGATGATTCCGTCGGGCAAGGCGCACAACGAAATGATCCTCGGCGATAGCGGCGTCAGCCTCGACGATGCGATCACCGAAGAAGGCAAGATGCTGGTTTAATTTCTTTCTTCACCTCTCCCATAGGGATAGGTCGACCGCCGAAGGCGGGCGGGTGAGGGGTTATGGACTCAATTGAGTCACTTGCCCCCTCACCCCAACCCTCTCCCCCAAAGGGGAGAGGGAGCAGGCCGAGTTCTCGGCAGGTGCAACGAACAAGGACGACGACCGTGAACGCAAACGTGCCCTCAAGCAGTACCTCGCATTACCCGACCGCGCCGACGGCGCAGAGCGACGTCACCCATACGTTGTCGGTGCTGGTCGATAACGAGCCCGGCGTGCTGGCGCGCGTCGTCGGCCTGTTCTCCGGCCGCGGCTACAATATCGAGTCGCTGACGGTGTCCGAGACCCAGCACGCCAAGCACCAGTCGCTTATTACCATCGTCACCACCGGCAAGCCGATGGTGATCGAGCAGATCAAAAATCAGCTCGATCGTCTGGTCCCGGTGCACCGCGTTGTCGATATGACTCTGAGCGGCCGCTCGATCGAGCGCGAACTGGCTATGGTCAAGGTCGCCGGCAAGGGCGACAACCGCGTCGAAGCGTTGCGGCTGGCCGACGCTTTCCGCGCCCGCGTCATCGACGCCACCACCGAGAGCTTCGTCTTCGAAATCACCGGTAAGAGCGACAAGATCGAGCAGTTCGTGGCGCTGATGCTGCCGCTCGGTCTCGTTGAAGTGTCGCGCACCGGCATCGCCGCGATCGCGCGCGGCCCGGAAGCGATGTGAGCAATATTTCTGACAAGCCGGTCGGGTATAAATTCGATAGTGATGATCTCACTAACGAAGTGTATGCGCTTCTATGTATGTTCCTCGCCAGCAAACCATTGGCTGAGCTTGCATCAAAGAAAGCTTATTCCACGCTGGTTACCGCGAGTAAGCACACGCAGACTATGAAGCAGGCGCAAGATCGGCATTTCAAGCTGAATGCGGTTCACTCAATTCTCTACATCGCCGGCATGTCGAGAATAATTGAGGAAAGATCTGAAAAGGATCTGCTTAGGATAAAAAAGTGCGGGTATCTTTTCGAGCCGATCAATTCGGACAAGCGCGATTTGACGTTTAGAGAAGCCTGCAACAAGATTATTCACGCCAAGAGTATCGACTTCTTAGAGCAGAAGACGTTTTTCAATTTGAGCGGCGGCAAGAAGATTGAAGCGGTCTATTTTGAGGCTGAAGTTAAGCTTTGTGGGAGCAAGGGTAAAAAGGAGTGGAAGGCAGTGCTTGATGTTGTGGAGTTTTGCCGAGCATCTCTTGAGACGGTTCGTTATAGCTACTGATGGCTCGGTTTTGATTAATCCATGTGGACTAGGTTAGGTAGCAATGTTTCTCACCCTTCTGGCGATTCCGTTCATTATGTTTGGCGCGTTCGTCAAGCCGTACGACCAGCAGTCGCAGCGTTGCTTTAATTTCAATCAGACGCCGTTCTGTTTCGAGCAAGGTTCACACATGCCGGAGGTCATCAAATTCGGCAGCGTCGCTGTGGGCTTCGGCTTTGTCTATGCCGGGCGGCGGCAGATCAGGCGCCGGCGCGGCGAAAAAACCTGATGATGCCGCTCGACGCCATCGTGGCGCTCGCCGTGTTCACCTTTGCCACCGCGTTCACGCCGGGGCCGAACAACATCATGGTGACGGCTTCTGGGGTGAATTTCGGATTCGCGCGCACCATCCCGCATATGGCCGGCATCACAGTCGGTTTTCTGGTCTTGATCGTCGCCTGCGCCGCCGGTCTCGGCCTGGTGTTTACCGCCGTGCCGGCGTTGCAACTGGCGCTGAAGATTATCGGTGCGCTGTATATGCTGTGGCTGGCCTGGAAGGTCGCCAATGCCCGGCCGGCGAACGACGGCGATGACGATCTCGCCCGGCCTTTGACGTTCCTGCAAGGCGCCGCTTTTCAGTGGGTCAATCCGAAGGCCGTCGTGATCGCCTTGAGTGCGATCTCGCTTTATGTGCGGCCGGATCACCGCGTTGCCGATATCCTGATGGTGCTGCTGCTGTTCGGTTTTTTTACAGCATTTACTGTCGTTACCTGGACCGGCTTCGGGGTGGCTTTGCGCGCCGTCCTGCGCGACCCGCGCCGCGCCCGGATTTTCAACGTCGTGATGGCGTTGCTGCTGGTCGCCAGCATCGTGCCGATGGTGCTGTGAGGCGGTGAAATAGACATTAAGGCGCGGGGACTTGTCGGCTGCCCCCGGGCGTCCTAGAAGCAAGGCCGAATTTCCCGGGGCAGGGCCGTTTCCAGGCGCCTGCGAGACAAGTCTGAAAATAGAGGAACACCATGCGGGTTTATTACGATCGCGACGCCGACCTCAACCTCATCAAGGGCAAGAAGGTCGCCGTCATCGGCTATGGCAGCCAGGGCCACGCTCACGCGCTCAATTTGCGCGACAGTGGCGTCAAGGACGTCGTTATCGCGCTGCGCAAGGGTTCGCAGGGGATCAAGAAGGCCGAAGGCTCGGGCTTCAAGACCATGGAAGTGGCGGACGCCGCCAAATGGGCCGACGTCATGATGATGCTGACGCCTGACGAACTGCAGGGCGACATCTATCGCGAGAGCCTCGCCGACAATATGAAGGAGGGCGCCGCCTTGCTGTTCGCGCATGGCCTGAACGTCCACTTCAACCTGATCGATCCGCGTCCCGATCTCGACGTCCTGATGATCGCGCCGAAGGGCCCCGGCCACACCGTGCGTTCGGAATATGCGCGCGGCGCCGGCGTGCCGTGCCTGATCGCGATTCACAAGGATGCGTCGGGCAATGCGCATGACCTCGGCCTGTCCTATGCCTCCGCCATCGGCGGCGGCCGCGCCGGCATCATCGAGACGACGTTCAAGGAAGAGTGCGAGACCGATCTGTTCGGCGAACAGGCCGTTTTGTGTGGCGGCCTGGTCGAACTGATCAAGGCCGGTTACGAGACTCTGTGCGAAGCCGGCTACGCGCCGGAAATGGCCTATTTCGAATGCCTGCACGAAGTGAAGCTGATCGTCGACCTGATCTACGAAGGCGGCATCGCCAACATGAACTACTCGATCTCCAACACTGCGGAATACGGCGAATACGTCACCGGTCCGCGCATCATCACGCCTGAAACCAAGGCGGAGATGAAGCGCGTCCTCAATGACATTCAGTCCGGCAAGTTCACGCGCGACTGGATGCTCGAGAACAAGGTCAATCAGACCTCGTTCAAGGCGACCCGCGCCAAGCTCGCCGAACACTCGATCGAACATGTCGGCGAAAAGCTCCGCGAAATGATGCCTTGGATCAAAGAGCGCGCGATGGTCGACAAGAGCAAGAACTGATCCAAGGCATCTTGCCTTAAGACGGGCTCGCTGGCGCGAGCCCTGCTGGGATCAAGGAACGCGCCATGGTGGACAAGAGCAAGAACTAGGTTCCTGCATCTTTCCGTTGAAGTTACGGCCGCCCACGTCGGGCGGCCGTTTTCATTTTGCCGCAGGGTAGGGCGCAATCGATCCGGTTTGCATTACCGGCCTGAGCGGCTAGTTTGCGCGCGAGAGAGGACCCCATGAGCGAGACAGCGGCAGCAACCGCACCGGCGCGCACCAACGACGCAGCCATTGCGCTGAACGGCGTCGATGTCGCGTTCCGGCTGGCCGATGGCGGCGTCTATCGCGCCGTGCAAAGCGCCACGCTCGAGGTCGCTGACGGCGAATTCGTCGCCATTGTCGGGCCGACCGGCTGCGGCAAATCAACGCTTCTGAACATCGCCGCCGGCCTGCTGGCCCCGGCCGCGGGCCATGTCGATATTTTCGGCCAGGCGCTCGCCACGCTGAACCGCCAGGCCGGCTATTTGTTTCAGGCCGACGCGCTGTTTCCCTGGAAGACCGCGCTGGAAAACGTCGCCATCGGCCCGGAAACGGCAGGCATGCCGCAAGCTGAAGCGCGTGCGCGCGGCAAGGACTGGCTGACGCGCGTCGGCCTCGGCGCGTTCGGCGACCGTTATCCGCACATGCTATCCGGCGGCCAGCGCAAGCGCGTCGGCCTCGCCCAGGTGCTGATCCGCGATCCGAAAATCCTCTTGATGGACGAGCCGTTCGGTCCGCTCGACGCGCAGACCCGGCAGATCATGGGCAACCTGCTGCTCGATTTGTGGAGCGCCGACCGCAAGGCGGTGTTGTTCGTCACCCACGATCTCGAAGAGGCTATCGCTCTGTCCGACCGCGTCGTCATCATGTCGGCGGGGCCGTCGGCGCGCATTATCGGCGACTGGCGCGTGAAACTAGCGCGGCCGCGCGACATCGCCGAGATCAAGCTCGACCCGGCGTTTCACGATCTGCACCGCGAGATCTGGCAGATGCTGAAAAGCGAAGTGATCAAGGGATATCAGCAGGCGGAGAGCCGCACATGAACCGGGTCACTTTGCTCACCCTGCAGGTTCTCGTCGCCGTCGTCTCGCTGGCGCTTTGGTATGTGCTGACGAGCTATCCGCTGGTGGGCGGCAAGCCAATCCTGCCGCCGTTCTTCTTTTCTAACCCGCTCGATGTCGCCCATCAGATTTATGTCTGGTTCTCGACCGGCGTGATCTGGAAGCATCTCTACATCACCTTGATCGAGGCGGCGCTCGCTTTCATCATCGGTTCAGTCGGCGGCGTGCTGGTCGGCTTCTGGTTCGCGCGCCAGCCGCGCACCGCCGCGGTGTTCGATCCTTACGTCAAGATGGCCAATGCGCTGCCGCGTGTCGTGCTGGCGCCGATTTTCACGCTGTGGCTTGGTCTCGGCATCTGGTCGAAGGTGGCTCTCGGTGTCACGCTGGTGTTCTTCATTGTGTTCTTCAACGTCTATCAGGGCGTCAAGGAAGTCTCGCCGACGGTGCTCGCCAATGCGCGCATGCTCGGCATGAGCGAGCGGCAACTGATGCGCCACGTCTATTGGCCGTCGGCGCTGTCGTGGATGTTCTCGTCGCTGCACACATCGGTGGGCTTTGCCGTGGTCGGCGCGGTGGTCGGCGAGTATCTCGGCGCCGCGGCAGGGCTCGGCTACCTGATCCAGCAGGCCGAAGGCGTGTTCGATGTCGCCGGCGTGTTCGCCGGCATGTTCGTGCTGGCCGCCTTCGTCATCGTGATCGACACGATCGTCACCATTGTCGAGAAAAGGCTCCTGGTATGGCGGCCGGTGGTGGGCGACGCGCGGCCTTAAAGCAAAACGCCGAATGGCCTAGGCATGGCGCGTGCGCTGGCCTATCTTGCGGACCGAATTGGCCTGTTCAGAGGCCATAAAAACGGAGGAATCCATGCCCACAAAGATCCGTAGGCTCGCCATGGCGCTGACCGCGCTCGTTCTCGCGACCGGCGCGATGACCGGATTGGCGAAAGCGCAGTCCAAGGTCACCCTCGCCATCGGCGGCGCGTCCTGCCTGTGCTACCTGCCGACCATGCTCGCCGACGCGCTCGGCGAATACAAAAAGGCCGGCGTTAATGTCGAACTGATTCAGTTCAAGGGCGGTTCCGAGGCGCTCAAGGCCGTGATGGGCGGCAGCGCCGACGTCGTGTCGGGATACTTCGACCACACGGTCAATCTGGCGGCCAAGGGCCAGAACCTGCAATCCTTCGTGGTTTATGACCGGTTCCCCGGCTTCGCGCTCGTGGTGTCGCCCAAGCACACCGCATCGATCAAATCGATCAAGGATCTCGCCAACAAAAAGGTCGGCGTCAGCGCGCCCGGTTCGTCTACCGACTTCTTCCTCAAATACATCCTCAGCAAGAACGGCGTCGATCCGAATTCGGTCGCCGTCATTGGTGTCGGCCTCGGCGCCACCGCGGTTGCGTCGATGGAGCAGGGCGAGATCGAAGCCGCCATCATGCTCGATCCGGCGGTGACGCTGCTTGCCGGCAAACACAAGGACCTGAAGATTCTCAGTGATACGCGCTCGCAGAAGGATACGCTCGCCGTGTTCGGCGGTGAATATCCGGGCGGCGCGCTCTACACCAAGGCCGACTGGATCGCTTCGCACGAGAAGGAAGTGCAGGCGATGACCAATGCCATCGTCAACACGCTGAAGTGGATTCATTCTCATAGCGCCGAGGAGATCGCGGACAAGATGCCGGCGGAGCTGGTCGGCAAGGACAAGGCGCTCTATATCGCGGCGCTCAAGAACACGCTGCCGATGTATTCGGAAACCGGCCTGATGGACCCGAAGGGCGCGCAAGCCGTCCTTGCCGTGTTCAGCCAGTCGGTGCCTGCCATCCGCGACGCCAAGATCGACCTGTCGAAGACCTACACAAACAAGTATGTCGAGGCGGCCAGGAAGACGAACTAATCAATCTTTCTGATACGATCCATTGACAACACGGCGGGGAAATTCCCCGCCGTGTCTGTTAGTATCGTCGCCATTAACCTGATCTCGATCCAGTCGCACGTCGCTTACGGCCACGTCGGCAATTCAGCGGCGGTGTTTCCGCTTCAGCGCATGGGCGTGGAAGTATGGCCGGTCCACACCGTGCAATTCTCCAATCACACCGGCTATGGCGGTTTCAAGGGTCAGGTGTTCGGTGCGCCGCTGATCCGCGATGTCGTTGCCGGCATCGCGGCGCGCGGCGTGCTCGGCGAATGCGACGGCGTGCTGTCGGGCTACATGGGCAGCGCCGAGACGGCCGCGGCCATTCTCGATTGCGTCGCGACCGTCAAACGCGCCAATCCATCGGCCCGCTATTGTTGCGACCCGGTGATTGGCGACGTCGGCAAGGGCGTGTTTGTCGCTCAGGGCGTGCCTGAATTCATCAAGGCGAAGGCGCTGGCGATGGCCGACATCGTCACGCCCAATCAGTTTGAGCTGGATTATCTCACCGGACGCAGATCGGCGACGCTCGAACAGGCTTGCGACGCGGTGAAGGCGCTGCACGATCTCGGACCGCGTGCCGTGCTGGTCACATCGCTGTTGACAGCCGAGACGCCGGCAGGTCACCTCGATATGCTGGCGTCGGACGAAACCGGCCTGTTTCGATTGCGCACGCCGAAGCTCGATGTTGTTGCTAGCGGCGCCGGCGACGCCATTGCCGCGCTGTTTTTTGCGCATTATCTGCGGCAGGGTAAAACTGGCGGTGCGCTGTCGAGCGCCGGCTCGGCGATTTTCGGCATATTGCAAAAGACTCTCGACGCCGGCGCCAGCGAAATCCAGGTGGTGACGGCGCAGGACGAGATCGTTAAGCCCAGCCATGTGTTCGAGGCGGAGCGGTTGAGCGAACCGGCCGCGGAAAAGGTGCTTTGAAGATGCGCAGGAAATTCATCACGCTCGACGTGTTCACGCGGACCCGCTTTGCCGGTAACCCGCTGGCGCTGGTGCTCGATTCGGCGGGCCTCGACACCGCGGCGATGCAGACCATCGCCCGTGAATTCAGCCATCCTGAAACCGTGTTTGTTTTTCCGGCTGCCAACCCGGCGCACAAGGCCGCCTTGCGCATTTTCACGCCGGCCAGCGAACTGCCTTTTGCCGGCCATCCGACGGTAGGCAGCGCGGTCGGGCTGGCGCGGATTGCCGGCGGTGCCGGGCAGCAGACCTTCGTGCTGGAGGAAAAGATCGGCCCGGTGTCTTGCACGGCGCAGGCGCATGACGCCGACAGCGGGCAGGCCGTGTTCGAGTTGCCGCGCCTGCCGTCCGATGTCGGTCAGGTGCCGGACGCGGTGGCGATGGCCGGCGCGCTGGGCCTTTCCGAAAGCGATATCGGCGGCGCCTATCCGCCGGCGCGCTGGTCGGCCGGCGTCGCCTATACGTTCGTGCCTCTGCGCTCGTTAGCCGCCGTTGCCCGCGCTAAAGCCGACCCGGCGACCTTTGAGAAAGTCTTTGGCATTGGCGGGCCGGCAATGGTCTATGTCATGAGCACGGAAACCGCCGCCCCGGGCCATCACTTGCACGCCCGCATGTTTGCCCCCGCCAATGGCATAGCCGAAGATCCGGCGACCGGCAGCGCGGTGGCGGCCTTCGCCGGCCTGCATGCCGCGCACGCCAAGCCGGGCGATGGAACGCATCGTTTGGTTATCGAGCAGGGTTATGAAATGGGCCGGCCGAGCCTGATGAACCTGTCGATCGTCATGGCGAACGGCAAGTTGGCGTCGGCCTCGATCGGCGGTGACGCCATCGTCGTCACCGAAGGCACGATCGAAGCATGAGCGACATCGCCGCGCTAGCCGTGCTGCATGTCGAGCGGCTCGACCTGAATTTCAAAGCCAAAGCGTGGGACTTTGCCAGCCACCGGCGCGCCGAAATCGATGCGCTGTTTGCCGAGTTGAAGCAGGCGCAGCCCGCTTTGTTCAACGGCCGCGTCTTGCTGATGCATCGCCTTGCGATCGAGGAAGGCGTCATGCGCGGCGACTTCCTCGAAGCCGACTATGCGTCGTTCGTCGCCTGGCAGCGCTGGGGACGTCCAGAGGCGGGAATTTTCGATTGCTTCGGAGCGGCCGCGGTGCGGTCGGCCGATGGTGCATTTCTGCTCGGCGTCATGGGCAGCCATACCTACAACGCCGGCCAGATCTATTTTCCCTGCGGCACGCCCGATCCTAAAGACGTCGGCGCCGGGTCGAAGGTCGATTTCGATTTCAGCATCAAGCGCGAGTTGCGAGAGGAAACCGGCCTCGATCCGGCATCCTTGAATGAAGAGCCTGGCTGGACGCTCGTCCGGGACGGCGAAATGGTCGCTGCGATCAAGACCATGCACTCGCCGCTGGCGGCGGAGCCGTTGCGTGCGCTTATCCTGGAAAACATGGCGCGCGAGCAACAGCCCGAGCTTGCCGATATTCGCATCATCCGCGGGCCGGCCGATTTCGACCCGATGATGCGCGGCTTCGCCAAGGCATTCCTTTCGCATCGCTTTGCCGTTGCATAAGATCATTCGACCGGAAGGATATTCATGAACCTCGACAACCTCGCCAAGCGTTTCCGCATCGACCAGCCGGACAAGTTCAAGCTCGCCGATTGCGATCCGGCCGACTGCTTCGGCCTGTCGATCGACAAGGCTGAAGCCAAGGAGTTGCTCAAGAACAGCATCGAGCGGCTATCGGAACTGCAGGAGAAGCTTTACGCCAACAACAAATGGTCGGTGCTGGTCGTCTTCCAGGCGATGGACGCCGCCGGCAAGGATGGCGTCATCAAGCACGTCATGAGCGGCGTCAATCCGCAGGGCGTGCAGGTTCATTCGTTCAAGGCGCCGAGCGAAGAAGAACTCGACCACGATTTCCTCTGGCGGATCGGCAAGGCGCTGCCGGAGCGCGGCCGCATCGGTATTTTCAATCGCTCACATTACGAAGAAGTGCTGACCGTGCGCGTTCACCAGGAATATCTGGCGAAGCAGCGCCTGCCGGACGCCGTCATGGGCAAGAAGCTATGGCAGCACCGCTTCGACGACATTCGCGCTTTCGAGCAGCATCTCGCCCGCAACGGTACGTTGGTGCTGAAATTCTTTCTTAACGTGTCGCTGCAGGAACAGCGCAAGCGCTTCCTTGACCGTATCGACGAGCCCGGCAAGCGCTGGAAATTCTCCATGGGCGACGTCGCGGAGCGCAAGCTCTGGCCGCAATACATGGAGGCCTACGAGGAACTGATCCGCGAAACCAGCCGTGACGAGGCGCCTTGGTATGTCGTCCCCGCCGACAACAAATGGTTCACGCGGCTGGCGGTCGCCGGGGCTATTGTCGACGCCATGGAGGGCCTTGACCTGGCCTACCCGACGGTCGAGGGCGAGTCGCTGAAAGCGCTTCAGGCCGCCAAGAAGGCGTTGGAGGCGGAAAGCTAGCCGTCCAACCGGACAGTAATGCTGACCTATCGCCGTGCTTGATTTCCCCGCGCGGTTTCCGCTAGAAGCGGGGATCGGTCGGGGTTTAACGCGGACTTTACCTTAATCCGCCATCCTGGCAGCTGAACGAGGGTCCTTTCGCCAATGTCGACGCGGCAGACCATCTGCGCGATCGAACCGGCAGCCAGCAGGTCCAAGACCTTGTCTGTTGCGGTTGGCAAACCCGTGACCCTCATTCTGGGCTCGCTCCTTCTCCTTATCCGCCCCTGAGGGCCGGCTGGGCGCAACGCGCCTGGGCACTCGGGGGAAGGCGACAAAGAGACAGCACCCTTAAAACGGCGCCTCGCGAGCGAAGCGCATTCGACGAGAAGGAATAACCCCATGACGGCTCAGCCCCAGTCCGACAAGGACCGTACTTCGGACCGCGTCATCATCTTTGACACCACCTTGCGCGACGGCGAACAGTGCCCCGGCGCCACCATGACTCATGAAGAGAAGCTGGAAGTCGCCGAGTTGCTCGACGATATGGGCGTGGACGTCATCGAAGCCGGCTTTCCAATCGCTTCGGAAGGCGACTTCGCCGCCGTCAACGAGATCGCCCGCCGCGCCAAGAATGCGGTGATCTGCGGCCTGTCGCGCGCCTCGCCGAAGGACATCGATCGCTGCGCCGAGGCGATCAAGCCGGCCAAGCGCCGCCGCATCCACACCTTCCTGTCGACCTCGCCGGTCCACATGAAGTGGAAGCTGCAGAAGGAGCCGCACGAGGTCTTTGAAATGGTAGTCGCGCAAGTGACCCGCGCGCGCAGCCATACCGACGACGTCGAATGGTCGGCCGAGGACGGCACCCGCACCGAGCACGATTTTCTGTGCCGTTGTGTCGAAGCCGCGATCAAGGCCGGCGCGACCACGATCAATATCCCCGACACCGTCGGCTATACGGTGCCGGAGGAATACATGGCTTTGTTCAAGATGGTGCGCGAGCGCGTGCCGAATTCCGACAAGGCGGTGTTCTCGGTGCATTGCCATGACGATCTCGGCATGGCGGTCGCCAATTCGCTGGCCGGCGTCGCCGGCGGCGCGCGGCAGATCGAGTGCACCATCAACGGCATCGGCGAGCGCGCCGGCAATACGGCGCTCGAGGAAGTCGTGATGGCGATGCAGGTGCGCAACGACGTCATGCCGTACTTCACCGGCATCAAGCCGGCGATGCTGACGCGTGCGTCGAAGCTGGTCTCGGCGGTGACGTCGTTCCCGGTGCAGTACAACAAGGCGATCGTCGGGCGGAATGCCTTCGCGCATGAGAGCGGCATCCACCAGGACGGCATGCTGAAGAACGCGCAGACCTACGAGATCATGACGCCGGAAACCGTCGGTGTGAAACAGACCTCTCTGGTCATGGGCAAGCATTCCGGCCGCGCCGCCTTCACGCACAAGCTGGACGAACTGGGTTACCAGTTGCAGGCCAACCAGCTGGAAGACGCCTTCGTGCGTTTCAAGGCTTTGGCCGACAAGAAGAAGCAGATCTACGACGAGGACATCGAGGCTCTGGTCGATGAGGAAATCGCCACCGCCCATGACCGCATCAAGATCATCTCCTTGACCGTCATCGCCGGCACGATGGGCCCGCAATCGGCGACCTTAACCCTCGACATCGAAGGCAAGCACATCACCACGCAATCGACCGGCAACGGCCCGGTCGATGCAATTTTCAACGCCATCCGCGCTTTGGTGCCGCACGAGGCCAAGCTGGAACTGTACCAGGTCCATGCCGTCACCGAGGGCACAGACGCGCAGGCCGAGGTATCGGCGCGGCTGTCGGAAAGCGGCCGGGCCTATACCGCCAAGGGCGCCGACCCGGATACCCTGGTGGCGTCGGCGAAGGCCTATCTCGGCGCGCTCAACAAGCTGACCAGCAAAAGCGGCCGGGTGCCGGGCGTCGAGAATAGGATTCACTCGACCGACGTCGGCTAAGCGACGCTCCTTGCTACTTTGAAACGCCGCATCCCAAACAAGGGTGCGGCGTTTTTATTTCGGAATTTCGATTTGGTTCCGTGTGGAACCGATAAATCACAAAGTCTCCTAAATTCGTTCGCGGTATCGGCGAAATCTATCGCTATCCGTTCGCGCATTCGCACAAGTCAAACCTGAGGGAACTCCCCGAGATGAAGATTGCTGCCTGCGCGAGCGCCATCGCACTCGCGACATCACTTTTGTTGTCTAACGTGTCGACCGGCGCCGCCGTGGAATATAGCGGCGCAGAGGCCTCGCAAGTGGCCGCCTCCGTCAACATCCAGCGCATCAAATCCGCGCTGAAGCTGACCGCCGATCAGGAAAAACACTGGCCCGCGGTGGAGAACGCGCTGCGCGATCTCGGGCGTCAACAGGCCAAATCCGATCAGGACGGTATTATCCGCCGCATCAGCCGCCGCGTTGTCTCGATCGTGGTCGACAGCGCCGCGGTTCAACGGCTGGCTTTGGCGGCGCGCCCGTTGATCGCCGCGCTGGACAACGGCCAGAAGCGGACAGCGGTCGGACTTGCTCAAGAAATGGGCTTGGGCCGTGTCGTGGCAGCGCTCTACTGATCGGCAATCCCTAAACGGACGAAAAATGGATGAGGCGGCGCCGGCGGCGTCGCCTTATTATTTTGCTGCGCTGCAAAATCGACCCAATTTTTGCGGTTCGGCGCGGGTGTGACTTCTGTTCCGCTTGCCGGAAAAGCAGTTTAATGCCAAACCATACCCCAATAACCAAGCGCTCAATGAAAAAGCCCGCTTTCGGCTCAAATTCTGGAGGAAACCAATATGCGTAAATTGCTTCTTGCTGCAGCTGCCGTCGCCATCATCGCGTCGCCCGGCATTGCCGCGGCCCAGTCGCCCCTTGTCATCAAGTTCAGCCACGTCGTCGCCGAAAAGACCCCGAAGGGTCAGGCGGCGCTCAAGTTCAAGGAAGAAGCCGAGCGCCTTCTGCCCGGCAAGGTGAAGGTCGAGGTTTATCCGAACTCGCAGTTGTTCGGCGATGCCAAGGAAATGGAAGCGCTCGCCCTCGGCGACGTGCATTTCATTTCGACGTCGCTGTCGAAGTTCGACAAGTTCACCAAGAAGGTTCAACTCTTCGACTTGCCGTTCCTGTTTGAAGACAATGCCGCGGTCGACCGCTTTCAGGCCAGCGCCGACGGCAAGGCTTTGCTGAAGTCGATGGAGTCGAAGAACTTCCTCGGTCTGGCTTATTGGCACAACGGCCAGAAGCAGATGTCGGCCAACAAGGCGCTGATTGCTCCGGGCGACGCCAAGGGCCTGAAGTTCCGCATTCAGCAGTCGGACATTCTCGCCTCGCAGTTCCAGACCCTCGGCGCCACGCCGCAGAAGCTGGCCTTCTCGGAAGTCTACCAGGCGCTGCAGGTCGGCACGGTCGACGGTCAGGAGAACACCTGGTCGAACATCCTGTCGCAGAAATTCCACGAAGTGCAGAAGCACTTCACCGAGACCAACCATGGCGTCATCGATTACATGGTGCTGGTTAACGCCAAGTGGTGGAACGGCCTGCCGAAGGACGTTCGCGACGGGCTGAGCAAGGCCATGGATTCAGCGACCAAGACAAATAACGAAGTCGCTGAAAAGCTGAACACCGAAGCACGGGCCAAGATTGTCGCCTCGGGCGTCACCACCATTCATACCCTGACCCCGGCGCAGCGCGCCGAGTGGCAGAAGGCGATGAAGCCGGTGTGGGCGAAGTTCGAAGGCGAGATCGGCAAGGACCTGATCGCCGCCGCGCTCAAGGCCAATACCGCCAAGACCAACTAAAGACAGTCAGCAGCCGCGGCCTTCGGGCCGCGGCTGTCTTTTTATAGTTCGGCTTCGTGGGGGGCTGGGGAATGGTTCGTGCGGCTCTTTACCGCCTCGAAGAAGGTTTAATCGCGCTCATCCTCGCCGCGATGACCGTGCTGACGTTTACGCAGGTCGTCCTGCGTTACGTTTTCAACACAGGATTCCTGTGGGCGCTTGAGGCCGACTTCTATCTGTTCTCCTGGCTGGTGATGATCGGCATTTCCTATTGCGTGCGCGTGCGCGCGCATATCGGCGTCGATGCGCTGGTCAAGATGTTTCCCCTGCCGGCGCAACGTTGGATCGGCATCGTGGCGGTCAGCATTGCGCTGCTTTACGCCGGCCTGATGCTCTTCGGCGCGTGGAATTACATCGACCGCATGATGATCATCGACGTCGAAGCCGAGGATATTCCGGTCAAGCGCTGGATTCTCAGCATCTGCCTGCCGATTGGTTTTGCCCTCCTGATCTTCCGTCTGCTCGAAATGGCCTGGCGCATCGTGACCGGTCAGTCGGGCGGTTATGAGCTTGCCGACGAAGCGGCGGAAGCACTCAAGGACGCGGGCGGCGATGAGCGCCCTGACGCGACGACGGTATCCCGATGAACACGGTCTTTCTTTTCGTCACCCTTTTCGTCTTCCTCGGTATCGGCGTCCCGATCGCGATCTCGCTCGGCCTCGCCTCGATCCTGACGGTGCTGCTGTTCCAGCCGGACAGCATCGCCTCGCTGACGCTGAAATTCTTCCAGACGATGGAGCAGTTCACGCTGCTGGCCATCCCGTTCTTCATTCTGGCGGGCAACTTCCTCACCACCGGCGGCGTCGCCAAGCGCATGATCAACTTTGCGATCTCCACCGTCGGCCATTTGCCGGGCGGCCTGGCCATCGCTTCGGTCATGGCCTGCATGCTGTTTGCCGCTGTGTCGGGATCGTCGCCGGCAACGGTTGTTGCCATCGGCTCGATCGTGATCGCCGGCATGGTGCGCGTCGGCTACACCCAGGCCTTCGCCACCGGCGTGATCGTTAATGCCGGCACACTCGGCATCCTGATCCCGCCGTCGATCGTGCTGGTTGTGTTCGGCGCCGCCACCGAAACTTCGGTCGGCCGCCTGTTCATGGCCGGCGTCATCCCCGGCATCCTGCTTGGCCTCGCGCTGATGACTGCGATCTATATCGCGGCGCGCTTCATGAAGCTACCGCGCCAGCCCAAGGCGTCGTTGCGCGAACGGCTGCTGGCCTTCAAGGACGCGATGTGGGGCCTGCTGCTCATCGTCATCGTCATGGGCGGCATCTACGGCGGCATTTTCACCCCGACGGAGGCGGCGGCGGTCGCCGCGGTTTATGCTTTCGTCACCGCGGTGTTCATCTACGGCGACCTCAAGCTGAGCGACGTGCCGCGCGTGCTGGTCGATTCTGGACGGGTCACGGTGATGTTGATGTTCATCATCGCCAATGCCTTCCTGTTCGCGCATGTGCTGACGACCGCGCAAATCCCGCAGGATATCGCCCGCCTGATCAGCGACGCCGATCTGGCGCCGTGGCAGTTCCTGCTGATCGTCAACATCATCCTGCTCATCGCCGGCAATTTCATGGAGCCGTCGGCGATCGTGTTGATTACCGCGCCGATCCTGTTTCCGGCGGCGATGCATCTCGGCGTCGATCCGGTCCATCTCGGCATCGTCTACGTCGTCAACATGGAAATCGGCATGGTGACGCCGCCGGTCGGATTGAATCTATTCGTGGCCTCCGGCATTACCGGCATGCCGCTGTTAACCGTGGTGCGTGCAGCCTTGCCGTGGCTTTTGGTGCTGCTGTCGTTCCTGATCCTGATCACTTATGTGCCGATCATCTCGACCTTCCTGCCGGATATGCTGTTCGGCAAGGCGCTGAAATAGCCGGCGCGAACCCGGTATTGCGGTCCGGCCTGGCGTTAACGATGAACGCCGGTACATCAACATTGCGCGGCTGTAATCTCTGTCCAAACCTTAACTTGAACGAATGGCGCGGAGTTTCATTATCAAAGGCATCAGACATGCCTTTGGAGGAATTCCATGCAGACGACCAAGCGAAACTCGCTCTTCAAGACTCTTCTCGCCGGCACCGCCGTGCTGGCGATCGCCGGATCCACGCTCGCTTATGCGCAGCAAGGCCCCGGCGGACGCGGAGGCGACCGCGGCCCGCATGCGCGGATGCGCGCGGAAGACATTACCGCTTATGGCGACGCCCGCATCGCCGCGGTTCGCGTCGGCCTCAAGCTGACGCCGGAGCAGGAAAAGAACTGGCCGGCGGTGGAAGCCGCATTGCGCGATATGGCCAAGCAACGCTCCGAGCGCTTTGCCGCGCGCGCCAGCGCTGACAAGCCGGCCGATCCGATCGAGCGCCTGAGCCACCGCGCCGAGAGGATGACGGAGCAGGGCGCAGCGCTGAAGAAACTCGCCGACGCGGCCGGCCCGCTCTACAAGAGCCTCGACGACGGCCAGAAGAAGCGCCTGATGGTGCTGGCCAAGCTTGGCGGCCGGGATGGGCACGGCATGCGCGGTCATGGCCGGGACCATGGCGGCAAGCACCACGGCGGCCCGCGCCACGAGCGCGGCGGTGAGCGTGGCCCGATGGGTCCGGACGGCCCCGCAGGCCGTCCGCAGTAGCCTCACAGCACGAGCGTTTTCGAGCGAAGTGGGTACCGGTTCGCGTGAAGAAAACGCGCCTAAACAAGAGTAGTGGGGCAGGCGAGGCGGGCTTAGCGACGCCTCGCCGTGGCCTCGAAAAGCCGCCGGGAACACCCCGGCGGCTTTGTTTTTGGGCCTCAAATACAGCGTCTGTATAAATAATTCTCGCCACGGCCGCGCGGCTGGACAGGGCGGAAAGCCTTTGCTAGAGGACGCACGCCTTGCGGTACTCCCCGCAAAACAGGCAATCCGGGCGCATAGCTCAGTTGGTAGAGCAGCTGACTCTTAATCAGCGGGTCCAAGGTTCGAATCCTTGTGCGCCCACCATTTTCCCGGAAACAATCCAGTTCGTTCGCGCGCTTTACTGCGCTTGACCGGACGTTGAAGGGGCGGCGCTCCGAGCCGATTTATCAGCTTTACCGTGGCGTGTAGGATTCCGGCACAGGCTCCGCCGCGTCGTCCTGGTCCTGCCGGTCGCCAGTGACCATCGCGCCGACCGGCGCTGTCGCGGCAAGGTCGAAGTCGGTTTTCTCGGCTGTTGTCAGCGATGGTGTCACGGTGATGCGGTAAAACACGTAAGCCGCCAGGGCGCTTTGCGCGAGAGCCGTGAACAGAAACAACGCGCGCGGATCAAGAGCGGCCATCATGGCGGACGCCAGCAGCGGGCCGATCACCGCGCCGAGGGCATTGGCGAGCAGAATAGTCGCCGCCGTCGGCACCAGCTCGCTGTTCGGCGTCTTGTCATAGGCGTGCGCCGCAGCCAGCGAATAACAGGGCAGCGCCGTCGCGCCGAATAGCAGGCCGAATACCATCAGCAGCACGCCCGAAGCGGCCAGCAGCCAGAGCAACAGGCCGGTCACCGCAGAAGCGAGCAACAGCGTCAGCAGGACCAGACGGCGATCGAAGCGGTCGGATAGCCGGCCGACCGGCCATTGGGTCAGCGCGCCGGCGAGCGTCGCCGCGCTCATGAACAGCGCGACGCCGCCGACATCCAGTCCGCTGGCGGCCGCCGATATCGGACCCAATCCCCAATAGGCGCCATTGATCACGCCGACCATCAGACTGGCCACCAGGCCGACCGGCGCGGCGTGAAAAAGCTTTCTCGGCTTGAAGGTGACGACGGCAATCGGGGCCGGCTGCGCCGAGCGGGTCAGCGCCACCGGAATGATGGCAAGCGAGGCCAGCATGGCGGCGATCATGAAGCTGCCCGCCTGTTCGATGGGGTAAAGCGTGACCAGCATCTGTCCGACGGTAAAGGCGGCGTAATTCACGATAACATAGGCCGACATGACGAGCCCGCGCGTATCGTTGGTGGCGCGGTCGTTGAGCCAGCTTTCAATCACGAGATAGATGCCGGCCAGGCAAAAGCCGTTGACGAGCCGAAAGACGATCCAGGCATAGGGGTCGGGTGCCAGCACATAAGCCAGCGCGACCGTGGCGGCGAGCGCGACCATGGCGGTGAAGGCGCGGATATGGCCGGCGCTCAGGATCGCGTAAGGCGCAAGCAGGCAGCCGGCGACGAAACCGAGATAATAGGCCGAACCGATGACGCCGATTTCGAACGCGCCGAAGCCATCGGCGGCGCCGCGCAGCGGCAGCAAGGTGAATTGCAGTCCATTGCCTGCGAGGAGGAAAGCGACGCCGAGCAGCAATGATGCGATCGGGCGCAAGTTCTTCTGCATGCGAACAGACTGGCTTCCGTATATGGCGTGGATGTGGCTGCCCGGGGTCGTGGAGGCCGCTCTATAGCGTTTTCGAGCGAAGTGGAAACCGGTTCGCGTGAAGAAAACGCGTCAAAACAAAAAG
>CAMBQQ010000039.1 GCA_945870035.1 Rhizobium sp. Q54 | reverse complement strand
GGTGCTGGCGGCGGCCGCGGCCGCCGCCGCCGCGCTCGGCGACCGGGCGGAGGTCGACCGGCTCGTCGACTACGGCCGGTTTTTCCGGCTGGTGCCGCAAGTCCTGCCCGATGGCTTCGGCGGCGATTTTCATGCCGCGCTGGCGGCCGAGATCAAATTCAATTTGAAGTTCTATGACGTGCAGGCGCGCGCCATTCGCAAGGCCTGGCGCAACAACCACATCATGGACTCTGCGCTTCCGGCCTGCCGCGCTTTTGCCGGCGAGATTGCGCGTCAGGTCGATCGCTATATCGCCGCGCTGCGGGCGGACGACGATCATCCGTTCATTGCCTCGCGCCCGGCCGAATACCGGATCGGCGCCTGGGCGGTGCTGTCGCAGGGGGAGGGCCATCACCTGTCCCACATCCACCCGCGGGCGTGGATGAGCGGCGTCTATTATGTCGTCCGTCCGGCCATCTCGCGCACGCCCGGCAACAAGCAGGGATGGTTGCGCGTCGGCCCGCCCCACATCGGCATGCCCGAGGGCGTCACGCTCGCCGGCGCCGGCTGGCAGGAACGACTGGTCGAACCCGAGCCCGGCAATCTGGTTCTGATGCCGGGCTATTTTTATCACGAAACCCAGCCGACGGGCGCCGAGGAGGAGCGGATCTGCATCGCCTTTGACGTCATGCCGCTGGAACTGACAGCGGCCAAGGATGCTGAAGGTGAGACGGGGGGCAGCGAAAATTTGGCCTGAGTGCCGGTAGCCAACCCGATTTTCGATGAGTAGCTATTCGGAAGACGCGTGGCCGCGCTACGGCGGCCTGTTTCGCCGCCCGCGGTTATCGGCTATAAAGTTACAAATTAAACCATCGGGTACCCAAGGAGAATAACATGGCGGTTGCAACCGCGGCTGAACAGGCCACCCCAGGTTCCAAGCACAATATCGAAGGCTCGCGGCAGGCCTATTACGACAGAATCGCCAAGTTCCACATGGCGCCTCTTTGGGAAGTGCTCAAGGGCCTGGTGACGCCGGAGCCGAAGACGAAATACCAGGCGGCGGTGTGGAAGTTCGCCGACATCAAGCGGCTCATTCTGGAAGCCGGCTCCGTCATCAGCGCCGAGGAGGCCGAGCGCCGCGTGCTGGTCCTTGAAAACCCCGGCATGCCGGGCAAGTCGCGCATCACCAATTCGCTGTTCGCCGGCGTGCAGTTGATCCTGCCGGGCGAGATCGCCGAAGTGCATCGCCATTCGGCTTCCGCCATCCGCTTCATGCTGGAGGGCGAGGGCGCCTACACCGCCGTCGAAGGCGAAAAGTCGCAGATGCGGCACGGCGATTTCATCATCACCGCCAACTGGGCGCCGCACGATCACGGCAACCCCGGCAACCAGCCGGTGATGTGGCTCGATGTCTTGGACATGCCGACCGTCAATCACTTCGAAGCCTCGTTCTCCGAGCATTTCGACGAGAAGACGCAGAAGACCAATCACGAAGACGGCGACTCGTTCGAGCGCTATGCCTCCGGCGTGCTGCCGGACGGCATGCCGGCGACGCAGAACCGCACCCCCGTCATCAACTATCCCTATTCGAAGATGCGCCCGCTGCTTGAGCGCCTCAAGAAGACCGGCGACATCGACAAGCGCCACGGCGCGCGCGTGCGCTACGCCAACCCGATCAATGGCGGCCCGGTGATGCCGACGATGGGCGCGTACCTGGCGCTGTTTCCGAAGGGCTTCAAGGGTGAGCCGTACCGCTCGACCGACGGCATGATCTTCGCCTGCGCCGAAGGCCGCGGCAAAACCATCGTCGACGGCCAGGACCCGATCGAGTGGGGCGTCAACGACGTGTTCGTGATCCCACCGTGGAAGCGCTATCACCACGAGCCCGCCGAAGAGTCGGTGCTGTTCTCGATCTCGGATCGTCCGGCGCAGGAAGCGCTCGGCATCTGGCGCGAGGGGAATTAAGCGAAAGCCGTGCGGCGTGTGCTGCCTGCTCCCTCTCCCCTGGGGGGAGAGGGTTGGGGTGCGGGGGCAAGTGACTCAAATTGAGTCCATAACCCCTCACCCGCACACTTCGTGTGCCGACCTCTCCCTATGGGAGAGGTGAACGGTGTTCGCGTCGACGATCTCACGGCCCCGCCACGCGCGGGGCCGCTTGCTTTTGCGCGCGAGCCTGCATCCAGTTGATCGTCAGCATGACGGTCGCGGCGGCCAAGCCCGTCCAGTCGATCAATTCGGCGCCGGGGAAGACGTGCGGCGGCAGCAGGATCGCCACCGCCGTCACGCCCAGGCAAACCCGCAGCACAGGGCTCAGCAGCGCAAAGGCGAAGCCGACAATCGCCGCGGTGCCGGCGAAAATTCCGAATATGTTGCGCGAGAAATTCCATACAATCGATGGCCAAGTGTCGTTCATCAGCATCGCCGGTTCGGTGACAAACAGGAACGGAATAAAGAACGTGCTCCAGCCGACCACGACAGCGGTCCAGCCGGTGGTCCAGCCCGAGACCCGCGCGATATTGGCCGCCGCATAAGCGGCAATCGCTACCGGCGGCGTGATCATCGACAGCATGCCGAAATACATCACATACATGTGCGCGGCCATCGGCGAGACGCCGAGCTTGATGATCGACGGCGCCAGAAGCGAGGCGGTCAGTACGTAGACGCTGACCGTCGGCATGCCCATGCCGAGAATGATGCTGATGAGCGCGGTCAGCACCAGCAGGATGTACAGGTTCTCGCCGGACAGCGCGATCAGTTGCAGCGTCAGGCCGAACGAGATGCCGGAAATGCTGAGCGCGCCGACCACCATGCCGGCGGCGGCGCCGATCAGGATGATGTCGAGCGCGGCGCGGCCGGTGTCGAGCACCGCGCGCAGCATCTCGCGCGGCGAGACGCGGCTGCCGCGATAACCGAACGTCATGCTGAGCACGATTAGCATAGCGGTCGAATAAATCGCCGCGCGCTCGATCGGGATCTGGAAGTATTCTGGCCAGATCAAGGTGGCGATCAGGAAGGCGATCGGGATCGGAAAATGCCAGCCGGAGGCGACGACGTCGCGCAGCTTCGGCGGATTCTCGACCTGCGCCGCGCCGATGCTGTGCCGGGCGGCTTCCAGATCGACGTGAATGAACAAAGCGGCGTAATACAGCAGCGCCGGGATCACCGCGGCGATGACCACGGCGCCGTAGGACACTTGCAGGAACTCGGCCATGATGAAGGCGGCGGCGCCCATCACCGGCGGCATCAACTGCCCGCCGGTCGAGCCGACCGCTTCGATGGCCGCCGCGCGCGTCCGCGAAAATCCGGAGCGCGACATCAAGGGAATCGTGACGACGCCGACGGCGACGACGTTGCTGACCGCCGCGCCGGAAATCGTGCCGAACAGCGCCGAGCCGAACACCGCGATCTTGGCGGCGCCGCCGCGATAATTACCCATCGCCGACATCGCCAGATCGGCGAAATAGGCCGCGCCGCCGGTGCGTCCCAGCACCTGGCCCATCAAGGTGAAAGGCACGACAATCAGCACCGCGACCGACAGGATATTGCCGATCATGCTGTTGGTATCGAGGCCGAGATAGACCAGCAGCCGTTCCGGCGACACCGTGCGCGTGGCGAAATCGCCCGGCATATGCGGGCCGATGAAAACGTAAGCCGAGATGATGAGAATGATGGCGACCAGCACGCTGCCGGCTGTGCGCCGCGTCGCTTCCAGCACCAAGAGGATCAGCACGGCGCTGCCGAGAACGCCTTCGAGCGGCAGCATGGCGATCGAGACCGTCAGCGGTTCGTAGCGGATCGCGATATAGCCGCAAATCCCGATCGCTCCCGCGGCGCAGGTCCAGCCGACCCATTGCTGCTTGAACCTCGAATTGAGGAACGAGATCGCCAGCGCCAGACCGAGACACACCGCCAGCAACTGCTCGGTATAGAACGACAGGCCGAGGGCGCGGCGCGGCACGTCCAGCACCCAGCCGACCACGCACATCAGCAGCGCCGCCTGCAAGAGGTCGGTGGCCCGGGCAATAGCGGACGACGCGGCGGAGACGGGCTCCGCCGCGTCGGTGACGGCTCTTACTTCGCTCACTTGATCGCCAGGGCCTCGTACTTCTTGTCCTTGAAATATTTCAAGGCGCCGGGGTGATACGGCAGATCGTAGGCCTTATAAAGTTTGTTGGCGCTGAAGTCGCGCAATGCCGGCTGCACCGCGATCAGGTCCGGCTTGTTCGCCTCCATCGTTTCGATGATCTTGACGATCACCTCGTCCTTCACCTTGGCATTGGTGAACAGCATGTTGTCCCAGGTGTAGACCGGCATCGGCTTCTCGACGCCGATGAAGAACGGATTCGGCACGGCAGGCGAGAGGTAGCCCTGCGGCACGATCTTCTGCGCGGCGGCGAGACCGCCTTCCGGAACCTCCAGCGCGCGAATGCCGCCGACGCTGGCGTCCACCTCGCGCACCTTCGGCGCGCCGAAGGCGAAGAAGAACATGTCGGACGCGCCGGAGGCGAAATCCTCGGCGCCGCGCACCACGTTCGGCACCAGCACCGGCTTGACATCGGCTTCGGTCAGTCCGCCGGTCGCCAGCAGCGCCTTGATCATCGGGTCGATGGTGCGCATGGCGGAGAAGCCCATGACCACCCGCTTGCCCTTGAGATCGGCCATCGTCTTCATCGGTGAATCCTTGCGCACCCAGAAGGCGCCGCGCAAGGCGTGCAGCGACCCGATCAGCCGCAGCTCGGGATGGAGCTTCGTGGCTCTTTCCATCTCGAAGATATTGGCGATGCCGATGTCGGCTTCGCCGCGCGCCACCAGCGGGATCAACGTCGATTCGCCGGCGGTCGGCTGCACCAGAACATTGAGGCCGGCTTTTTCCTTCAGCACCTTGGCGATGGCCGAGGCGGTGGTGTGGCTGAGCGTGCCCGGCGGCATGGTGGCCAGACCGTAGGTTTGAGCCGTGGCGAGGCTGGCGCTGAGCGTCAGCAGGGCCAGGCCGGCAACAGGTCCGGCGAGTGCCGTGGCAAACGGGCGCAGGCCCTTAACCATGAGAAGTGACATCGGATATTCTCCCTGGTGGTCCGGTTTTGAGGTGCAGCCGCCCGTACCGGTTGTTTTGTTGTCGGGCGGCCGTTTATCGCGGGTCGCAGCCCTTGGCCGCGGTATAGCGATAATTTTTGCACAGCGGAGAAAGCAATGCGAGGCCGGGCGTTATAAAAGACTGTATCGGGGCGGGACGGTGCCCACCGGGTTTAACGCGGCACGCAGACAAGTGACATTTTTCAGGAGACGGCGATGGCGCAAGGTCCGGCATTCGAGCAACTGACCGCGGGGCACGGCGCGCTCACCGCGGTGCGCACCGGCGAAGGCCGCGACCTGGTGGTGCTGCATTCGCTGCTCGCCGACCGCCATGCCTTCGATCCGGTACTACCGCAGCTTGCGGCGAAGCACCGCGTCACGCTTTTCAATCTGCCGGGCTTCCACGGTTCGCTGCCGGCGGTGCTGCCGCTGATGGATGCCTATGTCGCCGCGATCGAGGATGGCTTTGATGAATTCGCCATTGGTAACGACGCCGTCCTGATCGGCAATGGCTTCGGCGGCACGGTGGCGCTGGCCTTTGCGCTGGCGCATCCGGAGCGCATCGCCAAACTGGTGCTGAGTGACGCCGCCGCCTGTTTTCCTGCCGAGGGCCGTGCGCAATTCGCGGCGATGGCGGGCAAGGTTCAAGAAGGCGGCCTCGGCGCCATTGCCGAGATCGCGGCCAAGCGCGTTTTCTCGCCGGCCTATCTTGCCGCCCATCCGGAAAAAATCGAGGAGCGCAAAAATGTGTTGCTCGGCATCGACCCGAAAGCGTTTCTCGCCGCCTGCAAAATCTTGCAAGAGGCGGATCTGACGCCGCTCTTGGCGCGGCTGAAGGTGCCGACGCTTGTCGTGTGCGGCGAACTCGATCAGGCGACGCCGCCGGCGCTCAACAAGGCGATTGCCGACAAGGTGGCGGGCGCGAAATATGTCGAATTGCCGGGCTGCGGCCATTGCCCGCCGCTCGAACAGCCGGAGGCCTTCATCAAGGCGATCAAGGATTTTGCCGGGTTGTAGGCGGCGGTGCGCCGACGGCCGCCGATACGATACTCAATATAGTTTATAGCTTTCGTTTATTGGGCCGCCTGTAGGTCGAACTCAACGAAATTTGCATGTCGATCTCGTAGCGTCAGGGTCTCGATATCCCGCACGTGTGCCGCCGACGGGTTGCGCGGGCAATCATTCCCTAACGAGAGAGCCCGCACCCATGTTCCGTCTTTCCAATATCAGTATCGGCATCAAGCTGGCCATGATGTCAGGCATGGCGATTGTCCTTTTGGCCGTCATGCTCGCCACCAGCATGATCGGCGCCGCTACTGTCGAGACGGCAAACGATAATGTCGTCCGGCGTGCCGAACTCGCCCAGAACATGACAGATGCGATTGCCGCGTCGCGGGGCATGCAAGTCAGCGGCCGCGATATCCTCCTTGCGGCGGACTCAGCCAGTATCGAAAAGGCGGTGGCTGGTCTCCGCGAGAACCAAAAGCAAACGATGCTCGCCCTGGACGGAGCGATTGCCAAATCCAGCCTCCCTGGAACGCTTGAGCAATTGAAGACCGCACAGAAAGATGCCGGCCAATACGTCGCCGGCGCGACTGAAATTGCCGCCATACGAAGCAAGACATTTTCGCTAAGATCATCGAGCGCCGCCGGGGTTCCGTCGCCTGAAATCGCTGCGCTTGCAAAACAGGGAGAGGGCATCGCGCGCGACCAGATGACCCCTCTCGCAACGAAAATCGATATGTCGCTCGACAAGCTTTCCGATGCCGTTGGCGTGCGAATGCGCGGCAACCTTGAAGCTGCCAAAACTGCCCGCACTGAAACGCAGTACATCACATTCGCCGTCGCCGGCGTCGCGTTTCTCCTCTTGATCGCTTCCGCGATTTTCGGTGCGTTGACGATTGCCCGTCCGCTCAGGGCTCTTGTGCAACCGCTTGATGACGTGGCCGGCGGCAATTTCGCCATCACCGTTCCCGGCACCGGGCGCAGGGACGAAGTCGGCCAGATCGCCGACGCCGTCGCGTTGATGGCGCAAAAAGTCAGCGCCACCATCGGCGAAATCAAGGCGTCGGGACGCGAAGTGACAAACGCTTCGGCCGAAATCTCGACCAGCACGACCGATCTGTCGCAGCGTACCGAGGAACAGGCGGCGAGCCTGGAAGAGACCTCCGCGGCCATGGAAGAGCTGTCCGCGACCGTCAAGAAAAATTCGGAAAATGCGCAGATGGCCAATTCCGACGCCAACACGACGCGCGAAGTCGCTGACCGCGGCGGGGCCGTGGTCGCCAAGGCCGTTGGCGCCATGGCCAAGATCGAGGAGTCGTCGCGAAAGATTTCCGACATCATCGGCGTCATCGACGAGATCGCCCGCCAGACCAATCTGTTGGCGCTGAACGCGGCCGTGGAAGCGGCGCGCGCCGGCGAAGCCGGCCGCGGTTTCGCGGTGGTCGCGTCGGAAGTGCGCAGCCTGGCGCAACGCTCGTCGCAAGCCGCGAAAGACATCAAGGACCTCATCACCAACTCGAACGATCAGGTCAAGGATGGCGTTGAACTGGTAAACAAGGCCGGCGAGTCGCTGACCGAGATCGTCGATTCAATCAAGAAAGTCGCGGCTGTCGTCTCCGACATTGCCAATGCGAGCATCGAGCAGGCCACGGGCATCGAGCAGATCAACAAGGCATTGACGCAGATGGACGAGGTTACCCAGCAGAACTCGGCGCTGGTCGAGGAGAACGCTGCGACTGCCAAAACGCTTGAGTATCAGGCCAAGGCGATGGACGACCAGGTCGCGTTCTTCCAGATCGCGGTCGGACACGATGCGCGCCCGGCGCCGGCACGCGGCGAATCCTATCCGGCACAAGCCGCGGTTGTACGCAGCAATACATCGTCGGCATCTCGCCCGGCGGCTCGTCCAGCGGCGGCGAAGCGTGTCGCGGCTTCCGGCGGCGCGCGTGGTATGCAGACGGCGCTGGCCACAGCGGTCAATGCCAGCGCCGACTGGAAAGAATTCTAGAGCGTTTTCAAGCGAAGTGGGTATCGGTTCGCGTGAAGAAAACGCGCCAAAACTAGAAACTGGAGCCCCGGCTTTGATTCTATCAAAGCCGGAAAGGCTTTAGGCAGCGTTCCGGGTGCGGTGTGGACTAAATCCGCGCCCGGACCTCGATGACCGCCTCCGCGGCAATCTGCACCACGTCGGTGGCGCCGAGCTTGAGCCGCCGTTGAATCGCGTCGCTGAGCAGGCGGCTGGCGTTGGGCCGTTTCGTTTCGTCTTGCGAAAGATGCGGCCAGGCCAGGCGAAACGCCTGGTTGAACAGTTCGATGCGTTGAGCGATCCCCGGCAAGCCAGCCCCCGAATTTTCAGCCCTATAACGGCGAAAGGCCGAGGCGGTTCCGGTGGTCTGTGCGGGGCTTAACCGAGCGCCGCTCTTGCTCCTGCTGGCGTCGCCGCGCGCCCTACGAAACCCGGCTCGGCGCTGTCGTCGCCGGGATATTGGCGCAACGCGCCGGCGCCGGGAAATGTCGGCGCCGGTGGATCGGGATCGCTTTGGCCGAAACTGACGCGGACGACATTGCGATCACGCGCGACGATATAGCGGTTGAGAATGCCGGCGTTCTGCATTGCAGACTCCGTCACGCCTGGCTTCGCCGTTCGACGACCAAGGCGGCGACGGCCAGGCACACCGAGAGAATGAAGGCTGTGGCGAGCAACATCGTGCGCGCTCCTCAGGCCAGCGGTGAGCCGTCGCGACCATTGCGGTCCCGGCGCAACACGCGCCGCCACCGTGTCGCACGCCGGGTGCGTCCGGCATCCGCGGCTGCGGCGTGCTGCCGGTCGAGGGTCCGCAATGCGTCCATGATCTCGTCGAATGGCACGGTGCGGCCGCCCGGATTCTGCCGCAGGGCAGGGGAGGCCTCCACCGCGCAAGCGTCGGATGCCCACGATGCCAGAATGGCGCGCTTCTCGTTCAGGGTCAGGTCGGGATCGTTGACCACTTGATCGGGATGCAGGAAGGCCGACGCCGGATGCAATAGCGCATCGAGATCGAACGCGTCTTTGCCGCGGCGCAGCGGATGGTTTGATGGGTTGTTCAGCCGTTCGCTCATTGTCATTCCTCCTTTCCAGTAAGGAGGTGGCCCGCATGAGATGGGACGGGCCACCTCGACGGCTTTGACGGCGCTGCGCCCGTTATGAAGCAATCCGTATCTGCTCGGCCGGCCTGTCGACGGCCTTGGCCTTGTCGCCTTTGCGGCCGGTGCCGATGTCGATGCGGCGCGGCTTCATCGCTTCCGGAATGCGCCGCACCAGATCGATCTGCAGCAGGCCGTTGTCATGCGTTGCTTTCTCCACCTCGACATGGTCTTCGAGGCTGAACTTGCGCTCGAACGAGCGGGCGGAAATACCGCGATAGAGGAAGGCCTTGTCGGCCGTCTCGGCCTTTTCGTCGGTTCGGCGCCCGGCGACGGTCAGCAGGTTCTGCTGCGCCGTGACCGTGATGTCGTCCGGCGAAAAGCCGGCGACCGCCAGCGAGATGCGATAGGTGTCCTCGCCGGTGCGCACGATGTCATAGGGCGGGTAGTGGTCCTGCCCTTCGAGCAGTTGTGTATTGTTGATGAGGTCGAACATGCGGTCGAAGCCGATGCTGGACCGCCACAAAGGAGCAAAGTCGTAGTTCCTCATAGCCACATCCTCCGTTGAGCAACATGGGTACGAGCAGTACGCCGGACTCCCGCCGACGCCCGCACCAGGCCCCGGTTGAGCGCCTGGCGGCCGACGATTTAGGGACGGCGTTTTTTTATTTCAAGACCCCGGGTTGGGGGTGCGGCATTCCGTCAAAAATCAAAATAATTCAGCCGCTTAGCCGGGCGCCCCCGCCTTACCCCAGCGCCGTTAGTACCGCCTTGGTGATGGCCGCCGTGCCGTCCGAGCCGCCATATTCCATCGGCTTGAGGCCGGAGGCATAGGCCTTGTCCACCGCGCGCTCGATGCGCTGCGCGGCCTCGGCGGCGGGCGCGTGGTCGTGCTTATCGGCCAGCCAGTCGAGCATCATCGCGGCCGATAAAATCATCGCCGTCGGATTGGCCTTGCCCTGGCCCATGATGTCCGGCGCGGTGCCATGGCACGGCTGGAACACCGCGTGCGTATCGCCGATATCGGCCGACGGCGCCATGCCGAGGCCGCCGATCAATCCGGCGGCGAGATCGGAGAGAATGTCGCCGAACATGTTCTCCATCACCATGACGTCGAAGTCCCACGGCTTCTTCACCATCATCGCGGCGCAGGCATCGACGTACAGAAAGTCGGATGTGACATCGGGGAATTTCGGCTTGCGCTCGTTGAAAATGTCGCGCTGCCAGTTGAACGCCTTGAACACGTTGGCCTTGTCGACGACCGTCAAGCGTCCCGGCTTGCCGCGCTTCTTGCGCCGCTCGGCCAGCCGCAGGCAGAAGTCGAAAAGCCGCTCGGTGGTCTTGCGCGTGACGACCAAGGTTTCGCGCGCATCGTCATGGGTGGTGACGCCTTTGCCCAGCGAGGCGAACAGGCCTTCGGTCGACTCGCGCACCAGCACGAAGTCGATGCCATGCTTGTCGGCGCCGACGATCGGCGACGGTACGCCGGGAATGAGCCGCGCCGGCCGCACGCCGGCATAAAGGTCGTAGATGAAGCGCAGCTCGACCTGCGGCATGATTTCGGTGTTGTCGGGATAGCGAATGCTCGGCAGGCCGCAGGCGCCGAGAAAAATCGCATCCGCCTCGCCGCACAATTTGATCGTCGCCTCCGACATCGATTTGCCGGTCGCCTTGTATTCCTCGGCGCCGGCGGGCGCTTCGCTGAAACGGAATTTCAGGCTCGGCGTCGTTTCCTCGATGCGGCGCAGCACATCGAGTGCCGGCCCGGTGACTTCGTGGCCGATGCCATCGCCGGGCAAGACGGCGATGTGAAAAGCGGAGTTGGCGGACATGAATTTTCCCGGGCTGGCATTGGACGGTAGGATGGGTAATGAATACCGCCAAGCGCGCGAGCGCAAGTAAGGATGCGCTGTAGCGCAAGGAGCAAACAATGCCCCGTTTTTCGGCCCATCTCGATTACCTGTTCCAGGACCGCCCGCTGTTGCAGCGCATCGACGCCGCCGCCGCCTGCGGCTTCAAGGCCGTCGAGGGCCGCTTTCCCGGTGTGCCGGCGGCCGACTACAGGGCCGCGCTCGAGCGCAATAACATCCGCGCCCTCGGCATCAATTCGCCCATGGGAGGCGAGGGTGAGTTCGGCCTTGCCGCGCTGCCGGGCCGCGAGGCCGACTGGGACAAGTCGTTTGCGCAAGCGCTCGATTACGTCACCGCGATCGGCGCCACCGCGGTACATTGCCTCGCCGGCAACGTCGATGACGGCCAGCGCGCGCAGGCCGACAAGGTGTTCGTCGCAAATCTCAAGCGCGCCGCCGATCTGGCGGCGGCAAAAAACATCAAGCTCTATATCGAGCCGATCAATCCGCGCGACATGCCGGGCTATTTTCTGTTCCAGGTCGAACACGCCGCCGACATCATCGCCAAGGTCGGCAAGCCGAATGTCTGGATGCAGTATGATTTCTATCATGTGCAGATCGTCGGCGGCGATCTGATCCGGCGGTTGGAAAAACACCTCTCGATTATCGGCCACATCCAGTGTTCGCAGGTGCCGGTGCGCGGCGAGCCGGACGGCGAGGGCGAGATCAATTACCCGTTTGTTTTCGCCGAGGTCGACCGGCTCGGTTACAAGGAATGGATCGGCTGCGAGTATCGGCCGCGCGGGACCACCGAATCGGGCCTCGGCTGGGGCGCGCAATACGGGTTGGTTGCGCGCCCTTAACCCTGGGTTAACCATCAAACATCTTGAAATGGCTTGGTTTTCGGCTTTGCGCCGGACGCTGTCTTTTGCTAAACAAGGCCTATGTGGGGACGCCAAAAACAGCCCGAGGCCGAGACGCCGCCGCCGGTCAATCCGCTCAAGGATGCCGTGCGCGAGGCGCGCATCGAGGTGGCCGAACGTTCCGCCGTCGTCGTCGATCTGCGCGACGCCGAACTGGCGCGGCTTGAGCTTCTGAACGAAGCGCTCGATCCTCTGTTCGCCGACATTCCGGTTTACATCGAATTGTTTGACCGCGGCATCAGCAAAGGCGACGTGCCGCGGCTGTGGATCGACGTCATCGCCCATGTCGAGATGGGCCGCGACAAAAGGCAATACCGTTTCGTGCAGGACACGCGCTATGGCCGCGCCGTGCTGGCCGAGAGCCACGAGATCGCCGACATCGTCAAGGCGGTGACGCGTTATGTCGCGCGTCGAATGGTCGAGCGCGAGCGCGCGCTGACCGACGACGCGCCGTACGGCATGGCGTCGTCGCAGAAGATTGTCGAGCAGGAGCGCCGTCACGGCCGGTTGCGCGCCGTGCGCACGTTCATCTATGGCGTGGTGGTGACGATTGCGGCGCTGGTGACCCTGGCGATTTTGAACGGACCGCGGCCCTAGCCAATCAGCGCGCCGCGCTTGATCTCGGCAACCTTGCCGTCTTCGCCGATCGCCCGCGACACCATCTCGCATCGCCATGCGCCGGGCGCGCCGTCGATGCGATAGAGATTGTATCCCGCTGCGTCGTGATCCATCCCGGGCCTGGCCGACGCCGAGGGCACGCCGACCGCCGGCACGCGCGCATTGTCCGGTCCATCCAGCCAGTTGACCATGTTCAAGTGGTCGTGGCCGTGCAGCACCAACTCGGCGCCGCGTGACGCAATCACCGCCTTGAAGGCGTCGGCGTCGATCAGTCTTTTATGATGCGGTGAGGCGCTCACTGGCGGGTGGTGGATCATCACCACGCGAAACGTTTCACCTTTGTGCCGATCGAGCAGCGCGCCCAGTTTTTCAAGCTGCGCGGGGCCGACTTCGCCAGTGGCCATGAACGGCGCGGTGACGACGCCGCTCGATACGCCGATCAACGCCAGCGGCCCGCGCCGCCGCAGATAGGGAAACGTTTCTCCGCCATCGCCGCGCATGTTGGCGCCCCAGCCGCGTTCCGCCATCTCGGCGCAGCCGGAGACATAGATGTCGTGATTGCCGGGAATGAAGCTGACGTCGCCCACGGCGCCGACACTGTCGAGCCAGGCGCGGCCATTCTTGTATTCAGCGGGCAGGCCGATATTGGCGATATCGCCGGTCACTGCGATGTGGTCCGGCTGTTGCGCGTGCACGTCGGCGATGATGGCATCGAGCACCGCGCGGTCGTGTACGTTGTGCCGCTTGCGCTGCCAGTTCAGCCAGCCGGTCAGTCTCTTGCCGGCAAGCTCAAGAAAGCTCGCCACTGGCAGCGGCGACAAATGCGGATCGGATACATGGGCGAGGGTATACATCGTTCAACGGGCGTAGCCCGTCACCCATGCCCGATCAATATGCCGGCGATGAACACCAAAGCGCCACCGACCACGATCTGGAACGCCGCCTGCATGAACGGCGTATCCATGAATTTGTAGCGGATCCAGGAAATCACCGCCAGTTCGATGACGACGACGAAGATGGCGACAAAGGTGGCGATCCAGAAATCCGGAATGAGGTAAGGCAAAGTGTGCCCGAGCCCGCCGATCGTGGTCATCACGCCGGACACGGTGCCGCGCAGCCATGGCGTGCCGCGCCCGGTCAGCGAACCGTCGTCTGACAGCGCCTCGGCAAAGCCCATCGAAATGCCGGCGCCGACCGAAGCCGCCATGCCGACCAGAAACGTCTCCCAGGTGCTGTGCGTGGCGAAGGCCGCCGCGAACAACGGCGCCAAGGTCGATACCGAGCCATCCATCAGCCCGACCAGCCCCGGCTGAATATATTGCAGCAGGAACATGCGCCGCGCCGTCTCGTCTTCCTTTTCGCGCGCGCCCGGCGTGAGAATGGTCTCGCTCAGCTTGTGCGCCAGGGTTTCGTGGCCGGCTTCGGCTTCGGCGAGCTTGATCAACAGCTCGCGCACAGAGGCGTCGCGCGCAGTCTCCGCCGCCTTGCGGTAATAGCGCTCGGCCTGGAACTCCATGTCCTCGGCGAACTTGCGCACCTCGTCGAGGCCGAGCGGCCGCATCAGCCACAGCGGCTGTTTCGGCTGGACGAAGCCCTTGACGTCCTGGCGGCGGATCAGCGGCAGGTAGTCGCCGAACTTTGTGCGGTAGAGGTCGTACAGCCAGGTGCGGTGGGTGACTTCCTCTTCCGCCATTTCGTCGAAGATCTTGGCCGAAGAGGGGAACTGCTCGCGCAGACCCTCGGCAAAGCCGCGATAGATGCGGCTGTCCTCTTCTTCATTGGTGATGGCCAGCGCCAGCACTTCCTGTTCGGTCAAATCGGAAAATTTCTTCACGGGAAATGCCTTCTTGCGCGCCGGCGGCCGGATTTCGCTTCAAGTTCTCTATATTAGAAACATTCTAAACAATAAAGTGCTGATTTTGCGGAGCTTTCAACAGCTGGGCATGAAATCGGCCGCCAAAAGTGGCATTGATAGCCATGCTCTCGCATCGCCTCCGCCGCAAGTTCGAACCCTGGATCAGCCGCGGCTTCCACTTTTACTGGCGGTTTGCTCGCGCGACGACGCTCGGCGCCTTCGGCATGGTGATCGACCGCGAGGGCCGCATCTTCCTGGTCAAGCACTCCTATGTCAGCGGCTGGCATTTTCCCGGCGGCGGCGTCGAGCCGGGCGAAAGCCTGCGCACCGGCCTGGCCCGCGAATTGTCGGAGGAGGGCAACATTCACCTCACGGGCGAGCCGCTGCTGCACGGCATGTATCACAACCCCCGGGTCTCAAAGCGCGACCACGTCGCTTTGTTCATCGTTCGCGATTTCGCGCAGCCGTCGGCGCCCGTGCCCGATCACGAGATTGTCGACCACGGTTTCTTCGCCCTCGATGCGCTGCCGGCCGATACCGGCCGCGCCGCGCGGGCGCGCATCGCCGAGGTGTTCGAGGGCGCGAAGGTGAGCGAGGTGTGGTGATGCCCAATCAGGACTGGCTGCCCGCCGCGGTGCGCGCCAAGGCGGGCGAGCGCAAGCTTAAACCAGGCGAAACCTTGTTCCGCCAAGGCGACAGGCCGATGAGCTTCTTCGAAATCACAAGCGGCCGCGTGCGACTGTCGCGGGTCGATCGATCCGGGCGTGAGGTTGTGCTGTATATCGCAGGCGCCGGCGAGACGATTGCCGAGGCGTCGTTGTTTTCAACCGTGTACCATTGCGACGCCATCGCTTCGGCCGCGGCCACGGTGCGCGCCTATCCGAAAGCCGCGCTGCTTGCAGCCTTCGACAAGGACCGCAAGGCGGCGCAGGCTTTCAGCGCCACCCTGGCGCGGCAAGTGATGAATTTGCGCACCCGCATCGAGCAGCGCAACATCCGCTCGGCGCGTGACCGCGTCCGTCATTACCTCAGCGTCAATGCCGGCGGCGACGGCCGCAGCGTGACCTTGACCGGTACGCTCAAGGATCTCGCTGCCGATCTCGGCCTGACGCATGAGGCTCTCTATCGAACGCTGGCGGCGCTGGTGCGCAGCGGCGAGATCAAGAAGGGCCGAGGGACAATCACGCTTTTGCGCGGGCGCAAGGTATGATCCGGATCATAGGACGCTTGCGGCTCCGCGGGTTAACAAGGTCGTGGGGGCAACATGCGAAGGAGCCGGATCATGTCGAAATTTCCCTGGAAGACCACGCTCGCCGGCCTGGCGATTGCCGCCACCACGGTTTACGCCGTCGCCCAGCATGGCGGCATGCACGGCCAGATGATGCAAGGCCAAGGGGCACCGGGCGGCATGCACGGCCAGATGATGCAGGGCGGTCGGCACGGCGATAGCGCCGGCCACCACAGCGGCATACAGCCGACAAGTCCGGGCCAGGATGCCTTCGGCGCCATTCAGGAAATCGTGCAGATTCTCGATGCCGATCCGTCAACCGATTGGTCGAAGATCAATATCGGCGCCTTGCGCGAGCATCTCATCGACATGAACGAAGTCACCTTGCGCGCCGCCGCCAGCGAACGCATGACCGATACCGGCATCGAGATTGCCGTTACCGGCGAGGGCCGCACGCGCGACGCGATCAAACGCATGGTGCCGGCGCACGCGCGCGAGCTTGCAGCGCACGGCTGGAATGCGGCGACCGCGGAGCGGGCGGACGGCGTGACGCTCACCGTCGCGGCGAACGACAAGGCGTCGCTGGTCAAGCTCAAGGCGCTCGGTTTCATGGGCATCATGGCGCAAGGCGGCCACCACCAGCCGCACCATCTGATGATGGCGAAGGGTGGTTTTCCGCACTAGCGTTGGAATAGAGCCAGTTTCACGCCGAAGGCCACGAACAGCGCACCGATCGTGCCGTCTATCCAGCGCTGGAACGTCCTGGCGCCGCGCATCGCCGACGCCGCGCGCGCGGTCGCGTAAGCGACGCCGACATTCCAGATCGTGCCGTTGACGTTGAAGACGACGCCGAGGAACACGAAGGCCAAGGCCGTCGAGGGCGCATTGTTGTCGATGAACTGCGGCAGGAAGGCCAGAAAGAACAAAGCCACTTTCGGATTGAGCGCGTTGGTGATGAAGCCTTGCTGAAACACTTTCGCCAGGCTCAGCGGCGCTTTCGATCTGCCTGGCGCGGCATCGTCATTCGCGCGCCGCGTCAGCATCATGCGGACGCCGATATAGATGAGATAGCCGGCACCGAGAAACTTGACGATGCCGAAGGCGGTTGCCGAGGCCGCGATCAGCGCCGAGATGCCCAGTGCCGCTGCGAGAATATGCACCATGATGCCGGCGGCGACGCCGGCGCAGGCCATCGCGCCGCCCTTGAAGCCCATTTGCGTCGCACGCGCCACGATCAGCGCGGTGTCGGGGCCGGGCGTGATGTTCAACAGCCAGCCGGCGAGGATGAACAGGAGCAAATCGTGGGTGCCGAACATGAGAGTCCGTTCAAATCATTTGTAGGAAAGAGATTAGTCGAGTTTCGGTGTGGATTGAAGCAATGCCAGTGGCACTACGAACTCCCTTTCCCCTTGGGGGAGAGGGTTGGGGTGGGGGGCAAGTGACTCAATTAAGGCTATAACCCCTCACCCGGCACACCATAGTGCGTCGAAGACGCGCGTCACGCGCTTACGGTGTGCCGACCTCTCCCTATGGGAGAGGTGAAGGGAAGATCAGCCAAACCTCGCCCGATCATGCTTCGCCGCGAAATCCAATTGAGGTCCGACCGGTACGATGCCGGACGGATTCACAGTCCGCTGGCTATGATAATAGTGCCGCTTGATCTGCTCAAGGCTCACCGTCTCGGCCACGCCCGGCACCTGGTAAAGATCGCGCAGATAATTCGACAGGTTGGGATACTCGTAGATGTGCCGCCAGTTGCATTTGAAGTGGCCGTAATAGACCGCATCGAAACGAACCAGTGTCGTGAACAGGCGCCAGTCGGCTTCGGTGATCGTGCTGCCGGCGAGATAACGCTGCTGCGACAGGATATCCTCTATCTGGTCGAGCGCATCGAAAATGCCGCGGAAAGCTTCTTCGTAGGCGTCCTGGGTCGTCGCGAAGCCGGCGCGATAGACGCCGTTGTTGATGTTCGGATAGACGAGGTCGTTGATGCGGTCGATCTCGGCGCGCAGCGCCTGCGGATAGAAGTCGGCGGCGTTGCCGGTCAGGGCGTTGAACGCCGAATTGAACATACGGATGATTTCCGACGACTCGTTGTTGACGATCGTCTTGCGCTTCTTGTCCCACAGCACCGGCACGGTGACGCGGCCGCTGAATTTCGGATCGACAGCAAGGTAAATCTCGTAGAGGTGTTCCTTGCCGTTGACCTCATCGCCGGTCGAGCCTTCGTCTTTGTGGAAGGTCCAGCCTTCCTTGAGCATGTCGGGGGAAACGACGGACATCGAGATAAGGTCTTCGAGGCCCTTCAGCTTGCGGAAGATGATGGTGCGGTGCGCCCACGGACAGGCCAGCGAGACATAGAGGTGATAGCGTCCGGCCTCGGCCTGGAAGCCGTCCGTGCCGGCCGGTCCGGCGCTGCCGTCGGCGGTCACCCAGTTGCGGAACGGTGATTGCTGCCGGACGAAGCGGCCGTTCTTGTTTTGGTACCATTCGTCGTGCCAGACGCCGTCGACCAGAAGTCCCATGTCCATTCTCCGCGCCGTTCTTCTCTCTCCCCGTGCTTTACGGGGCGAGGGTGGCGCGCGCCGGTAAGGCGCGAGCCGGGTGAGGGGCATTTAGTGTCTCCGGCCGCAAAAGACCACCGCGATGGACCGGAATCGTCCAAGGTGCTAATCGGCTCTCCCATGAGCGAATTGCAGTTGACCATCCTGCCTGAAACCCTTGGCGACGCTTTGGCGATCGAACGGCTGCACGAGCGCACCTTCGGTCCCGGCCGCTATGCCCGCTCGGCCTTCCGCATCCGCGAGGGCCGGGGCCATATGCTCGACCTGTCCTTTACCGCGCGCATCGGCACCTTGATGGTCGGCTCGATCCGGCTGACGCCGATCTGCATTGGCGAGACCAAGGCATTGCTGCTCGGACCGCTGACGGTGGAGCCGCCGTTCCGGTCGCGCGGCGTCGGCTCGGCCTTGATGACGCGCTCGCTCAAGGAAGCCCAGGCGCAAGGCTACAAGCTCGTCGTCCTGGTCGGCGACGAGCCGTATTATGCCAAGGCCGGCTTCAAACGCATCCCGAAGGGGCTGGTGAAGATGCCGGGCCCGGTCGATCCGGCCCGCCTGCTGGTCAACGAATTAGTGCCGGGTGCGTTCGAAGGGGTCGCCGGCCTGATCAGGCCGGACTGGATCGACGAGGCGGCTAACCAGTAGTGAGGGGAATCATGAACAAGCTTTCGATTCTTCTGGTCGCGGCCACGCTTGCGGCGCCGCTGCCGGCTCAGGCGCAGCAGCTCGATCTCGCCACCGTCACCTGCAAGGATTTCGTCAGCAGCGACAAGGAAACCATCGGCCTGATCCTGATGTGGCTGGAAGGCTATTACAGCGACCAGGACGCCAAGCCGATCGTCGACTTCGACAAGATGAAGACCGACGGCGGCAAGCTCGGCGAATATTGCGGCAAGAACCCCGGCCACAGCCTGATCACGGCGGCCGAAGAAGTGATGGACAAGTAATTAGCGCGCCTGAAACGAACGTCCGGCGTCGATCAGCGACTTGGCGCCGAACAGCACGAAGGTGACGCCGATCACCCGGGTGACGATGACGCCGTGGGTGAGAAAGAAGCGGCGTACCAGCGGCAGTCCAGCCCAGAACAAGGTAGCGACATAGCCGAGTACGATGCCGATCCATGCCGCCAATCCCATCAGCGGCAGCGACGACCACGACAGCTCCAGCGTGTAGCGCGCGATCAAGGTGGTGAATACCGCGACAGCCACCGGATAGGCCTTTGGATTGGTCAGGCCGAACAGAAAGCCGGCGCGGTACGGTTTGTGCCCGCGCAGCACCGGCGCCTCGCCGATGCTTGTTGCCGTCATCGCCTTGATGCCGAGATAGATTAGATACAGCCCGCAACCGGCGCCGAGAATTTCAAACAGCATCGGCCCCATCTGACTGACGCCGAGGATCGAAGCGAAAGCCAGCGCGCTCCAGACAATGTCGCCCGCCATATGGCCTAAAAGAAACCGTGCGCCCATGGCGCGGCCATGTTGCGCGGCAAGCGAGAACACCAGCAGCACGGCGGGACCGGGGATCACCGAATAGACGAAACCGGCGATCAAAGTCGCCATGAAAACTGAAAATGTCATCGGGATCTATCGACCTTCTCTCGCCCACGTCGCCGCCAGCGAGCCGATCAGCAGCAACAGGCCGATCAGGCCGGCGAAGATCGGCAGCACGCCGATGCCGCGTACCACGCTGACGTCGCGCATCTTGAGGCCGATCCAGTCATCGCCCTTGAAGCTCGTGCCGCTGCGCACCGGCACGACGCGCGGCACGTTCAGCGTTGCCGCTTCGGCGAGTCGGCGCGAATCGCCGCCGGTGGCATTGGCGAGCTGCAGCAGCGGCTGCGTGCTCGACGTCACTTCCTGGAATTCGCGCGGATTAGCGGGTCCGACATTGGCAAGCGCAGTCAGCTTGCCGTCGGTGGCACGCCACAGGCCGAGTTCGTTGGCGGCCAGTTCGTTGCGCCACAGGCCGGGCTCGTCCTGCCGCAGCGTCAACTTGCGGGTCGAGCCGCCGGGCGAGGTCAGTGTGATTTCATTGATCGTGTCGGCCATGGTTTGGCGCTGCACTGTTATGTCGCGGCCGCGCACGATGAGGCGCAGCGCTTCTTCCTCGAGGTCGGGCTGCTTCATCAGCCAGTGCGACACGTTGCGCAGCAGATCGAGATGCGGTCCGCCGCCTTCATAGCCGCGCGCCCACAGCCAGATGTGATCGGACAAAAGCAGCGCGACGCGGCCTTCGCCTTCACGGCCAAGCACCAGCAGCGGCTTGTTGTCGGGGCCGTGCATCACGCTGGTGCCGGTGGTGCGCTTGGTATTGACCAGCCGGAACCAGTGGCTCCAGCGCGGCGGCTCGACGTCCGAGCCTTCCAGCGCGCGCGTCACCGGATGGCGCTTGCCGGCATCGGTCAGCCGCGCCTGAAAGCTCTGGTCGGTCATGTCGCCGGACGGCTCGGCCGGCAGGATGACGTCGAGCGGCGTGCGCCAGATCGAGGTTGGCGAGGCGTAATCGGGACCGGCGGCGATCATCACCGCGCCGCCGTCCTGCACATATTTGGCGATGTTGTCGAAATAGATCATCGGCAGCACGCCCTGCCGGGCATAGCGGTCGAAGATGATGAGCTGAAATTCGGAGATCTTCTGCTGGAACAGTTCGCGGGTCGGAAAGGCGATCAGCGACAGTTCGTTGATCGGCGTGCCATCCTGCTTTTCCGGCGGACGCAGAATGGTGAAATGCACCAGATCGACCGAGGCGTCGGATTTGAGCAGGTTGCGCCAGGTGCGCTCGCCGGCATGCGGCTCGCCGGACACCAACAGTACGCGCAGTTTGTCGCGGACGCCGTCGATCGAGACAACGGCGCGGTTGTTCACAAGAGTCAGTTCGTTCGGCAGCGCGGCGGCCTCGATTTCGACGATATTGGCGCCGGCATGCGGGATTTGGACGCGGACGTTTACATCGGTGCGGACGTTCACAATGCGCTGCTCAAGCATTTCGCCGTCGCGGCGGATGGTCACCTGCACCGGGCCGCCTTGGCCGCCCTGATCCTCGACGCGGAATCCCACGGTCTGCGACTGGCCGACAATGCCGAAACGCGGCGTTTGCGTGAGGACAACGCGGCGGTCGATCTCGTTGCCGTGTCCGGTGATGAGCGCATGCAGCGGCGCGGCAAAGCCCAGCGCCGCGGCCTCGGCCGGAATGTCATGCACGCGCCCATCGGTAATCATGATGGCGCCGGCAACGCGATCCGGCGGCACGTCGGCCAGAGTCGAGGACAAAGCGGAGAACAATCTGGTGCCGTCGGTCTCGCCATCCGCGGCGCCGGCTTCCGATACGCGCACTTCGAGGCCGGGAATGCGCTTGAGCCGCTCGACGATCGTTTCGCGCGCGGCATTGGTCTGCGCGGTGCGGTCGCTGAACTCCTGGCTCGGGCTCTTGTCGATGATGACGGCGGCGACCGACGGAATGGGCTCGCGGTCTTCGCGCGTGAATGACGGATTGGCCAATGCGAGGACCATCATACCCATCGCCAGCGCCCGCACGACGGCGCCGCGCGAGCGCACGACAAGCAACAGGATCGAGATCACGACCGCGACGCCGAACGCGGTCCACACCACATATTCTGGCACCAAGGGAGCGAAGGCGACGCCGAGGTTCATGGTTGCTTGACCATTTGATCGGCGTTGGCCGTCCAGCTTTCGTTTGGCGCTGTCAAGTCAACGCCGGGATGAATAGTTATTGTACCCGCCATGCAGCCCCATGGGTCTCGCTTTACCGAATTTTCGCGGCCAGCTTTGGACGTTTGCACGGTGGCCTTTTTATTTTCCGTTTTTTTCTTTTTCATATTTATTGTCCCAGCCGTTCGAGCAATGCCGGGATATGCACCTGGTCGGCTTTGTAGTTGCCGGTCAGCGCATACATGATGATGTTGACGCCGGCGCGGAAGGCGAATTCGCGCTGGCGCGGTTCGCCCGGCACCAACGGCAGCATCGGCTGGCCGTCCGGACGCATCGCCCAGGCGCCGGCCAGATCGTTCGAGGTGATCATGATCGACGAGACGCCGTCGCCGGCGCGGACCGGGCGGCCCGGCTCGTCTTCATTGTCGACCGGCTGCGCTTCGACCCAGAGCTGGCCATTGGTGAAGCGGCCGGGGAAGTCGGGCAGCAGAAAGAATGTCTTGTTGAGAACGTGGTCGCGCGGCAGCGGCTCGAGTTCGGGCACGTCGAGCGACGACAGGATCGAGCGCAGCGCCACCATGCCGGGGCTTTGCATCGCGCCGCCGGGGCCGGGCGGTGCATCGATGGCGTCGCGGGTGTCGAACACGATGGTGCCGCCGCGTTTCATGTAGCTATCGATGCGGTCGAGCGCGGCGCGAGAGGGCTTTGCCGCGTTGACCGTCACCGGCCAATACAACATCGGGAAGAACGACAGTTCGTCGCGTGACGGATCGACGCCCATCGCCTCGCCAGGTTCAAGCGCGGTGCGCTGCGCCAGGAACAGCGACAGGCTGTCGAGGCCGGCCTTGCTGATGGCGTCAACCTCGTCATCGCCCGTTATGATATAGGCGAGGTGGGTTTGCTGCACTGCCTTCATGGCGAAGGCTTGCTCCTGCGCCGACAGTTCCCGCCGCTGCGCCGGTGCCGGCGTTTGCGCGTTGGCCGCGTCATGCAGGGCGAAGGCGGCGAGCGCGCCGACAGCGATCAAGGCTGCCGCCGCGCGCCGGCGATGCGTCAGGCTCGACAGGCCGCCGGCCAGCCAGAACACCACCAGTGCGTCAAGCAACAACAGCAGCAGCGCGGCGATGAACAAAGGCCCACGCAAATCGAGCGGCTCGCCGACGCGATAGGCATCGAGCCGCGCATTGAGCGGCGAGACGTCGATCGGCAGCGGCCGGTCGGCGGGCGCAAGCGTATTGACGGCGACCAGCCCTTCCGGCGGGCCGTAAAATCCTGGCGGATGATCGGGGCCGGCGCGGCCGGTGAATCCGGCCGGCACAGGCTTTGCGGTTGGCGGTGGCGTCGAAAAGGCACCGAAGCCGTCGAGTACGCGCGTTGGCGGCACGGCCTGGACGACGTTGCGGCCGCTGCCGGCGGCGTTGCCGGGCGCATCTTCCGTCGCGGTCGCCGTTGCTCCCGCGAGCGCGACGATGCGGCGAAGCATGTCGACGAAGGTGCCGGCGAGCGGCAGATCCGACCAGCGCGTGTCGGCGGTGACATGAAACAGGACAACCAGGCCCTTGCCTCGGCGCTGCGCGGTGACCAAAGGCGTGCCGTCGGCAAGGGTCGCCCAGGTGCGGTCGGAGAGTTGCGCATCCGGCTCGGCGAGAACCTGGCGCGTCACGGTGACGTCGTTCGGCACCGGCATGCCGCTAAACGGCCCTTCGCGTGAGAAAGGCGCCAACTGCTGCGGCTTCTCCCAGCTCAGAGAGCCGCCGAGAATACGGCCGCCGCGGCGCAATCTAACCGGCACCAGATCGTCGCTCGCGCCGGCGAGATGCGGACCGGCGAAGCGTACCAGCACGCCGCCGCCGTCGATCCATTTATCGAGACGCTCGCGGGCGTCGGCGATGTTGCCGACATCGGCCAGCACCAGCATCGGCAGGTTCTGGCCGAGGAAGCGGGCGATCGCTTCGCTAGGCGCTGCGCCTTCGGCAAGCCGCACGTCGGCGAACGGGTTGAGCGCGCGGGAAAGATAATAAGTCGCGCCGATCAACGGCTGCGAACGGTCGGCGGCGGAGCCCGAGACAATGCCGACGGTGCGCCTTCGCCAGCGCTTGTCGAGCAGTTGCACTGCGCCCGCCGAACGCTCGCCAGCGATTTCCAGCCTCGCCACGTCGTTGCGGATTTCGACCGGCAGATCGATCGTCGCCTCCGCCTCCCTGTCGCCGGACTTGAAGGCGAACGGCGCTTCGCCGAGCGGCAGGCCTTTGAGGTCGATGGCGTTGACCATGCCGTTTTCGACCGAGCCAGCCTGCGCGCGCAAAACTTTCACCGTCAGCGCGCCGGCGGCATTGTCGGCGCCGGCCAGCGCATGCGGCACCGCAATCCCGCCGGCGACCACGGTGAGTGCGCGATTGCCGATGATGTCCTTGAGGCCCGCCACGAAGGCCGAACCTTTGCCGAGATCGACGCCGTCGGAGAGCCAGACGATTTCAAGCTCGGCATTATTTTTCAGAAATCGCTCGATCAGCGGCAGCGCTTCGGCGCGGTCGACCGCGTGCGGCTTCGGCTTGATCTGCTTGATCTGAATGCGGGCCGCGCCCGCGATCTGCATAGACAGATCGCGCACAGTTTCCGATAGCGGCAATACGGTGACGCCGCGGCTGTCGGCTTCGGCCCGCGCGATCAATTCGTCGGCGGTGCGTAAGCGCGCATCCCAGGTCGAGGCGGCGGCCCAGCTATCGTCGAGCAGGATCAAGAGCGGCGCCGCCTTGTTGGCGGTGGCGACTGGCGGATTCCATAACGGACCGGCGGCGGCAAAGATGACGAGCGCGGCCAAGGTCAACCGCAGCAAGGTCAGCCACCACGGCGTGCGCGACGGTGTCTCTTCCTTCGGCGCGATCTCGAACAACAGCCGCGTCGGCGGGAAACTGATGGTGCGCGGGCGCGGCGGCACCAGCCGCAACAGCCACCATAGAATAGGCAGGCTGATGAGGCCGAGCAACACCAGAGGCTGTGCGAATGCGAGCGGAAGGGCGCCCATTATGCCGCGGTCCCTCTTTGCGACGGGGTATGCCGGCTGTTGACGGCGGTCGACACCGCATTGGCGCCCATGCGGGCATGCAGCGCGAACAGGAGTTCGGTCGGTCCGCGATCGGTGCGGTGCACGGTGAAGGTCCAGCCGAACCCCTCGGTCTCGGCGCGCAGCGCGGCGCGGTGATTGGCGAGCAGCGTTTGATAATCGGCACGCCAGGTCTCGGCGCGGCCGGCGGTGACGCTGCCGAGGCCTTCGGATTCGACGAATTCGACGCGGCCGGAATAGGGGAACGTCTCTTCCGCCGGATCGCACACCTGCACGACATGGCCGCGCGCGCCATTGGCCGCGAGTTGGCCGATGGTCCTGCGGAATTCCGCAATCGGACTCCATAGATCGGACAAGACGACCACTTCGGAGAACGGCGCCGGCGCGAAGTTCGGCGGCAGGCTCGGCGCCTCGCGCATGTCATGCACGATGCGCTGCGCCATGCTCTCGATGACGTTGCGGTTGGCGGTCGGCCGCATCAGTTCAGGAATGCCGACACGTTCGCCGCCTTGCACCAGCACTTCGGCGAGCGCGAACGACACCACCAAAGCGCGGTCGAGCTTGCTCCACTCGGTCAGCGCCGAGGAAAACTCCATCGACGGCGAGCGGTCGGCCCACAGCCAGATCGTGTGCGAAGCTTCCCATTCGCGTTCGCGCACATACAGATGATCGTCGCGCGCCGAGCGCCGCCAGTCGATGTTCTGCGATGGCTCGCCGGAGGTGAAATGCCGGTATTGCCAGAAATTTTCGCCGGAGCCGGCGCGGCGGCGGCCGTGCAGGCCGTGGATGACGGTCGAGGCGACGCGCCGCGCTTCCAGGATCAGCCGCGGAATGCGCGCAGCCAGCTTGCCGCTCTTGCCGGCGGCGGCCTTGACGGGCTGACTCTTGAGGTCCTTGAGGGTCGGCTCGGCCATTTCCTATCCGATGCGCGACTTGAGGCGCGAGATGATGTTGGGGATGGTCTCGCCTTCTGCGCGCGCGGCAAACGTTAAGGCCATGCGGTGCTTGAGGATCGGCTCGGCCAGTTCGAGCACGTCGTCGATCGACGGCGCGAAGCGGTTGTCGAGCAACGCGCGGGCGCGCACCGCCAGCATCAGCGATTGACTGGCGCGCGGGCCGGGGCCCCAGGAGATGAACTTGCCGAGATCGCCGGATTCCGGACCGGGACGCGCCGAACGCACCAGTTGCAGGATCGCTTCGACGACGCTTTCGCCGACCGGCAGACGGCGCACCAGGCGCTGCGCGGCGATCAGGTCGTCGGAGGTCATCGCCGCCTTGGCGCGGGTATCGTCGGCGCCGGTGGTGTCGAACAGGATTTTCCGCTCGGCGGCCAGATCGGGATAATCGACATCGATTTCCATCAGGAAGCGGTCGAGCTGCGCTTCGGGCAGCGGATAGGTGCCTTCCTGTTCGAGCGGGTTTTGCGTCGCCAGCACATGGAACGGCTTGGGCAGGTCGTGGCGAGCGCCGGCGACCGTCACATGCTGTTCCTGCATCGCCTGCAAAAGCGCTGACTGTGTGCGTGGCGAAGCGCGGTTGATTTCGTCGGCCATCAGCAATTGCGCGAAGACCGGGCCGGGGATGAAGCGGAAGCTACGCTTGCCGCTGGCATTCTCTTCCAGCACTTCGGAGCCGAGAATGTCGGATGGCATCAGGTCGGGAGTGAATTGCACGCGCCGGGCATCCATGCCGAGTGCGATGCCCATGGTCTCGACCAGCTTGGTCTTGGCGAGACCGGGGACGCCGACCAGCAGCGCGTGGCCGCCGGACAGGACCGTGACCAGCGCGCGTTCGACCACCAGATCCTGGCCGAAAATGACCGTGCCGATCGCCTCCTTGGCGGCGCGCACATGGGTGGCGGTCGATTCCGCCGCGCGCACGATCATATCCTCGAGTTTTTCCAGGTTTTCACCGCTTGCCGACGCCATGGTCCCAGTTTCCTTTTATAGAAAGTGTGGCTGTCCTTAGGGCTATGCAACAAACGCACCAGGGCCCGATTTGGTGTGCGGGCTCGCGGCGAATCTGCCTCATTATTTCGCCAAGCCTACGCTATCTTGAGTTGGCTGAGCGGGTGGTCACGAAGTTGCGAACAGGTGCGAGACGCCTGATTATCGTAGGGAAACAATGGCGAAGGCAGGGCAGGAAACAAGGCGAGGCGGGCTGGAGGGGATAGCCGCTCAATTGCCGAAGATCGGTAATGAGCCGGGCGGTAAAGGGCTGCCCCCGGTTCATCTGTGGAACCCGCCTTTTTGCGGCGATATTGACATGCGCATCGCCGCCGACGGCACCTGGTTTTATCAAAAGACGCCGATCGGGCGGCCGGCATTGGTCAAGTTGTTCTCTTCCGTGCTCAAACGCGAGGGCGATAAATATTTTCTGGTCACGCCGGTGGAAAAGGTCGGCATCGTTGTCGAAGATGCGCCGTTCATGGCGGTGGAATTTGCGGTCGAGCCGGCTATTGACCAAAATGCCGCAGGCCGCGTTTTGAGGTTCCGCACCAATGTCGACGACTGGATCGAGGCGGGGCCCGGCCATGCGTTGCGTTTCGATGAGGACGCGGCAAACGGCGGGCTGAAACCCCTGCTGCATGTCCGCAGCGACCTGTGGGCCAAGGTGACGCGGGCGCTGTTTTACGATCTGGTCGAACTGGGCGAGGAACGCGACCTTGGCGGCAAGGCCATGTTCGGCATTGCCTCTCGCGGAGAGTTCTATCCGATGGCGGAAGCCAGCGCGCTTGAGGATTTGAGATAATGCACGGCCCGCAAGCAGCGATCCCGGCGCTGACCTCGGACGCGTTCTACGCGCGCGTCAGCAAACGGCTGTCTCTCAAGGTGCCGGCCGGTATTGCCGATCCGAATGTGACGCCGAAGCGCGGCGATCACGACGCCGACCCGGTGATGCAGAAAATCGCCGAAGTGCGGCCTATCCGTCCGGCCGCGGTGCTGATCGCCATTGTCGATCATGCCGAACCGACCGTGCTGTTGACGCAGCGCGCGCAGCATCTGCCGGATCATCCCGGCCAGATTTCTTTTCCCGGCGGCAAGATCGACAAGACCGACGCCGATCCGCTCGACGCGGCGTTGCGCGAAGCCGAAGAAGAGATCGGCCTTGACCGTGCTTTTGTCGAGCCGCTCGGCTACCTCGACGTCTATATGACCACGCTCGGTTACCGCATCGTGCCGACCATCGCGCGGGTCAAGCCGGGCTTCACGCTCACGCTCAATACCGGCGAAGTCGATGTCGCCTTTGAGGTACCGCTCGCTTATGTGATGAATCAGGCTAACGTGCAGCGTCACTCGCGCGATTGGCAGGGCCTGACGCGGCATTATTATGCCATCACCTTCGGCGAGCGCTACATCTGGGGCGTGACGGCGGGAATTTTGCGAAATCTGCACGACAGGATTTACACATGATCCGCCCGGTCCTCACCGAACTCCTGTTGTTCGTCACGCCGTTCGTTTTGTACGCGGTGTTTTTGTGGGCGACCAAGGCCGGTGTGATGGATGTCGAATCCTGGCCGCTGGCGCGCCTCGCCTGGCTGACCATCGTCGCGCTGCTGCTGGTTGTCGGCAGCTTTCTGTACTTCGCGCATTTTTCCGGCTCGAAGCCGGGCTCCGAATACATCCCGGCGCATATGGAGAACGGCAAGTTCGTGCCGGGGACGACGCGGTGACAAGGCCGGGCGCGACATCCCGCAAGGTCGACATGGCCGCCTGGCCATTCGCGGCGGAGTTGTCGCGTCTCCTGGAGGTGCTTGATCGCGACGGCGAGGAAGCGCGCGTGGTCGGCGGCGCCGTGCGCAACGCACTGATCGCCATGCCGATCCACGAGGTCGATGTCGCCACCACGGCGGTGCCGGAAGAAGTCGTGCGACGCGTCACAGCCGCCGGCTTCAAGGCGGTGCCGACCGGCATCGAGCATGGCACCGTGACCGTCGTCATCGACAAGCATCCGTTCGAGGTCACGACCTTGCGCACCGATGTCGAGACTTATGGCCGCCATGCCAAGGTCGCTTTCGGCCGCGACTGGAAGGACGATGCCGAACGCCGCGACTTCACCATCAACGCGCTGTCGGTGACGCGCGACGGCACGGTTCATGATTATGCCGGAGGGTTGGACGATCTGGCGGTGCGCCGCGTGCGTTTCATCGGCGATCCGCACCAGCGTATTGCCGAAGATTATCTGCGCATCCTTCGCTTCTTCCGCTTTCATGCTGCTTATGGTCCGGGTGGCCATCCCGATGCTGATGGCCTTGCCGCCTGCATTGCCGGCCGCGACGGGCTCGACCAGTTGTCGCGCGAGCGCGTGCGCCAGGAGATGATGAAGCTTCTGGTCGCGCCGCATGCGCTGCCGACCTTGATCGTCATGGCGGATTGCGGCCTGACCTTGCGCATCCTTGGTGGCGTCACTTACGCCGCGTCGTTCGGGAACATGGTCAAGGTCGAAGCGGCCATCGGCATTACGGCTTGCCCGGTGCGCCGGCTCGGCGCGCTCGCGGTTGCGGTTGTCGAGGACGCCGAAAGGTTGTGGCAAAGATTGCGGCTGACCAACAAGGAACATGCGCGGCTGGTGTCGATGGCGGAAGGCTGGCGGCGGCTGTCGCCGGCGGTGGCGCTGGATGGTGCGCGCGTGCTGATTTACCGGCTTGGGCCGGAGGCATTTACCGATCACGCGCTACTCGGCTGGGCGCGCTCGTGGGAGTCGGCCAACGATCCATCCTGGATCGAACTGGCGACCTTGCCGCAGCGCTTCACCGCGCCGGTGTTTCCGTTGAAGGCGGCCGACTTCATCAAGCGCGGCATCGGCAAGGGGCCGGCGCTTGGAGAGGCCTTGCGCGCGGCGGAGGCGGCCTGGGCGGCGCAGGGGTTTCCCGACAGCGCCGATGCGCTCGACAAGATCGCGGACAAAGCGGCGACGGCGTCCGGTTAGCGGGCTAGGTTTGTTTCGAGCGGGGGGCGATATGCGTAACATCTGGCGCTCAATAGCGATCTTTTTGGCGGGCGGCATTCTCGGCACCGGCTTCGGTGTCGCGCTCGGCTTCTTTTTCTTTCCTTATGTGTTTCCGCCGCCGCCGGCGATGGAGCAACTCACGCAAGCCGATATCGGCACCGCCGCGTCGGCCGTTGCTCCCGCCGAGGCGAAAGCCGCGGCCGTGGCCACCGGCACCTTCATTCATGCCAAGCCGTCCGATCCCGTGCATTGGGGCCGCGGCAAGGTCAGTGTCTATGAGCGCACGGTGTTTCTCGAGCCGGATTTCGAAGTCGGGCCGGGACCGGCCTATCACGTCTATCTGGTGCCGAAGGCCAATGTCCGCGACGAAGCGCCGGTGAAGGACGCGATGTATATCGATCTCGGCCGTTTGCGCGCCTTCAAGGGCAGCCAGCGTTATTCTATTCCGGCCGGCGTCGATCTGAAAAACTATCAAAGCGTGGTGATCTGGTGCGAGCGCTTTGGCGTGTTGATCTCGCCGGCCGATCTCACCTATGTGCGCTGAATGGATCTCCTCTCCGGCTTTGCCGATGTTTCTTTCGCGCAACTTCTGCTGGTCGCCTGCGTCGCGCTGATCGCCGCGGTGATCGGCGGCGTTTCCGGCTACGGCAATGGCGCGCTGATGCCTTTGGTGCTGGTGCCGATGATCGGCGCCGCGCCGGTCGTGCCGATCATCGCCATCGCGGCGTTGTTCAACAATTTCGGCCGTGTCTCGGCGTTCTATAAATATCTCGACCGACGCCGCGCCGTATTGGGTATCGCCGCGTCGCTGCCGCTCTGCGTGCTGGGCGCGTGGGGCTATACCTATTTGACCGGCAAGGGCGCGGCTTTGGTGATCGGCTCGATGCTGATCCTCAGCGTGCCGCTGCGCCGGCATCTCAAACATCGCAACATACGCATCGATGACCGCGGTTTTACGATAGGCGCGGCCGGCTACGGCGTCGTCGTCGGCGGCACGGCGGGCTCCGGCGTCATCATGCTGTCGCTGTTGATGGCGGCGGGTCTTGAGGGCGCGGCGGTGGTGGCGACCGATGCGGCGATCTCGATTGCCGTCAGCGTCGTCAAGGTCGCGGTGTTTGGCGCCGCCGGCGTTTTGACCGCTCAGACCATCGCGCTGGCGCTGCTGATCGGCGTCATCGCGTTTCCAGGCGCATACCTGGCGCGGCTGTTCGTTGCGTACATGCCGGTGCATGTCCATACCGCGATCCTCGACGTCATCGTGCTGCTCGGCGGCGTGATGATGATCGTCGCGGCGTTCAGGTAGCGCTGGCAGTTATGGCCACTTCACCACCGGCGGCATCGACGACAAGATTGAGTCGACATTGCCGCCGGTGCGCAGGCCGAAGATCGTGCCGCGGTCGTAGAGCAGGTTGAATTCGACATAGCGGCCGCGGCGAACGAGTTGCTCGTCGCGTTCGGCCTCGGTCCACGGTGCGGTGAAATTCCGTTGGACGATCTTCGGATAGATGTCCCGAAATGCGCGTCCGACGTCCTGCGTGAACGCGAAGGCCTTGTCCCAGTCGCTTTCCAGATAATCGTAGAAAATGCCGCCGATGCCGCGTGGCTCGTTGCGGTGTTTGAGGTGGAAATAATCGTCGCACCACTTTTTGAACTTATCGTAGTCGGCGACGTCCTGGTGCGCATCGCACGGCGCCTGCATGGCGGCATGGAAGGCGAGGGTGTCGGGATCGTCCTGGGTGCGACGTTTGTCCAGGACTGGTGTCAGGTCGGCGCCGCCGCCGAACCAGGCCTTGCTGGTAACAACAAAGCGGGTGTTCATATGCACCGCCGGGACGTTCGGATTGTGCGGGTGGGCAATGAGAGAGATGCCGGACGCCCAGAATTTCGGATCCTCGGTGGCGCCGGGGATTTCCTTGCGGAACTCCGGCGCGAATTCGCCGTGCACGGTCGAGCAATGCACGCCGACTTTTTCGAAAACACGGCCATGCATGATCGACATCACGCCGCCGCCGCCGGCGGTGCGTTGCCATGGCGTGCGCACGAATCGGCCGGCCGGACGGTCCGCCAACGGCGTGGAGGCGGGCAGGGCGTCTTCGAGCCCTTCGAGCGATTTGCAAATGTCGTCGCGCAGGGCCTCGAACCAGGTTCGGGCGCGTTCTTTGCGGGCCTCAATGTCGGCTAAGGTCATGGCATAGGCTTTATGCGGTTGGCGGGCCAAAAAGCTATCACGGGGGAAACCCCGCCGTCTGCCGCAGCGCCTCGCCCATCACCATGGCGGCTGACACGGCGATATTGAGTGAGCGCAGACCCTCGGCGACCGGGATCCGAAGGCGGACCTCGCAGGTATCATGGACGGCCGGCGGGACGCCTGCGCTTTCCCGGCCGAACAAAACGACCTGGTCAACGGCGAAGGCATGGTCGAGGTAGTTTTGCGCCCCCGCGGTGGTCATCAGCACCAATTTGAGTCGGCTCTCCCGCCGCCAGCCGTCGAAGGCCGCGAAGTCGGCATGGCGCTGGATCGTCACCCGGTCGAGGTAGTCCATTCCGGCGCGGCGGAAAGCCCGGTCGGTGACCGGAAAACCGGCCGGTTCGATGATATGGGCCTCAACCCCCAGGCAGGCGCAAGTCCCCAGAATCGTTCCAGGGCACCTCGAAAAATAGCATGCCCCTCGGCCCCGTGCGAGTCTGCTGCCCTGACGGCATGATTCTAGGAGACTGACGATGGGGCAGCTCGGATTTTTCGATGCGGATAATCGGCTGGCGGCACTATCGGCGAAAGGCGATCCGC
>CAMBQQ010000038.1 GCA_945870035.1 Rhizobium sp. Q54 | reverse complement strand
CCGCCCGCACCTTCGGCGTCGTCGTTGCTTGGCTGTGAAGTTGGATCAACATGCCCGAACCCCGCTTCGAATGTCCCTCAGGATCGATCTTGCCATGAAAAAAGCAGAGCGACGAGGGTCTATGTGATCATCCGGGATGGAACAGCTATGTCTGTCAGGCCGTTCGGCAGACGTTGGAACCGGAACCGGAAAGAGACCGCCTTTGAGCATCGGACTGATAGCGCTCCTCGACGACATTGCGGCGCTCGCCAAGGTGGCGGCGGCCTCGCTTGACGATGTCGCCGGCCAGGCGGCCAAGGCCGGGGCGAAGGCGGCCGGTGTCGTCATCGACGACACGGCGGTCACCCCCGGCTATGTGATCGGCTTCGCCGCGCAGCGCGAATTGCCGATCGTCGGCAAAATCGCGCTCGGCTCGCTGCGCAACAAGCTGTTGATCTTGCTGCCGGCGGCCTTGGCGTTGAGCTATTTCCTGCCCTCGGTCATCACGCCGCTGCTCATGTTCGGCGGAGCTTACCTTTGTTACGAGGGAGTCGAGAAAATCTACGAGGCCGTCACGCCGCACCATGCCCACGCCCATGAGGCGAAACTGGAAACCGTGGCGCTGAATCCGCAGTCGCTCGAAGACGAAAAAGTCGCCAGCGCCATCAAGACCGATTTCATCCTGTCGGCGGAGATCATGGCGATCTCGCTGGCGGCGCTTCCGGTGTCCAATGTCTGGACGCAGGCTTTTGTGCTGGCGCTTGTCGGCATCGGCATCACTGTGGCGGTCTACGGTGTCGTGGCTCTGATCGTGAAGGCCGACGATGTCGGCGTCGCGCTGGCCAAAAACCCATCGACGTCCGGCCTGGCCGGAATGAGCCGGGCGTTCGGCCGCGCGCTTGTCCGCGGCATGCCGTATTTCCTGACGCTGCTTTCCATTGTCGGCACCGCGGCGATGATCTGGGTCGGCGGCGGCATCGTGTTGCACGGCCTGGAAGTGTACGGCCCGCCGTCGATCCACCACAGCGTCGAAGCTGCCACCCACGGCGCGGCGCAGGCCTTGCCGGCGATTGGCGGTCTACTCGAATGGGTGGTCCTCGCCGCCATTTCCGGTGTGCTGGGCATGGCGATCGGCGCGGTGCTGCTGCCGGTGGTGGAGTTTATCCTCGCACCGGCTTGGAAAGCGGCGAAGGGCCTGTTGCGGTAGATCGTTATTCCTTCACGGCGCCGGTCATGGCCGAGACATAGTGCTCGACGAAGAAGGCGTAGAGGATGACCAGCGGCAGCGAGCCGATCAGCGCGCCGGCCATCAGCGAGCCCCAGCGATAGACGTCGCCGTCCACCAGCGCCGTCACGATGGCGACCGGCACGGTTTTATAATGCGTCGACGAGATAAAGGTCAGCGCATAGATGAATTCGTTCCAGCACAGCGTGAAGCAGAAGATGAAGGCCGAGATCAGGCCGGGGATCGCCAAAGGCAGCACGATCTTGGTCAGGATCTGCCAGCGGCTGGCGCCGTCGATCAAGGCGCATTCCTCAAGCTCGAACGGGATGGTCTTGAAGTAGCCCATCAAGAGCCAGGTCGAGAACGGGATGAGGATGGTCGGATAGGTCAGGATCAGCGCGAACGGCGTGTCGAACAGGCCGTATTGGAAAACCACCGTCGATAGCGGAATGAACAGGATCGACGGCGGCACCAGATAGGCGAGGAAGATCGCGCCGCCGACCCATTGCGCGCCGCGGTAGCGCAGCCGCACGATGGCATAGGCGGCAAGAACGCTGGCGAAGATCGACAGCGCCGTCGCGCAGGTCGCGACCAGCATCGTGTTCCAGAGCCAAATAGGATACTCGGTGTCGAACAGCAGCTTGTGGATATGCTTGAATGTCGGATTCCAGGTCCAGAACGGGCTGTAGACGTCGAAATCGAGCAGTTGCTCATCCGGCTTAACGGACGTCAGCGCCATCCAGTAAAACGGGAACAGCAGCACGACCAGGATCAGGCCCAGTGGCAAGTAGAGCGTCACCAGCCGGCGCGGCAGGCTGTCGAGATAGCTCATGCCTTCAGACGCGTCGGGGCCCGCCACCGAAGCGTTGAGGACGGTCTTGGGGTTCGCGGCCTTCGCGGCGAGTGTATCAGTCATTGCTTTTTCCCTTATCCCTCCCCCGCAGGGGGAGGGTGGACGCGCGCGTAAGCGCGCGGACGGGTGGGGTGATGCCAGCCGCACCTAAACCCCACCCGGCTCGTTTCACGCGCCACCCTCCCCGTGCAGGGGAGGGATAAGAAAGGGCCTCAGTCATTGTCGCCACCTTGTTGCCACTTGCGGCGCTGTAGGCCGAACCATGACACCATGATCGCTGCCAGCAGGAACGGGATCATCGCGGTCGAGATCGCCGCGCCTTCGCCGAGCGAGCCGCCGATGATCGCGCGCTGGTAGGAGAGTGTCGCCATCAGATGCGTGGCGTTGACCGGGCCGCCGCGCGTCATCACCCAGATGAGCTGGAAGTCGGTGAAGGTGAACAGCACCGAGAAGGTCATGACCACGGCGATGATCGGCGTCAGCAGCGGATAGGTGATGAAGCGGAAGCGCTGCCACGGCGTCGCGCCGTCGATGGTGGCGGCTTCATAAAGCGACGGCGACACCGTCTGCAGGCCGGCCAGTAACGTGATCGCGACGAAGGGCACGCCGCGCCAGATATTGGCGAAGATCGTCGACCAGCGCGCGTTCCAGACATCGCCAAGGAAGTCGATATTTGTCTCGATCAGTCCCATTTGCTTCAGCGACCAGGAAATGATCGAGAACTGCGCGTCGTAAATCCACCAGAAGGCGATCGCCGACAGCACCGTGGGAACGATGAAGGGGATCAGCACAACAGCGCGCAGAATGGCCTTGAACGGCAAGCGCTCGTTCAGCAGCAAGGCCAGATACAGCCCGACCGCGAATTTGATGACGCTCGCGACAGTCGTGTAAAGCAGGGTGTTGAACACCGACAGCAGGAACGTTGAATCGCCCCCGAGCCATTCGTAGTTTTCAAGCCCGACGAATTCACCGGCGCGGCCGATCTTGGCGTCGGTGAATGACAGCCAGACGCCGAGCCCCAGCGGGTAGGCCAGAAACAGCATCAGGATCGCGCCCGCCGGCAACATGAACCAGAGGCCCAGCCAGTTCTTGTTGACCTTCAGGCGATCCCAGGAGGTGGGCTCCTGAATCGGCCGCTTGTCCAGGCGTGATTTGAGAGCGACATCGGTCATCAGGTTCGAACCCTGCATCCCTTAAACGTGGGACGCTTGCCATGCCAATAAAAAAGACGTCCCGGGCCCGCACGGCGGACCCGGGACGTAACGCTTAGCGATAGATGCGCTTCAACTGCCGCTCGGCGATCGCGATCGCGCCCTTGGCGTCTTCGCGGCCCGTGGCGTAGTTGGCGAACATATCGACCACGATGAAGTCGGCGATCGCGGTTGCCGCCTTCTCGCCGACCGAGCCGAGACCGCCGGCGGTGAGCGAGCGCTTGGCAACGTCACGATACGGTGTGTTCTTCGGATCGGCGGTCCACACCGGGTTTTTGTCGTAGGCGTTCAGGCAGTGCGTGAGATAGCCCTTCGCCGATTGGATCCACGGATTGAAGTTGTCCGCTTCGAGCATGAAGGCGATCAAGGCCTTACAGGCTTGCGGGTACTTCGTGTAGGTCATGGCAAGCGCCGGATACATCAGATGCAGCTCGGTGACCTTGCCGACCGGGCCGATCGGGAAGTAGGCGTGATCCATGTCGGCCGCGACGTCCTTCGCGCTGTTTTGCGCCGCGACGTAGATTGAGATGCCGTTGTTGGTCCAGTGCACTTCCTTGGCCAGGAACGCCTTGTTGTTCGAACCGTCGTTCCATGACGCGGTGCCGGCGATACTGTGGCTGTTAAGCGTCTTGGCGAATTCGAGCGCCTTGACGGTTTCCGGCGAGTTGATGATGACTTTGTCCTTGGCATCGACAGTCTGGCCGCCATGCGCCCAAAGGGCCCAGTGCACCCAGGTGTTGCCGTCGCCGGAGGCGTGACCGAGGGCCATGCCGCCCGGTGTGCCCTGCGCCTTCATCGCCTTGGCGTATTCGAGCATCGCATCCGTCTTGTCCGGGAACTTGCTGAACCCGGCCTTCTTGGAAGCTTCGAGGCGGTAGTTGATCAGCGCGCCCGAGTAGCAGATCGGCACCGCGATCCACTTGTTGCCGCTCTTGCCGTATTTGACCGCGCTGTCGACCCAGCCGCCGTACTTCTTGCCGAGATAGTCGGCGACGTCGGTCATGTCGACGCACTTCTGCGGGAACAGGTGCGGCAGCGAATAGAGGCCCCAGAAGATATCCGGTCCGGTGCCTGTGTTGGCCGCAACCGATGCCTTCGGCTGCACGTCTTCATACGATTCGCGCGCGATATTGACCTTGACGCCGGTGGCCTTGGTGAAGGCGTCAATCAACTTCACGAACGCTTCGTCTTCCGACTGCACGAAATACTTCCAGCGCAGCATCGACAGCGTGGCGCCTTTTTCCGGCTTCCATGCTGCGTTCTGCGCCCAGGCCTTGGCCCAGTCCAGCAAAGCCGGTCCGGTGAGCGCACTGGCGGCGCCCAAAGCGGTGCCGCCTTGCACAAGCGCGCGGCGAGTAAAATCAGTCATAGTATTCTCCTCCCTGGTGGTTTTGTTTTGGTCGTCAGGTATTCAGGCGTTGGCCTGTCGCGTCGTCGAACAAATGAACGAGCTTGGGGTCGGGCTTGAGTTTGATCTTTTCGCCTGGCTCGAATTGATGCCGTTCGCGGAACACCGCGACGACTTCCTCGCCGCCAAGCTTGGCGAAGACCTTGGTTTCCGAGCCTGTCTGCTCGATCACCACGATTTCCGCCTCGGTGCCGTCATCGGCCAAGGTGAAATGTTCGGGGCGGATGCCATAAACGGCGGCGCGGCCATTGGCGCTCGCCGGCGCGCTGATCGGCAGCTTGATGCCGTTCGGCCCTTCGAAAATGGCGCTGCCATTGACGCGGACCGTGCCTCTCAGAAAATTCATTGAAGGCGAGCCGATAAAACCAGCAACGAACTGGTTGGCCGGAAAGTCATAGAGTTCGAGCGGCGTGCCAATCTGCTCGACGATGCCGTCATGCATGACGACGATCTTGTCGGCCATGGTCATGGCTTCGATCTGGTCGTGCGTGACATAGACCGTCGTGGTCTTCAGCCGCTGATGCAGTTCCTTGATCTCGGTGCGCATCTGGACGCGCAGCTTGGCGTCGAGATTGGACAACGGCTCGTCGAACAAGAACACCTGCGGATCGCGGACGATGGCGCGGCCCATGGCGACGCGCTGGCGCTGGCCGCCGGACAATTGGCGCGGAAAGCGCTCGAGATAGGGATCGAGGTCGAGAATTTCGGCCGCGCGCTTGACGCGCATGTCGATCTCGTCCTTCGGCGCGCCGCGCAATTTCATCGAGAACGCCATGTTGGCGGCGACGGTCATGTGCGGATAGAGCGCGTAGTTCTGGAACACCATGGCGATGTCGCGCTCTTTCGGCGGCAGGTTGTTCACCACGCGGTCGCCGATCGAAATTTCGCCGCCGGTGATGTTTTCCAGGCCGGCAATCATGCGCAAAAGCGTCGACTTGCCGCAGCCCGAGGGGCCGACCAGCACGACGAATTCGCCATCGTTGATTGTGATATCGACGCCGTGAATGACGGCGGTCGCGCCATAGGATTTACGGACGTCGCGGATTGCGACCGAAGCCATACTTTATCCTCCCAAACGCGCCCTTTTGGAGCGCACCGCACGCGGGGTTTCCCGTCTTTGCGGCTAGTCGTCTTTGTCACCGAGGCTGTTAACGGGTTACGCCAACAGCCGAATTCCCGATCATATCATCATATGAAACAGCTTAAGGCAAGGGCGCCGCGAGAGATACCGCAGCGAGCCCTTGCCTAAAAACAGTCCATCACATCGTCATGCCGCCATCGATCTGCAGCGTCTGTCCGGTGAAGTAGCTGGAGTCGTCGGAAGCGAGCCAGACTGCACCGGCGGCGATTTCTTCCGGCGTGCCGAGGCGGCCGATCGGCTGGCGATCGACGAAGTCCTTGCGGACTTCCTTCAACGACTTTGAAAACTTCTTCGCATTCGACGCGATGCGCTCATTGAGCGACGGCGACTGAATGGTGCCGGGGCAGATCGCATTGACGCGAATGCCCTTGCGGATGAAGTCCGCCGCCATCGCCTTGGTCAGGCCGATGACCGCCGCCTTGGTGGTGCCGTAGGCGTAGCGGTTCGGCAGGCCGCGCAGCGACGAGGCCACCGACGCGATATTGATGATCGAGCCGCCCTTCTTGAGCATCGAAGGCACGAAGGCGCGAAACATCCGGTGCATCGACTTGACGTTGATGTCGAAGGAGAAGTCCCAGTCGTCTTCCGAGCATTCGAGCATGCTGCCCTGGTGCACGTAGCCGGCGCAGTTGGCGAGAATTTGCGGCGCGCCGAATTTCTTGATGACGTCCTTGGCCAGCGCATTGACCTTGGCGGTGTCGCGCACGTCGAGCGCGAATACATGCGCCTTTTTCAGGTCCTTGAGCTTGGTGGCGTCGAGATCGGTCGCGATCACGGTCGCGCCCTCGGCGATGAACGCTTCCGCGATCGCGCGCCCGATACCTTGACCCGCCGCCGTCACCACGGCGACTTTGCCCTTCAATCGTCCACTCACGGTATTTTTCTCCTGTTGCTTGAATCTTGTTCGTGCGGCGGTCTCTGCGCACTCCCTCTCCCTTTGGGGGAGAGGGTTAGGGTGAGGGGGAAAGTGACTCAATTGAGTCCGTAACCCCTCACCCGGCTCGCTGCGCTCGCCGACCTCTCCCAATGGGAGAGGTGAAGAAAGCAGTTAATGATTATCGCGCGGCACGGACTTCTGTGCGACGCGCTGATACTTGACCGCCGGCTTGAGCACCATGCCGTCGGAGAGCTGGTCGACCATGCCGCGCTGAATTTCCTGCCATGGCGTCTGGCTGGCCGGCATCGGGAAGCCGCCCTGCTTTTCCAGCGTGGCGCGTCGCGTGGCGAATTCCGCCTTCGAGATCAGAATGTCGGCGGTGCCTTTCTTGAGGTCGATGCGGACGCGGTCGCCGGTCTTGAGAATGGCGAGGCCGCCGCCGGCCGCGGCTTCCGGCGAGGCGTTGAGGATCGACGGCGATGCGGAAGTGCCGGACTGGCGGCCGTCGCCGATGCAGGGCAGCGACAGGATGCCCTTTTTAATCAGGTAATCCGGCGGCTGCATGTTCACGACCTCGGCGGCGCCGGGATAACCGATCGGCCCGGTGCCGCGAATGAACAGCATGGTGTTCTCGTCGATCTTCAGTTTCGGGTCGTCGATGCGGTGGTGATAATCCTCCGGCCCCTCGAACACCATCGCCTTGCCTTCGAAGGCATCGGGGTCTTTCGGGTTCGACAGATAGCGGTTGCGGAATTCCTCGGAGATGACGGAGAGCTTCATCACCGCTGAGTCGAACAGGTTGCCGTGCAGTACCTTGAAGCCGGCATTCTGCATCATCGGCTTCTTGTAGGTGCGGATGACGTCTTCATTGGTGATCTTGGCGCGCTTGACGTTCTCGCCCATCGTCTTGCCGTTGATGGTCAAAGCGTCGGCGTGAAGGCGTCCGGCTTTCAGCAACTGGTTCATCACCGCCGGCAGACCGCCGGCGCGGTAGTACTCCTCGCCGAGATAGAAGCCGGCCGGCTGCATGTTGACCAAAAGCGGAATGTCGAGGCCGTGCTTTTCCCAGTCGTTGATGTCGAGCTTGACGCCGATATGGCGGGCGATGGCGTTGATGTGGATCGGCGCATTGGTCGAGCCGCCGATCGCCGAATTGGCGGCGATGGTATTCTCGAACGCCTTGCGGGTGAGGATGTCCGAGGGCTTGAGGTCCTCGCGCACGATCTCGACCGCGCGCACGCCGGTTTCATAAGCGATCTGGCCGCGCTCGCGGTACGGCGCCGGGATCGCGGCGCAACCCGGCAGCGACATGCCGAGCGCTTCGGCCAGCGCATTCATGGTCGAGGCGGTACCCATCGTGTTGCAGTGTCCGATTGACGGCGCCGAGTCGGCGACGCGGTCGATGAATTCCTTGTAGGTAATCTTGCCGGCGGCGTGCTCTTCGCGCGCCTCCCACACCACCATGCCGGAGCCGACGCGCTTGTCGCCGCGCCAGCCATTGAGCATCGGTCCACCGGACAGAACGATGGCCGGGATGTTGACCGTCGCCGCCGCCATGATGCAGGCCGGCGTGGTCTTGTCGCAGCCGGTCATCAAGACGACGCCGTCGAGCGGATAGCCGAACAGGAGTTCGACGAGGCCGAGATAGGCGAGGTTGCGGTCGAGCGCGGCGCCGGGCCGCTTGCCGGTTTCCTGGATCGGGTGGACCGGGAATTCAAAGGCGATGCCGCCGGCGGCGCGGATGCCGGAGCGGACTCGCTCGGCCAGTTCGATGTGGTGGCGGTTGCAGGGCGAGAGGTCGCTGCCGGTTTGCGCGATGCCGATGATCGGCTTGCCGGCGGTCAGTTCGGCGCGGGTCAGGCCCCAGTTGAGATAGCGCTCGAGATAGAGCGCGGTCATGCCGGGGTTTTCGGGATTGTCGAACCACAGCTGCGACCGCAGCGTGCGCCCTTTGGGATGCTTCTCGGATCCCGGTTTTTTCTTCATTGCAGTCTCTCCCTGAAACAGTCTGGTCGAAGCAGCCTTTTTTAGGCGCTTTTGTCGTGCCGTTGCTGTGAGGTTGGGTTCACGGGCAGTCGGGCAGGCGGGCCGTCGCTGGGCCGTTTGCAAGTTGACCGCAATTCGCGACGGCGGGCAACGGGAACATTTGTGTGCACACGGCAAACGCCTTAGTATGTTGCAGTGCGGTTGTCGGCTAAACTATTGTCCCAAATGGATTCCGGTGCATTGGCATTTTTATTTGCGTAGAGGGCGTCGTGGCTGAAACCGTCCTCGAAATTGTCGCCGCGCACCGGGCCGGAACCGTAACGCCGGCCGAGACCGTGGCGCGCAGCTACGCCCGCATCCGCGCCCATAACGATCCGGCTGTCTTTATATCGCTGCGCGACGAGGCCGACGCCGTGGCCGAAGCCGAGGCGCTGGCTGCTAAGGGCGACACCTCCCTGCCGCTGTACGGCGTGCCGGTCGCGGTCAAGGACAATATCGATGTCTTTGGCCTGCCGACCACGGCAGCCTGCCCGGCCTTCAGTTACATGCCGGGCCATGATGCGACCGCCGTGGCGCGGCTGCGCGCCGCAGGCGCGATCGTCATCGGCAAGACCAATCTCGACCAGTTCGCCACCGGCCTGGTCGGCGTGCGTTCGCCCTATGGCGTGCCACGCAACAGTTTCGATGCCGATCTCATTCCCGGCGGCTCATCGTCCGGCTCGGCGGTGGCGGTCGCCGCCGGCTTGGTGCCGCTGGCGCTCGGCACCGATACCGCCGGCTCCGGTCGCGTGCCGGCCGGCTTCAACAACATCGTCGGCCTGAAACCCAGCCTAGGCCTGATCTCGACGCATGGTCTGGTGCCGGCCTGCCGCACCCTCGATTGCATTTCGGTGTTCGCGCTGACCGTTGACGATGCCTGGGCGGGTTTGTCCGCCGTCGCCGGTCCCGATGCCTCGGACAGCTATTCGCGCAATCGCCCGCTCGGCAAACCCGGCGCGATGCCACCGCGCATCAAGCTCGGGGTGCCGCTGCCCGGCCAGCGGTTGTTCTTCAACGATAAAGAGTATGAGGCCGGCTACGAGGCCGCTTTGGCGCGCCTCGCCAAGCTCGGCTGCGACATCGTCGAGATCGACATCGAGCCGTTCTACGAGACCGCACGCCTTCTCTACGAAGGGCCATGGGTGGCCGAACGCACCATCACGGCGCAGAAGCTGCTGGCCTCGGACCCGAACGCCATTCATCCGGTAACCCGCGAAATCACCGTCGGCGGCCTTCGCCCGACCGCGATCGACGCCTTTGCCGCCTTCTACAAATTGGAACGGCTGCGCCGCGTTTCCGATTACATCTTCGCGCATCAAGTCGATGTTCTGGCGCTGCCGACCGCGCCGACGACCTACACCGTCAAGCAATTGCTGGCCGATCCGATCCAGCTCAACAGCCGCCTCGGCACCTACACCAATTTCGTCAATCTGCTCGATCTGTGCGGCCTGGCTTTGCCGGCCTCATTGACGAGCAAGGGCTTGCCGTTCGGCATCACGCTCTTGGCGCCGGGCGGACAGGATGCGCGGCTCGCTGAGATCGGCCGCGTCTTCCACGCCGATACGCAATTGCCGCTTGGCGCCTTGAGCCTGCCGCAGCCGCCAATGGCTTCAATGCCTGTCGCCGCAGCCGATGGCGAGATCGCGGTTGCCGTTGTCGGCGCGCATCTGTCCGGCCTGCCGCTCAACGGCGAATTGCGCTCGCTCGGCGCGCGTCTCCTTGAAGCGACGAAAACCGCGCCGGATTACAAGTTCTATGCGCTCAACGGCACGGTGCCGCCGAAGCCCGGCCTGTTGCGCGTCGACGCTGGCAAAGGCGCCGCTATCGACGTCGAAGTCTGGGCGCTGCCGAAGACGGCGTTCGGCGCATTCATCGACGGCGTCGTGGCGCCATTGTCGATCGGCACGGTGACACTCGCCGATGGGCGCGGCGTCAAAGGTTTTCTGATGGAAGCCGCAGCCGTCGGCAACGCGAAAGACATTTCCAGATTTGGTGGCTGGCGCGCTTATCTGACGCAAGAGAAGTCTGGTTCCCCGTCACCCTGAGGTGGCCGCCGCAGGCGGCCCTCGAAGGGCGACGGCCAAGGTCTTGAAAATTTTGGCCGTTCATCCTTCGAGGCTCGCTTCGTTCGCACCTCAGGATGACGGATAACTAAATCGTCTCCGTATAGTGCTCGTACTCTTCGCGCACCGTGACGATATGCGCGCCCATCGCCGCCGCCGCGACGGCGCGCTCGCCGCGCAAAATCGCTTCCACCACACGATCATGCTCGACATGCGATTTCGCCAGGCGGCCGAGATTGCGGAACTGCGCACGGCGGAACGGCTGCACGCGCGAGCGTGTCGATAACGTCATCTCGGCGAGATAGGCATTGTGTGCGCCGTCATAGATGGCGTTGTGAAACGCTTCGTTCACTTCGTGATACTCCTGCGGATCGCCGCTCTGGATCAGCACGCGCAGCTTCTCGTGAATGTCCTCGAGGCCTTGCCGCTCAGTCAACGTCATGCGCTCGGCGGCAAAGCCGGCGCACAAGGCCTCAAGCTCGGCCATCGCTTCGAACATGCCGGCAAGCTGGCCGGCATCGGGCCGCGCCACCACGGCGGCGCGATGCGGCCGCACTTCGACCAGCCCGCTCGCCGCCAGCAAACGGATGGCCTCGCGCACCGGCGTGCGCGACACGCTGAAGCGGTTGGCGATGCGCGTCTCGTCGAGCGGTGCGCCCGGCGCATAGACGCCACGCACGATCTCGTCGGCGAGTTGCAATCGTAATTCTTCCGAACGCGTCTTGCGCGGCCAGGTTATGTCTTGCGCGTCCGCGCTGGGCAGAGTCATCCGGCGTCTTCTCGCTTAATCTCTTCAGACCGGCGGATGCGGGATCGCCGCCAGCAGATCGCGCGTATAGGCCGCTTGTGGCGCATCCATGACCTGTTGCGTCGGGCCTTGTTCAACGATGCGGCCCGTGTTCATGACGATGACACGATCGCACAGAAGACGTACCACGTTGAGATCGTGCGACACGAAAAGATAGCTCATCCCCAGCGAATCCTTCAGGTCCTGCAGCAGGTTAAGCACAACCGCCTGCACCGAGACGTCCAAGGCCGCGGTCGGCTCGTCGAGAATGATGAGATCGGGACGCAGCGCGATCGCCCTCGCAATCCCGACCCGGGCCTTCTGGCCGCCCGATAGCTGGTGCGGAAAGCGGTCAAGGAATTGCAACGGCAATCCCACCTGCGTCGCCAGTTCTTCGCACTTCGACCGCAACTCGCCGCGCGAAATGTCGCTCAGGCGCAGCAGCGGATCGGCGATGGCGCGCGCCGCGGTGAAGCGCGGGTTGAGACTGTCGGTCGGATCCTGGAACACCATCTGGATCTTCTTGCGCTGCGGCAGCGTCGCGAAATTGCGGGCCGGGATCGCGCCGATGTCCCCGCCGCCGAAAGTGATCGTCCCGGACGTCTTGTCGATCAGCCGCATCACCATCATCGAGGTGGTCGACTTGCCGCAACCGGACTCGCCGAACAGGCCGACGCTTTCTACGCGCGCGATCTGAAAGCTGATGCCGTCGACGGCGCGGAACGCCTCGCTTTCAGGGACCGGCGTGGTGCCGAACATCTTCTTCAGCGACGTCGTGACGCCCTTGCGCGGATATTCCTTCACCAGATTTTCCACGACCAAGAGCGGCGCCTCGTCGGCCTGGACCGGATTATGCGCCACAGGCCGGGCGCGGGCGGCTTCGTCCTCCGGCAGCAGGTCGCGCAAAGTGATGCCGGGGCGTGGCGTTGCCCGCATCAGCTTGCGCGTATAGGCATGCGCCGGCGCCTTGAAGATGGTCTCGGACGGCGAGGTCTCGACCACATGGCCCTTTTCCATCACCACCACCTTGTCGCAATAGGCAGCGGCAAGGCCGAGATCGTGGGTGATGAGAATGGTCGACATGCCGCGCTCGCGCGTCAGCTCGACGACGAGATCCATCACCGCCTTCTGCGTCGTCACGTCGAGGCCGGTGGTCGGCTCATCCGCGATCAGGAGTTGCGGCCGGCACGCCAAAGCCAACGCGATAACGACGCGCTGGCACATGCCGCCGGACAGCTCGAACGGATAGGCGTGATAGCGCTCCTTCGGCCGCGCGATGCGCACCTGCTCCAGCACTTCGATCGCCTTGTTGGCGACGTCCTCGTTGCCGACCTGCGCATGTTCGAGCAGCACGTCTTCGATCTGGTGGCCGACCTTGCGGATCGGATTGAGCGCGAGGCGCGGCGACTGGAAGATCATCGACATTTCGCGGCCGCGCAGATTGCGCATGTCGCCCTCGCTGGCGCTGCGCAAATCGAGACCGGAAAACAGCACCGAGCCTTCGGCGATCGAGCCGGCGCGGTCGAGAATGCGCATCACCGCGTAGGAGGTCACCGATTTGCCGGAGCCGCTTTCGCCGACAATGCCGAGCGTCTCGCCTTTGGCCAATGTGATGTTGATCTTCTTGACCGCCTGCACGACGCCGCGCCTTGTGGCGAATTCGACGGTGAGGTCGCGCACGTCGAGCAGCGGCAGCGCTTCGCCGGTGTCGACTTCCGGAGTGGGTGCCTTCAGCATCACGTCCTCCTTTGCGGATCGACCAGATCGCGCAGGCCGTCGCCAAGCAGATTGAAGGTGAATACCGCGATCATCAAAGCGAGGCCGGGAAACAATGCGATCCACCATTCGCCGGAGATGATGTTGGCCGCGCCTTCGGCGACCATAATGCCCCATTCCGGCGTCGGCGCACGCACGCCCAGTCCGATGAACGACAGTCCGGCGGCATTGAGAATGGCGTAACCCATGGTCAGCGAAATCTGCACCATCATGATCGGCATGATGTTCGGCAGGATATGGCCAAACAGAATGCGGAAGTCGCTGTTGCCGGACAGCCTCGCTGCCTGCACAAAGCCGGCCTCGCGCCGCACATTGGCTTCGGCGCGCGCAACGCGGACATAGAGCGGGAAGTTGATGATCGCGGTGGCGATGACGATGTTGGTCACGGTGTTGCCGAGGGCGGCGACGATGCCCATGGCGAGAACGAAAAGCGGAAAGGCCATGATGGTGTCGGAGATGCGGCCGACGATGCGGTCGGTCCAGCCGAGGAAGAAACCGGCGGCGATGCCGGCAAAGCCGCCGAGCGCGAACACCAGCGCCACCGACGTGATGGCGATGATGAAATCGAGCCGGGTGGCGACGATGACGCGGCTGAAAATGTCGCGGCCGAGCTGGTCGGTGCCGAACCAGTGCTTCCACGATGGCGGCGAAAGTGCCGCCGCGGTGTCGCTCGCCAAGGGATCGAACGGCACGATGTAAGGTCCGAACAGCGCGCACAAAGCGATCAGCAGAAACAGGCCGAACGACAGGCCGGTCACCGGATTTTCGGACACGACATAAAGGGCGTGACGGAAGATCGAATTGTTCTCGACTTTCGGTGCCGGAGCGGACGCCGGCGTCGCTGCGGTCGCGACGGGAGCAGGCGCGATGGTGGTGATTTCGGTCATGCTTCAAGCCTCACGCGCGGATCGATGACGCCGTAGAGCAGGTCGATGAGCAGATTGAGCGCGACATAGAGAATGGCCATGGTGAGAACGAAGCCCTGCACCGGCGCAAAGTCGGATGAGATCAGCGCCTCGACCGCGTAGGAGCCGATGCCAGGCCAGGCGAACACTTTTTCCACCAGCACGTTGGCCCCGAGCAGGAACGAGAACACCATACCGAGCGTGGTGACGACCGGCAGCATGGCGTTGCGGAAGGCGTATGTGATGATGACGGTGCGGCTGTCGAGCCCCGAGGCGCGCGCGGTGCGGATGAATTCCGAGGACAGCACGGTGAGCATCGAGGCTCGCGTCATGCGCGCGATCGGCGCCAGCGAAAAGATGCAGAGCGTCAGGCCCGGCAGCAGCAGCTGGTTGAGCGACGAGCGGAAGGCCGACCAGTTGCCGGTCACCAGGCTGTCGATCAGATAAAAGCCGGTGATCTGCGTCGGGGCCGAGGCGAACACGTCGAGCCGGCCGAGCGGCGCCGGCGACCAGCCAAGAATATAATAGAACACATAGACCAGCAGCAGGCCGGTGAAGAACACCGGCAGCGACACGCCGGCGGTGGCGACAATGCGGCAGGTGTGATCGATCCAGGAGCCTTGCTTGACCGCGGCGAGAATGCCGAGCGGCACCGCGATGACGATGGAAAGGATGAGCCCGAACAATGTGAGTTCGGCGGAAGCGGGCAGCCGGTTCTTGATTTCGGTGAGCACTGGCTGGCCGGTGGTCAGCGAGGTGCCAAGATTGCCATGCGCCAGTTCGCTGACATAGCTGCCGAACTGTACGATCAGCGGCTTGTCGAGGCCGAGCGATTTGCGGATCTGCTCGACCGATTCCTTGGTCGCGGCAGGCCCGGCGAAATAGGCCGCCGGGTCGCCCGGCAATGCGCGCGTCAACAGGAAGGTGACGATGATGACCCCGATCAGATTGGGGATGATCAAAGTCATGCGCTTCAACATGATGGCCATGGTCTGCTCCCTGTTGTCGATCGAAGCCGTGCGCCCGGCCGCGTCCTGTGACGGCGCGGCCGGGCGGGAGTCTTGCGTTTAGGCTTTCACCAAGGCGCGATAGTCGAGGCGCCGGTGGAACCAGTACTGGTAGCCGGACACGTTCTTTTGCATGGCGACGTTGGAGTAGGGCTGGAACAGCGGCACGCGCGGCATGTCGGTGAAGGCGAGATCGACGAAGCCCTTCACGTCCTTTTCGTACGTCGCCTTGTCGCCGTTCGCCGCCGCGGTGACGGCGCCGTCGATGAAGGCGTCCATCTCCTTGGACTGGTAGCTCATCGTGTTGAAAATCGAATTCTTGCCGTGGTAGCACCAGATGTAGAAGTACTCCGGATAATCGAGCCAGCCGGAGAAGACGTTGAGATAGAGCGGCAGCACTTTCTTGTTCAGTTCGGTGCGGAAGTTCGAGCCGGGGATCTTGTTGATCGTGGTCTTGATGCCGATCTGACCGAGGCTTTCCTGGATCAGGACCGCGGTCGGTTCGTTGATGGTGGCAAATCCAAGATCGAACGACAAAGTCGTCTCGAAGCCGTTCGGATAGCCGGCTTCGGCGAGCAGCTTCTTCGCCTTCTCGATATCGGTGTTGTACTGGTGCGGCTGCGGCCAGGCGACTTGTGTCGCCGCGCCCGGCGCCTTGCCGTACATCGGCTGTCCGAGGCCGTAGAGCACGGCATCGACGATCTTCTGATACGGCACGGCATAAGCCACCGCCTGCCGCACCTTCGGATTGTTGAACGGCGCGTTCTTCACGTTCATGCCGAGATACTGGATGCCGTTGGAGAACGGCGTCGACACGATGTTGAGCTTGCCGGCACTTTTCAGTTCGACGAAATCCTTGTTCGGCAATTCGTAGGAGATGTCGGCGTCGCCGCGTTCCAGCAGCGCGCGGCGGTTGCCGGCCGACGGCACCATGCGCCAGATGATCTTCTTGGTTTTCGGCAGCGGGCCGCCAACCCAGGCGTCGTTGCGCTCGAGGATGACTTCAGTGCCGGCGACCCAGCTCGACACCTTGTAGGCGCCGGAGCCGGCGGTGTTCTGCTTGGTGTATTCGAGACCCCACGGGTCCTTCTCGGTGGCGTTCTTCTTCACCAGTCCGGAGTTGATGATGCAGGGCACGATGACCGCGAGATCCGGGATGGTCAGCCGATCCTTGCGGGCGAAGTCGACGCGGAAGGTGTGGTCGTCGACGACGACGAACTGCTCGCGCTTGGTCAGCGAGCCGGCCGCCATCTGGAAGGTCGGGAAACCGCCGACCGAGACGGCGCGGTCGAGCGACCACTTGACGTCCTTGGCGGTGACCGGGGTGCCGTCCTGGAATTTGGCGTTTTTCTTCAGCTTGAACGTGGCAGACATGTCGCCGACGTTCATGTCTTCGGCGAGTTCCGGCTTGAACTTGTCTTTGTCGTAATAGGGCTGACCGCTCGGCCCGGTTTTCATTTCGTGGCTGATGAGACGGTCGTAGCAATTCCACGACACCTCATAGCCCGGCACGTTGGTGCCGACGCCGTGGATGTCGAGATTGTTGGGGCCGCTTTCGGAAACGATCAGCATCGTCTCCTGGCGCGACTGCGCCTTGGCCGTGTCGATAACCGACGGAGCGGAAACAGCGGCGGTGGCCGCCACCGCACCCGCGGACTTGAGAAAATCACGACGCTTCATGACAAACCTCCCGATGGAACTACGGGAGCTATCCGCAAGGGTCGTGCCAGATTCCGCTGCGTCGCAATAGCGGCATTAAACCTTTGAATTTATTTATGAATATAAAAGTGGCGCGGTTTTGAACAGACGGCAAAAGCTTAGGCTATTGAATACAGTCCGAAGGCAAGTGACGAAAAAATAGGCATTTTCGTCGAATTGTATACTATTCAGCCGTGTACTTTTGCAGCTCAAATCGCCGTCACGCCTGTGCCTTGCCGGGCCCGGCCAGAATATCCGCCAGCATCGCCATGCGCACCAGATCGGACAGGCTGTTGGCCGCCATCTTGGTCATGACATTGGCGCGATAGATTTCCACCGTGCGCGGCGAGATGCCGAGATCGAAGGCGATGGTCTTGTTGGCGTTGCCGGCGACCAGGCCATCGAGCACCTGACGTTCGCGGTTGGACAAAGCGGCCAGTTTCTCGGTAATGGCGCCAAGCTCGGCCTTGCGCTTGCCGGCGTCGGCATCGCGGTTGAGCGCGGAGCGCACGGCGGCGATCAACTGGTCGTCGTCGAACGGCTTTTCCAGGAAATCGACGGCGCCGATCTTCATGGCCTCGACCGCCAGCGATATGTCGCCGTGGCCGGTGATGACGATCACCGGCAGGTCGGGGTTGGTGACGCGGAGCTGGCGCAACAGCTCGATGCCGGTCATCTCTGGCATGCGCACATCGGTAATGACGCAGCCGGACGTAACCTGCGGCAAAATGTCGAGAAAGGCCTTGGCCGACTCGAAGCCCTGCACGGTGAGCCCGGCGGTCTTGAGCAGAAACTCCAGCGACTGCCGCACGGCGTCGTCGTCATCGATCACGTAAATGGCCGGCTCAGACTGCATCGTCGACATCCCCTTCCTCTACCGCTGCAAGGGTGAAATGGAAAGTGGTGCCGCCCTTGGCATTGGCTTCGACCCAGATGCGCCCGCCATGCGCCTCGATAATGGTGCGCGAAATCGACAGGCCGACGCCCATGCCCTGGCGCTTGGTGGTGACGAAAGGCTGGAATAGCTGTTCTGCAATTTCGGGCGCGATACCGGAACCGGAATCCGAGACGCTGACGCGGATATGATTGCCTTCGTCGGGCATGACCGAAATCAGCAGTTCGCGCACCGGCGCGGTCTCCATCGAATCTATCGCGTTGCGAATGAGGTTGAGCAGCACCTGCTGCACCTGAACCCGGTCGGCCAGCACCAGATCGACGCTCGGGTCGAAATGAAATTGCACGCGAATGCCGCGATCCTTGATGCCGACCAGCGCCAGCGCGCTGGCTTCCTCGATCAGCTTGGTGATGTTTTCCACCCGCCTTTCGCTTTCGCCGCGCGAGACGAAATCGCGCAAGCGGCGAATGATGTGTCCGGCGCGCATCGCCTGGTCGGCGGCCTTGCCGAGCGCATCGCGTAACGTCACGGAGTCTTCGTCGGTCGCGGCCTCCAGCATGCGCTGCGAGCCCTTGATGTAATTCGAGATCGCTGCCAGCGGCTGGTTGAGTTCGTGCGCCAAAGTCGAGGCCATCTCGCCCATCGCGGTCAGCCGCGAAATATGCACCAGCTCGGATTGCAGTTCCTGGAGGCGCGCCTCGGTCTGCTGCCGTTCGGTCAAGTCACGGATGAAGCCGGTGAAAAACCGCTGCGTGCCGGACTTCATTTCGCCGACCGCCAGTTCCATCGGGAATGTCGAGCCGTCCATGCGCCGGCCGACGACGACGCGGCCGATGCCGATGATGCGGCGTTCGCCGGTGTCCATGTAGCGGTGCAGATAGCCGTCGTGGTTCTTGCGATACGGTTCCGGCATCAGGATGTTGACGTTCTTGCCGATCGCCTCTTTCGCCGTGCAGCCGAACAGCCGCTCGGCCGCCGATGAGAACGACTGCATGGCACCGCGCTCGTCGATGACAATCATCGCTTCCGGCACGGTGTCGAGAATCGATTGCAAATGCGCCTCGCGCGCCAGCGCATTGCGGGTCATGATGTTGGCGCGCAGCTGGCCGCGGTGCAGCAGTTCGCCGCCCCACGAAACGCCTATCGCCAGCACCAGAAAGATCACGCCGCTAGCGATGGCGAGGGTTGAAAAGCTGGACAGTTCCGGCATCAGCGAAAAGGCGGCGACGAGGCCAAGGGCGGTCGCCAGCAGTCCGGGGCCGAGGCCGCCGAGGCCGGCGGCGATCAGCACCGGCGGCAGAAAGTAAAGAAAGATCGAATCGGTGTGCAGAATGGGGGTCAGAATCGCCCGCGTCGCCAAAGCCAGGGCAACGGCGGTCGGCGCGGCGCCGTAGCGCCAGGCCTGATGGCCTTCGTCGCGGGAAAAAACTCTCGATGAATCAACAGTATAGGGCATGAAACCCATTTGTTTGGGGCGGGTGGGAAATGGGCCCGGCAAGCCCGGCGGCGGCTCCGGAAAACTACCTAGGGGGATTATCTGAATTTCGAAGGCCTGACGCCAGCGGTATCGAAGACCATCGCAATTCATTTGAAGGGCCCAGCGTCATGCACCTCCAGGCAACGACCCAGCGCAACACCTTCACGCAACCCGCGCCGCGCGCCGCAAGGCCTGTGCCGCAAGCGCCGGTCGCCGGCGAATCGATCGAAATGATGGGTGCGGTGATGCCGTTTGCCCGCAATGCCGAAATCTACGGCGAAAACGAACCGGCCGAGTATCTCTACAAGGTCGTCAGCGGCGCGGTGCGCACCTACAAGGTTCTCAACGACGGCCGCCGCCAGATCGGCGCCTTCTACCTGACCGGCGACGTGTTCGGCCTCGAGATCGGCGATGTGCACAGCTTCTCGGCCGAAGCCATTGCCGACTGCAAGGTGATGCTGATCAAGCGCAGCACCATGGTCGCCCTCGCCGCGCGCAGCCACGATGTCGCCCACCAGCTTTGGACCATGACCGCTACCGAGTTGCAGCGGGCGCAGGCGCATATCATGCTGCTGATCAAGACGGCGCAGGAACGGGTCGCCGGCTTTCTTCTGGAAATGGCAGCGCGTTCGCCCGGCTGCGCAGCGGTCGAACTGCCGATGTCGCGTCAGGACATCGCCGACTATCTCGGCCTCACCATCGAAACCGTGTCGCGCACTTTGACGCAGCTTGAAAATTCCGCGGCGATTGCGGTGCCGAGTTCGCGCCGCATCGTTCTGCGAAACCCGGCGGCGCTGAGCCGCCTGAACGCTTAAACCAAACGTCTTCTTCCCAGACGTTCTTGGTGAAACTGCCCCGGCTCAATTGGCCGGGGCTTTTTTGCGCGGCCTGTCGCGCGCCGTTGTGGCCGTTGACCTGAATCAAACGGGTCGCTGGGGCATCGTGGTCTCATGGCGACGAACCACAGGAGAGACGCCATGATCGCCAGCGATGTCATGACCCGCAAGGTTATTTCGATCGACCCGGACTCCACCGTGTTGCAGGCGGCGCGGCTGATGCTGCAACACCGCATCAGTGGGCTGCCGGTGCTCGATCAGTCCGGCAAGCTTGTCGGCGTCGTCTCGGAAGGCGATTTCCTGCGCCGCCGCGAAACCAAGACCGAGCGTCACCGCTCGCGCTGGCTCGAATTTCTCATGGGGCCGGGCACGATGGCGGCGGAATACACCCACTCGCACGGCAACAAGGTTGCCGAGGTGATGAGCACGGATGTTCAGTTTGTCGATGACAGTACCCCGCTGGAGGACATCGTCGAGTTGATGGAGAAGCATCGAATCAAGCGCGTGCCGGTGGTGTGCGGCGGTGAGCTGGTCGGTATCGTCACCCGTTCGAATCTGATGCGGGCGATGGTCAGCATGGTGCGCGTCGCGCCCGACGCGATCCAGGCCAAGGACGACATCAGCATTCGCGAGCAGTTGCTGGCGGAAATGCAGAAAGAGCACTGGGCGCCGGTGGCGCTCACCGATGTCGCGGTGCACGACGGCGTGGTGGAATTGTCCGGCGTGCTGACCGACGAACGGCAGCGCGCGGCGCTCAAGGTCGCGGCCGAGAATATTCCCGGCGTCAAAGCGGTAAAAGACAACATGGTCTGGGTCGAGCCAATGACCGGCATGACCGTCGAGGGGCAGGCGGGGGTGACGCGCTAGCGTCACCACTGAATCTTCCGGCAATTGATCTTGCTCAACGCCCTGCTCGCATTGCGGCCGATGATGCTTCGAGCGGAATACTTCCGCCGGGGAAACGGACCATGTCGAACGTTGCTCAGCCGGCGCCTGGCGCCGCGATAACGGCGATCAAGGAAACCAATTGGTTCGCATCGAACTGGGGGCTGATTGCCGCCACCGCCGCGCTTGTTGCCATATTGCTGCTGCCGACACCGGCCAATTTGCCGGTTGCCGGCCACCATATGCTCGCCATTCTCGCTTTCGCCGTCATTCTCTGGATGACCGAGGCGATCGACTACGCGGTCTCCGCCATCGTCATCGCGGTGCTGATGGCGTTCATGCTCGGCCTGGCGCCGAGCGTTGCCGATCCGAAAGTCATGCTTGGAACGAGCCGGGCGCTCGCCCTTGCTTTCAGCGGTTTTGCGAATACGGCGCTGGTGCTGGTTGCTTCCGCGCTGTTCCTCGCTGCCGCCATGACGGTGACCGGCCTCGACAAGCGCATCGCGCTGTCGATTCTGTCGCGCGTCGGCACCAAGACCCATCACGTCGTCATCGGCACCATCCTGGTTGGCTTCGTCATCGCGTTGATGGTGCCGTCGACCACCGCGCGCGTCGCCTGCCTGGTGCCGATCACGCTCGGCATCATTGCCGCCTTCGGCGTCAACAAGCGCAGTGCCTTTGCCTCGATGCTGATGCTCACCACGGTGCAGACCGCCAGCATCTGGAATGTCGGCATCAAGACCGCCGCGGCGCAGAACATGGTCGCCATCGGTTTCATCGAGAAGACCTTCAACCAGACCATCACCTGGCTGAACTGGTTCATCGCCGCCGCGCCTTTCGCCGTGCTGATGTGCATTGTGCTCTACTTCGTCATGACCCGCATGATGAAGCCGGAAGTCGCCGAAGTGCCGGGCGGTCATGAAGGCATCCAGAAGTCGCTCGCCGTGCTCGGACCGATCAAGGCGTCCGAACTGAAGCTGTTGCTGCTGTCGTTGACCCTGATCGGCTTCTGGGCGACCGAGGGCGTGCTGCACAGATTCGACACCAGCACGACGACCATCACCGCGGTGGCGCTGATGTTCATGCCCGGCTTCGGCATTCTCACCTGGAAAGACGCGCAGGCGCGCATTCCCTGGGGCACCGTCATCCTGTTCGGCGTTGGCATCAGCCTCGGCACCGCGCTGCTGCAAACCCAGGCCGCCACCTGGCTGGCCAATATCGCGGTCGCCCAGTTCGGCCTGACCAACGCCACCGCGCTGTTCATCCTCGGCACGATGAGCCTGTTCCTGGTCGTCATCCATCTCGGCTTCGCCAGCGCCACGGCGCTCGCCGCGGCGATGATCCCGATCGTCATTGCTGTGCTGAAGGGCGTGGCAACGCCAGGCATCAACATCGTCGGCATGACCATGCTGTTGCAGTTCGTTGTGTCGTTCGGCTTCATCCTGGTGGTGAACGCGCCGCAGAACATGGTCGCCTACGGCACCGAAACCTTCAGCGCCCGCGATTTCGTCCGCACCGGACTGGTCCTGACCGTGGCCGCGCTGGCTCTGGTGATGTTGCTCGGCGCCACCTACTGGCGCTGGCTCGGCTACGTGTAAGGCGTCAATCTTCACCCCCTGTGCCGGAGGCACCCATGAGAAAACTCTCTCTTATCGCCGCTTCAATCGCTTTCGTTGGAATGGTCGCTGTCGTGCCGAGCCATGCCCAGATGGGTCCTGGCGGCGGCCCGGGCGGCGGCCCGAGCTGGGGTTCCGGCATGATGATGGGCCCCGGCATGATGGGTGGCGGCCGTGGCGGCCGGGCCGGGATGTGCAATCCGCGCGCGGCCGGGATGGCGGAATGGCGCATGGATCGCATCGAACGGCTGATCAAGCCGACCGACGCCCAGCGCACCGCGCTCGAAGGATTGCGCACGGCGTCCGCCAAGGCGGCCGAGACGGTTGCGGCGGCGTGCCCAAAGGAATTTCCGGCCGGCGCGTCGGCGCGCATGGAAGCAATGGAAAAGCGCATGGAAACCATGCTGGCGGCGATCAAGACCGTGCGGCCGGCCTTCGATGCGTTCTACACGACGCTCACCGACGAGCAGAAAAAGAAACTCGACGCCCGCGGCTCGCGGAGCTGGGGCTGGCACAACTGGCGCGATCGCTAATCGAACGCAGCAATAAAAAAGCCCCGGCGCGATGCCGGGGCTTTCTTTTTCTCTTTCATAATAATCAGAACTTGTACGTCACGCCGGCGCCGATCAGCCATGGATCGAGATTCACCTTGCCGGTCAGCGCGCCGACATTGCTGTTGCCGTCCCATTCCGGACGCAGCCAGATTTTCTTGACGTCGACATTGATGCCCCAGTGCTTGTCGATCATGTAATCGAAACCGATCTGCGCGGCCGGGGCGAACGTGTTCTTGAGGTGGCTGCTGGTGACGATGACGCCGGCGCCGTTGGCGACATTGCCGGCGCTCTGGCCGAAGAACACCGTGTAGTTCACGCCGGCGCCGATATAGGGCTTGAAGGCGCCGAAATTGGTGAAGTGATATTGCAGCGTCAAAGTCGGCGGCAGCAGCCAGGCCTTGCCGACATCAAGGCCATTGGTCGCGGCGGCGCCGGTGCCGGTTATATGATGCTTGGTGACGCCGAGGATGAGTTCGGCCGCCCAGTTCTTGTTGAAGAAGTAAGTGATGTCGAGTTCCGGCACCACGGTGTCGGTGGTCGACAGGCCGGAGCCCGGCACCTGATCGACATATCCTGAATTGCGCGTCACGACGCCGAGCGCGCGCACGCGGATCATCCACGGATTGAACGGCTCGGCCATTGGCGCCGCCTTGTAGGCTGGCTTGGGCGGAAGATCGGCGGCGAGCGCCTGTTGGGCCGCGCCGCCGAGCAATGCCGCCGCGACCAGCGACGGCAAAAGTACCTTACGAGAATTCATTGATGACCCCTGTAACCCCGGTAATCGGCGCGCGAACGTGGCGCCGTGTACCGCGCATGAAACGGCGATGCCGCACTGCAAATTTGATCTACATCAATTAGGTGCGCGGGGACGCGCATGACCTTAATGCAATTCAGCACGCGATACCGGAACTGCGCGCGAACTGAAAATCGTCAAATTTTCCGCCGGTAAGCCCTTGGCTTGACTTGGATCAAGACGGTTTCATCGGACGCGTCGGATATTCGCCGCCAAGGTCCGCTTATTCCCCCGGCCAGCCATAAAACGGAACAACTCTCATGGCGAACGCGCTTGCTGCACAAAAAAAGATGACAATCGGAGAGGGTGGCTTGGCTTTGACCTTCGCCGCCATGGCGCTGCTCTGCATCGTCATCGCCGCCAAGGCCTACACGCCTGAATATGCGTTCCACGCCTACCTGTTTACCGCGGCCAGCGTCGCCAGCGTCTTCGCCATCGTCAATCGCTACTACAACCGACCGGCCGAGCCTGCGCCGCTGACGATCGACGGCAAGCCCAATTACAATATGGGCCCGGTCAAATTCGGCACCGTCATTGCCATGTTCTGGGGCATTGCCGGCTTTCTTGTCGGCCTCATCATCGCCCTGCAACTGGCCTTTCCGGCGCTCAACTTCGATCTGCAATGGATCAGCTTCGGCCGCCTGCGCCCGTTGCACACCTCGGCGGTGATTTTTGCGTTCGGCGGCAACGTCCTCATCGCTACGTCGTTCTATGTCGTGCAGCGCACCTCGCGGGCGCGGCTGGCCGGCGACCTGTCGCCGTGGTTCGTCGTGCTCGGCTATAATTTCTTCATTCTCATCGCTGGTACCGGCTATCTGCTCGGCATCACTCAGTCGAAGGAATATGCCGAGCCGGAATGGTACGCCGACCTCTGGCTGACCGTGGTCTGGGTTACTTATCTGCTGGTGTTCCTGGCCACTTTGTGGCGCCGCGTCGAGCCGCACATCTATGTGGCGAACTGGTTCTACCTCGCCTTCATCATCACCATTGCCATGCTGCATCTCGGCAACAACGCCACGGTGCCGGTGTCGATCTTCTCGCCGAAGTCCTACATCGTCTGGTCCGGCGTGCAGGATGCCATGGTGCAGTGGTGGTACGGCCATAACGCGGTCGGCTTCTTCCTCACCGCCGGCTTCCTCGCCATCATGTACTACTTCATCCCGAAGCGCGCCGAGCGGCCGGTCTATTCCTATCGCCTGTCGATCATCCATTTCTGGGCGCTGATCTTCCTCTATATCTGGGCGGGTCCCCATCATCTGCACTACACGGCGCTGCCGGATTGGGCGCAGACGCTCGGCATGACCTTCTCGATCATCCTGTGGATGCCGTCATGGGGCGGCATGATCAACGGCATCATGACCTTGTCGGGTGCCTGGGACAAACTGCGCACCGATCCGGTGCTGCGCATGATGGTGGTGTCGGTCGCCTTCTACGGCATGTCGACCTTCGAAGGTCCGATGATGTCGGTGAAGGTCGTCAACTCGTTGTCGCATTATACCGACTGGACCATCGGCCATGTCCACTCCGGCGCGCTCGGCTGGGTCGCCTACATCTCGTTCGGCGCGATCTATTGCCTGGTGCCGTGGCTGTGGAATCGCAAACTGTACTCTCTCAAGCTCGTCAACTGGCACTTCTGGATATCGACCATCGGCATCGTGCTCTACATCACCTCGATGTGGGTGTCCGGCATCCTGCAAGGCCTGATGTGGCGCGCTTACACCTCGCTCGGCTTCCTCGAATATTCCTTCGTCGAAACGGTCGAGGCCATGCATCCCTTCTATGTCATCCGCGCACTCGGGGGCTTCCTGTTCCTCTGCGGCGCGCTGGTCATGGTCTGGAATCTCTGGAAAACCGTGAACTCGGCGGAAGCCGAAGAGACCGCCGGCCTTGCGCTGGCGCCAGCGGAATAAGGCGAGAACAACAATGTCAATCTGGCAAAAGCACGCCATCTTCGAGAAGAACTCGATCGTTCTCGTGGTCGGCATTCTGGTGGTGGTCGCTATCGGCGGCCTGGTCGAAATCGCGCCGCTGTTCTACCTCAAGAACACGATCGAAAAGGTCGACAGCGTGCGGCCCTATACGCCGCTCGAACTGGCCGGCCGCAACATCTATGTCCGCGAGGGCTGCTATCTCTGCCACTCGCAGATGATCCGGCCGCTGCGCGACGAGGTCGAGCGCTACGGTCATTATTCGCTCGCCGCCGAGAGCATGTACGATAAGCCGTTCCAGTGGGGTTCCAAGCGCACCGGTCCGGATCTCGCCCGCGTCGGCGGCAAGTATTCCGACGAATGGCATCGCGATCACTTGCGTGATCCGCGCGCCGTGGTGCCGGGTTCGGTGATGCCGGGCTACGGCTTCCTCGCCGCGACTGAGCTGGACTTCCAGCACATCAACGACGACCTGAAGGTCTTGCGTCTGCAGGGTCAGCCCTACACGCAGGATATGATCGACAACGCCGCCAAGGATACCGCCACGCAGGCGACAACCGACGCCGCCGACGCCGACGATGTGGTCAAGCGCTATCCCAAGGCGCAGGTCCGCGACTTCGACGGCAATCCGGCCAAGGTCTCCGAAGCCGATGCCTTGATCGCCTATCTGCAAATGCTCGGCACGCAGGTCGACTTCAAACTCTACGACGACAAAGCCAACATCCGGTGAGCACGATGGACCCGACCTACAAAGCCGTATCCGAGTTCGCCCAGATATGGGGCCTCATTTACTTCTGCGCCATCTTCATGTCGGTGGCGATCTACGCGCTGTGGCCATCGCGCAAACAGCAATTCGATGAAGCGGCGCGCATTCCGTTGCGGGAGGACTGACCGGTGGCAGACGAACATAAAGAGATCGATGCGGTCACCGGGACCGCGACCACCGGACACGACTGGGATGGGATTCGCGAACTCAACACGCCGCTGCCGCGCTGGTGGCTGTGGACCTTTTACATCACCATCGTCTGGGCGATCGGCTACTGGGTCGTCTATCCGGCCTGGCCGCTGATCACCGGATCGACCGAAGGCATCACTGCCTGGCACGCGCGCAGCGCGGTCGTCGACGATCTTGCCGAGCTTAAGGTCCAGCGCGGCCCGTTGATGGATAAGCTGGCGGAAGCGTCGCTGCCGGAAATCGCCGGCAGCCCGCAATTGCTCGACTTCGCCCGCGCGCAAGGCCGTGTCGCCTTCGCCGACAACTGCGCGCCGTGTCACGGCGCCGGCGGCGGCGGCGCCAAGGGCTACGCCAATCTCAACGACGACGACTGGCTGTGGGGCGGCAAGATCGGTGATATCGAGCAGACCATCCGCTTTGGCGTGCGCTCCGCCCACGACAAGACCCGCGCCGGCAACATGCCGCCCTTCACTGGCGTGCTGAAGGCGAACGAGGTGTCGGCGGTTGCCGACTTCGCCCGCTCGCTGTCCGGCCTGCCGGCGGAAAAGGGCGTCGATCTCGACCTCGGCAAGAAGCTGTTCGCTGAGAACTGCGCCGCCTGTCATGGCGACGCCGGCAAGGGCAACCGCGAACTCGGCGCGCCCAACTTGACCGACAAGATCTGGCTCTACGCCTCCGACAAGGCGACCATCGAGCAGGGTATCCTGCAAGGCCGCGGCGCGGTCATGCCGGTGTGGGAAGGCCGCCTGAGCGAACCGGTGATCAAGGCTTTGGCGGTTTATGTCTACACCTTCGGCGGCGGCGAAAAGTGACCCGATACCGCGTCGCTAAATAGCTGATAAACAACGAAAATCCCGGCCAGGCGCCGGGATTTTTAATTGAGCCAGATCAACGCGGCGCCGCCGGCCCCGGCCTATGTTTTCCGCTGCTTTGAAAGCGGAAAAGACATGACCCAGATTGAAGAACTCGTACGCGACGCCGAGGTGAAGGCCAAGCCGCAAAGCGCCGCGCCGAAGCCCGCTTTCATGGAAGAAGTTGACGACGACGGTCCGCTTTATGCGGCGCGCCGCGCGATCTATCCGCAAAGCGTGCGCGGCTTCTTCCGCAATATCAAATGGGCCATGCTCGGCATCACGCTCGGCATCTACTATTTGCTGCCTTTCGTGCGCTGGGACCGTGGCCCGGATGCGCCGTCACAGGCGGTACTGATCGATTTCCCCAGCCGCCGTTTCTATTTCTTCTTCATCGAACTGTGGCCGCAAGAGGTCTATTACCTCACCGGCCTGTTGATCCTCGCCGCGATCGGCCTGTTCCTGATGAACGCGGTCGCCGGCCGGATCTGGTGCGGCTATCTCTGCCCGCAGACGGTGTGGACCGATCTGTTCTACGCCATCGAACGCTTTTTCGAAGGCGACCGCCGCGAGCACATGAAGAGCGACGCCGCGCCGTGGACCGCCAGGAAGGTTGCCGCCAAGGCTGGCAAGCACTTCACCTGGCTCATGGTGGCGTGGTGGACCGGCGGCGCCTGGGTTCTGTATTTCGCCGACGCACCGACGCTGGTGAAAGACCTTGCCACCGGCAACGCGCCGTTCACCGCCTATTTGTGGATCGGCATCCTCACGCTGACGACCTACACCTTTGCCGGCCACATGCGCGAGCAGGTTTGCCTTTATATGTGCCCGTGGCCGCGCATCCAGGCGGCGCTCACCGACGAGTACGCGCTCAACGTCACCTATCGCTATGACCGCGGCGAGCCGCGCTACTCGGTGAAGAAATCCGAGCAGCTGCGCGCCGCCGGCCAGCCGGCCGGCGACTGCGTCGATTGTCTGCAATGCGTGCATGTTTGCCCGACCGGTATCGACATTCGCGCCGGGTCGCAGCTCGGCTGCATTCAGTGCGGCATCTGTATCGACGCCTGCGACCGCGTGATGGAAAAGCTCGGCCGCCCCACCGGCCTGATCGCCTATGACACCGACCTCAACATCCAGGCGCGCCGTGAAGGCAAGCCGATGTCGTTCCATCTGATACGCTGGCGCACGTCGCTCTATGCCGCGATCATCGCCATCGCCGGCGGCATCATGATCTATACGCTGGCCACCCGCGACAGCGAAGGCATCAGCGTCATTCACGACCGCAACCCGATGTATGTCCAGCTGTCCGACGGCTCGGTGCGCAACGCCTACACCATCCGTATCGTCAACAAGCAGCTCAAGTCGCGTGAATTCATCCTCAGCGTCGACGGCATTCCCTCGACCTTGATCGATTATGTCGGCCTGCCGCCGCGCGCCGACGGCCGCCAGTTGATCACCGTCGGTCCGGACCAGACCAAGGAAGTGCGCGTGATGGCGACCGACTATAGCCCGACGCCGCCGGCGCCTTCGACTACGGTGCTGTTCACGCTGACCGATATCGACAGCGGCGCCACCGCGCAGATGCGCGATCACTTCTTCGGGCCCGCAAGCAAAAAATGACGTCACAAGGACGAATGCCATGACCGACACCGTCAAACTCAAGTCGCCGCAAAAATTGACCGGCCGTGCCGTGCTTTTCTGTCTTTTCGGTTATTTCGGCCTGGTCTTCGCCGCCAACGGCGTGTTGGTCTTTTTCGCCTCGTCGACCTTCGGCGGCCTGGAAACCGGCAGTTCCTACAAGGCCGGCCTCCAGTTCAAGCAGGAGATGCAATCGGCCGAGCGCCAGACCGCGCTGCACTGGAAGGTCGAGGGCAGGCTGACGCGCGATGCCGCCGGGCAGGCCGTGCTCGACATCAGCGTGCGCGACGACAAGGGCCTGGCGGTCGCGGGACTTTCCGGCGCGGCGCGATTGGCGCATCCGGCGACGTCGCGGCTTGATCATGCCGTCGCGCTGGAAGCGTCCGGCGCCGGCGCACTGCACGGCATCACAGCGGCGCAGCCGGGGCAGTGGGAACTGATCCTCGATCTCGATCGCGGCGGCGACCGCGTGTTTCGCTCGCGCAGCCGGGTGACGCTGAAGTAATTTCATGGCCGCCATGACTGAAACCATCGACCTGTCGCTTTACGCCAAGCCGGAAGCCGATGGCTCGCAAGGCATGGACCTCGCGGTCGAAGGCATTGCCTGCGGCGCCTGTATCGGGCGTATCGAAACCGCGGTGAAGAGCCTGCCCGGCGTCACCGAGGCGCGCGTCAATTTCACCAACCGCCGCCTGCATGTCGCGTGGTCGGACGCGCTCACCGAGCCGTCGCAGATTCTGCGCACCTTGCAGGACAACGGCTATCGCGGTCATCCGTTTGTCGCCTTGCGCGCCGAGCAGGAAGAAGCCGCCGAGGCGCGCCGCCTGACGCGCTGCCTCGCGGTGGCCGGCTTTGCCGCGATGAACATCATGCTGCTGTCAGTGTCGGTGTGGTCCGGCAATGTCACAGACATCACGCCGGAAACGCGCGACTTCTTTCACTGGGCCTCGGCGCTGATCGCGCTGCCGGCGGCGGCCTATGCGGGGCGGCCGTTCTTCTCCAGCGCCTGGGCGGCGCTGCGCGCGCGCAGCATGAACATGAATGTGCCGATCTCGCTCGGCGTCATTCTCGCGCTCGGCATGTCGGTGGTCGAGACCGCCAACCATGCCGAGCACGCTTACTTCGATTCGGCGATCATGCTGTTGTTCTTCCTGCTGGTCGGCCGCACGCTCGATCACGCCATGCGGCGCAAGACCCGCGCCACCGCCGGCAATTTGGCGGCGCTGCGCGCCGAGACCGCGCATCGCTTTGTCGGCGATGAAATCGTCAACGTGCCGCTCTCGGTCCTGATAGCTGGCGACCGCGTCCTGGTGCGCCCGGGCGAGCGCGTTCCGGCCGACGGCGAGGTCATCAGCGGCGCCTCTGAAATCGACGACAGCCTGATCACCGGCGAGACCGCGCGGCGCAAGATTGCGGCCGGCGCAGCCGTCTATGCCGGCAGTCTGAATTATTCCGGCGCGCTGACTTTGCGCGTTACCGCGGCCGGAGGCTCGTCACTGCTCGACGAGATCGAGCGGCTTTTAGAAAAGGCCGCCAGCGCCAAGTCGCGCACGCGGCGGCTCGCCGACCGCGCCGCGGCGGTCTATGCGCCGGTCGTGCATCTCACGGCGGCGTTGACGCTTGCCGGCTGGCTGCTCTACGGCGCGTCCGCGCATGACGCCATCATCACCGCCATCGCCGTGCTCATCATTACGTGTCCGTGTGCGCTGGCCTTGGCCATTCCGGCGGTGCAGGTGGTTGCCTCCGGTGCGCTGTTCAAGCGCGGCATTATTCTCAACGCCGGCGACGCCATCGAGCGGCTTGCCGAAATCGACACCGTCATCTTCGACAAGACCGGCACACTGACCTTGCCGGAGCCGCGCCTTGTCAATGCCGCCGACAACGACCCGGCGCTCGCCGATAGGGCGGCGCGGCTGGCTTTGTCGAGCCGGCATCCTTTGGCGCTTGCTCTGGCGCGTGAAGCGTCATCGCGTACGCCGTTCGACAATGCGGTCGAGGAGCCGGGGCAGGGCGTGCGCGCGATGATCGACGGCACTGAGGCGCGGCTGGGCAGCGCTTCATTCTGCGGCGTGCCGGCCCCCGCCGCGGGCGGCGCGAGCGTCTCGCACATCCACTTCTCTCACGCCGGCCGCACCGCCACTTTCGCCATCGCCCAGCGCCTGCGCCCCGATGCGATTGAAACCGTGCAGGCGCTGCGCGATCTGGGCTTTGACCTGCATATCCTGTCCGGCGACCGCGACGCCGCGGTGCAGCCGGTCGCTGACGCGCTCGGCATTCCGCAATGGCACGGCGGCCTCAAGCCGGCGGACAAGATCGCGCATATCGAGGCGCTGAAGGCGCAGGGCCGCCGCGTGCTGATGGTCGGTGACGGCCTCAACGATGCGCCGGCGCTGGCGTCGGCGCATGTCTCGCTGTCGCCGATTTCCGCCGCCGACGTAACGCAGGCGCAGGCGGACGCGGTGTTTCTCGGCGAGCGTCTGGCGCCGCTGTATGATGCTGTCGCCATATCCCGCCGCGCCCGGGCCTTGATGATGCAAAACTTGTGGCTTGCCGCGCTGTATAATCTCGTCGCCGTGCCGGTGGCGATCGCCGGGCTGGTGACGCCGCTGATCGCAGCGCTCGCCATGTCTGGCTCGTCGGTGCTGGTGACGCTGAATGCCTTGCGCGCGGCCAGCAAAGGCAGGACACTGGCCCCAGGTGAACCGTCATGAACGTGCTGATTTATCTTTTGCCGATAGCGGTAGGCCTTGGACTTCTCGGCCTGTTCGGCTTCATGTGGGCACTCAAGAGCGGCCAGTACAACGACGTCGATGGCGCGGCCTTGCGCGTTTTGTCGGACGACGATCTGCCGAAGTAGTTACCCTTTAAGCATCACCGTATCGAATTCCGCCGGCAGCACGATCTCCAGCAATTCGCAGTCGTCGGAATAACCAAGCACGGTGTGCTTGATCTTCGGCGGTTGCAGCCAGCAGGCGCCGGCGTGGAAGGTGTGTTCGCCTTCGCCGTCGAACGCGGTCTTGTACCAGCCCTTGAGCACATAGATCATCTGCAGTTCGACATCGTGGAAGTGCGGCGTCGACACATCCTCGGCCTTGAACGGCGGGATGAAGCGGATGACATGCGCCTGCACCATGCCGCCGGTCGCGGCGGCCAGCCCAAGGTCGCGGTACTTGGCGTAAGTGCGCAGGCCCTGGTCGAAGTCGGCCTCGCTGGCGTGGCTGACGTGGAATTTCTGCTTCGGCTTCTTTTTTGCCCGGGTCGTGGCCATCACCGCGCCGCGCACATTGCTTTTGCGCGCCGCCTTGCGCGGCTGGGCTTTCTTGCTTGCCTTCTTGCGTGCCTTGGCCATTGTCCACCCCGGAGTTAACGCAATTTGATCATGGCCGCAGACGACATGGAAGACCCCGCCAAGCCTCAATCTTTGTCCGCGATCCGGATTTTCGTCGATGCCGACGCCTGCCCGGTGAAAAACGAGGTCTACCGGGTGGCCGAACGCTACGGCCTCAAGGTCTTCGTCGTCGCCAATTCGTTCATGAACGTGCCACGCTCGGACATGATCGAGCGGGTGATCGTGACCCAAGGCCCGGACGTTGCCGATGACTGGATCGTCGAGCGCGCCGGCTTAACCGACATTGTCATCACCTCGGACATTCCGCTCGCCGGGCGCTCGGTGAAGAAGGGCGCCAGCGTGCTGTCGCCGACCGGCAAGGTTTTCGACAACGACGCCATCGGCATGGCGCTGGCGACGCGCGACTTGATGACGGATTTGCGAAGCGCCGGCGCGGTGACGCGCGGCCCGCCGCCTTTGAGCCGGCAGGACGTGTCGCGGTTTCTCCAGGCGCTGGATCTGGCGGTGACGCGGGTGAAAAGGAAGATGGAGGGGAAACTCTAGGCGTTGCCGCGGACTCTGCGCGCTCCCTCTCCCTATAGCCCGTCGAAGACGGGCGTAAACGCCCTTTTGGGGGGAGAGGGTTGGGGTGAGGGGGGCAAGTGACTCTCTTGAGGTTGTAACCCCTCACCCGGATTGCCATAGCGCGTCGAAGACGCGCGTCAACGCGCTTATGGCAATCCGACCTCTCCCTATGGGAGGTGAAGAAAGAAACTACTCCGCCGCGCCCGTCGCGCCGCCATGCGCCTTCGACCAGCCGGCCGGATCGTCGATGAACTTCTCGACCTCGGCCAGCATCTTCGGCTCGAACTTGTCCATCTTCTTGGCCACCGCCAGCACATCGCGCCACGTCGTCAAGGCATGCAAGGTGACGCCGAGATCGGATAGGATCTTCTCGCCTTCCTTGTAGATATTGTAGAAGAACACCACGAAGCAGTGGTCGCACTGTCCGTCGGCGTCGCGGATTGCCTTGACGAAATTGACCTTGCTGCGGCCGTCGGTGGCGAGGTCTTCGACCAAGAGCACGCGCTGGCCGGGCAGCAACTGCCCTTCGATCTGCGCGCCGCGGCCGAAGCCCTTGGCTTTCTTGCGCACGTATTGCATCGGCAGATGCATGCGGTCGGCGACCCAGGCGGCGAAGGGAATGCCGGCGGTCTCGCCGCCGGCCACCGCGTCGATATTGGCGCGGCCGATGTCGCGGTCGATTGCGTTCACCGCATAGCCCATAATCGCCGAGCGCACGTCGGGAAACGAGATCAGCCAGCGCGAGTCATTGTAGACCGGGCTCGCCCAGCCCGACGTGAAGATGAACGGCTTGTCGGTCATGAACCGCACCGCGCCGGTGTCGAGATACATCCGCGCGGTCAGCTCGGCGATGGTCTTTTTGTCGAGGAAATGGGGTTCGGATTTCATGCGATTTTCCCTCGTCGTCATGCCCGGCCTTGTGCCAGGCATCCACGCCTTTCTTCGATAAACAAGACGTGGATGGCCGGGTCAAGCCCGGCCATGACGGCGTGTGGATTACCCGCCGCTATTGTACCTCAGCAGACCGTGCCCATCCACAGTGTTGATTTCGACTTCAATCTTTCTAAGCCACAAAAGGCTAACGCGAGCGTCCTGAAGCCGTGTAACTTCGTTTCCGCTATCAGCCCCATTTTTCTTTCGTTTCTTTTTCATTTCGCTTGAATTCTAATGCATTTGTGGAGGTGAGAATCCATGGCGAGAAACATCGATGAGGCGCGAGAGGTTGTCAGGACGCTATTGAATGACCTTGAGACAGTTACGGTTAGGACCGAAGGCATCCTCATGAAAGCCAAACGTCTTGCCCGCCTGATGCGCGATGCCGACGCACAAACGTGGCTCGAATACGAGACCTCCGGCTATCCCAGTGAAAGGTTTCACCTTTCGCAATTGCAGACGTGCGAGAAGTACGTTCGTCAATCTGGTCGCATGGATAAAGATGAAAAATACTATGTGGTCAGCCTGCCTCGACTTGAGGCTTTTGCCGAAGGCCTTAAGGCCAAAGCAGACGGTTTGCTAAACTCCAAAGAGGCGTCACTTGTCGTAGAGGATTATCTGGCGAAGTCGGCGACTGAAGCGCTTCTCGCGCAGCGGAACGCCCAGTATTCCGAAGTTCGTACTCAGCACAACGAATACCACGCATTAGTAATTGGGCTTCGATCCGCCATTCATAGTTATGCTACTGATGTTTACCTCTCTAGGGCACCTCGAACAATAGCGTTTTTGCTGCGTGATCGTTAGCCCGCGCGGATCGGCGGGCAATTGGCAGATGATCTGACGCCGGTGCGGCTCCGCCGTATGCACCCGGCGTCCTGTTGAGGGTGGCACAAGCTGCCTTTTCCCTC
>CAMBQQ010000037.1 GCA_945870035.1 Rhizobium sp. Q54 | reverse complement strand
ACGCTGCATCGTTACGTGCTGCTTTACAACCAGCAGCTTCCGCAATCAGCCTTGGGCAGCAAGACACCCTTGCAGGCCATGAAGGACTGGCATAGCCTGAAACCGGAGTTGTTCAGAAAACAGCCATATCACCTACCGGGATGTGACACTTACACAGCCCAGATCAACACAGAACTTCAACAATGCCGTAGAGACGTTAAGCGGCGTTTAACCACGTTTTTTCACCAAACGGCTCCGCGGTTAACCAAACCGCGCAGCCTCCTTTCCCACTCTCAGCCCTTGCTGCGCAGTGGCGGCTGCACGTAAACCGGCGGCGGCTGATACGGCGGCGGCGCATAGACGGGCGGCTGATAAATTGGCGGCGGCGGCGCGTAATAGGACGAGCGCTGCTCGAAGGCATCGAAGTTCATGCGCAGGCCGATCTTGAAATCGTGCGAGGTCAGGCGCTTGAATTCCATTGGGTTGTAGATCGCGTTGCCGCCGAGATAGGTGTAGAGATCGCCGGACTCGGCATTACCGAGATCGACATAGCGATAGGCAAATTCGACGGCGAAGTTCTTCGTCACCTTGTAGGAAACGCCGGCGTGCAGCGCCCACGCCAGATTCCATTTCGACTGATCGTCGCCGAAGGCAACGCCCGCAGTGACCGTATTGACGTCGCGGAAGCTGTGAATGGTGTTGCGCGACATACCGATACCGGCGCCGACGAAAGGCGTGAAACCGCTCCAGGTGCCGAGGTCGACATAAGCGTTCGCAAGGAACAGCCATTCCGACTTACTGCCGCTATATTCGTTGGTTTGCGTGCCGCCGCCGCTGGTGATGATCTGCGTGCCGTGGAAATTCGCCTTCGAGCGATATTCGCCGGTCACATCGAAGCGCAGCCAGTCGTTATAATAATAGCCGATACCGAGGCCGAACAGCGGCGAGGCATCGAAGCCAAGACCGACATTGGTCACCGAATTATTGACGTCCTGGACGTTGGTGAGGTCGCGCAGCGACTGATTGGTGAAACCGATGTCGCCGCGCAAATACCAGCTCGCGAATTCCTCGACCACGACCGGCGGCGGCGTGTAGCACGGAATGGCGCCATAGGGCGCGCGGCCGGACGCGATCAGCGCCGCGTCGTAGCACTGCGGCGGCGGCGCGTAGTCGGCGGCATGCGCAGCGCCAGTGGCGAGCGTTGTGGCCGCGACCAGAATCGAGAACTTCAGACGCTTACAAATCATACCGGCATCCCTCGCAATGACTCCGTCGTTCGCCGCAGCGACGGGGTGAATTGCGATGACGATGGCAGCAAAACCTTAAGTGCCCCTTAACCGTGTTTTTTAACCACGCCTTTTAACCAATGGAACTCGCACGAAAAACGCGGCGCCTTAGGCGCCGCGCTGTGTCGCGATTTGATTTTAAGAAAGTGTTTACTGATGCGGCGCTTCGCGCCTTTCCATCAGTGGCCTTCGCCCATCTCGCCCATATGCTTCTGCGAGTAGAGCTGCACGCCGAGCTTGTCGACGAGGTCGAGCTGGGTTTCGAGGAAGTCGATGTGACCCTCCTCATCCTTCATCAGTTCCTCGAACAGATCGCGCGACACATAGTCCTTGACCGTCTGGCAGTGCGTCGCGGCTTCCTGATACAGCGCGCGAGCGCCGAGTTCGGCGGCGAGATCGCAGTCGAGGATTTCCTTGACGTTCTGTCCGATGTGCAGCGGGTCAAGCACTTGCAGGTTCGGGAACCCATCGAGGAAGATGATGCGGTCGATGAACTTGTCGGCGTGCTGCATTTCCTCGATCGATTCCTTGCGCCACTGCTTGGCGAGATCGAGATAGCCCCAGTTATGCAGCATGCGGAAATGCAGCCAGTACTGGCTGACGGCGGTGAGTTCGCTGCGCAGCCCCTTGTTGAGATACTCGATAACCTTGGCGTCGCCCTTCATAGCGGTCTTCCTTCAATGGCTGGTCGCGAATTTTTGGCTGCAAGCGAACCGGCGCAAGGCGCGGCATCGCCAGATTTGAACCATGCCAATGTAACGTGGGCGCGGTCAACCTGACAACGCAGCGCAACGTCAACGGATATGCCGGGGGAACCTAGGACTTGAGGGCGGCCGGATGGGCGGCGCAGGCGCAGCCGACCGGGCAGCCGGCGCCGGCCAGAGCCTCGTCCATGATCTTGCGGATCGAGCGGGCGCAGCGGCCGCACTGGGCACTGCAACCGAGGCAGCCATAGACCTGGCCAGTCGTGCGCGGCGCCGATTTGGCGCAAGCGCTGCGGACTTCATGGTCGGTAATGACGTTGCAGGAGCAGACGATCATCGAAAACCCGGCGGTCTTGGACAGTTGCAGATCGCACTATGCCGATTTCGGTAACGTCTCCTTTGCGCCAAGTCAAAGGAAAATGCAGTTTAAAACTCGTATAAAGTATTGAAAGATATAGGTTTTTTGTGGTTTCCCAGTTTAGAATCGGTCTATGCAACTAACAATTCCACGCCAGGTGAAGGGCTTACAAGACATCCACAGCCTTATCGCCGGGTGTCGGCTATTGGTTGACCTCGGGCTCGACGAGCCGGGCGAGTTTCTGCAGCGACTCCTGCCAGCCGAGGTAACAAGCCTCCGCCGGAATGAGGTCCGGAATGCCCTCCTGCACGATCGTGACATCGGTGCCGACAGAGACGGCCCTCAGCGTCACCGTCACCTGCATTTCGCCCGGCAGGTTGGCATCGTCGAAGACGTCGGTATAGCGCAGGCGTTCGCCCGGCAGGAGTTCCAGATATTTGCCGCCGAAAGAATGACTGCCGCCAGTGGTGAAGTTGCGGAACGACATCTTGTGAACGCCGCCGACCTTCGCTTCGAGCTGATGCACCGTACAGGTGAAGCCGTTCGGCGGCAGCCACTGTGCCACGGCGTCAGCCTCGATGAAGGCGCGATAGACCTTGTCGGGCTTGGTCGCCAGAACGCGGTGCAATTTCACGGTGCCGGGCATTGTCGAACCTCGTGAGTGCAATCCGACAGTACAATGGAACGAAACGTTGCCCCACTTTGTTCCGACGCTCTAACGTTGGATGGTCTTCGGTGGGCGCGGTTGCGGCCACCGGCCGCTCAAGGGCGTTTGATCGCAAGCACGATTGATCCAGATCAAGACACCGCAGAGCGAAACGCAACAATTTCAATCTCTAGTCATATACCGGCGGGGCCCATCCCGGTGCGCAATTCCCGAAAAAAGCAGGCCCAAGTTACTGCCGTTTTCGCGATTTTCTGGCATGCTGACAGCGCGATAGCAATCCCCGCATGTCGGGTGCTGGGATGTCTTGTCCGGCAGCGGCAATGAAGTCGGCAATGGAAAGTGAAGCACGAATGTCTTGGCTTGCTGTTGCCTTACGAAGGCCGTGGTTCAAAGCGGCGATTGCGATCGTTGTCATCATTGGCGCGCTCGCCGCCGGAGCCTTCATCTATTCAAGCCGCCCGATCACTGTACAAGTCGCGACCATCGAGGAGAACGTGTCGGTCCGCGTCTTCGGACTCGGCACGGTGGAAGCCCGTGTTCTCTCGAAGATCGGGTTCGAGGTCGGGGCCACACTTACCGAGCTCAACGTTGACCATGGCGACCGTGTTACCAGCGGCCAGGTGCTGGCGCGCCTCAATATAGGCGAGCAAGAGGCCAAGGTCGCCAAGGCGCGCGCCGCGCTGACTGTGGCCGAGGCCAATATCAGGAAGGGTGAAGCCAACCTCGAAAAGGCGCAGGCGGTGCTGGCGCAAAAGCAAGCGGCCAACCAGCGCAAGCAAGCCCTTGCCGGTCGTGACGTTGTCACTCAGCAGGCCGCGGAGGAGGCTGTCAGAGACGAAGCCGTGGCCAAAGCCGATGCCGCGGTCGCGCAAAGCGAAGTGGAAACCACCAAGGCGCAAGTGATCGATGCGCGGGCGCAGGTCCAGTTTGAGGAAACGATGCTGCGGCACCGGACGCTCGTGGCGCCTTATGATGCCTTGGTCATCGAGCGCCACAAAGAGCTAGGCACCGTCGTCAAGGCTGGCGATCCGATTTTCACGCTGATCGCGGCCGATAGCTATTGGGGCCTTGCCTATATTGATGAAGCCCGCGCGGGCTTCATCAAGGAAGGCCAGCGGGTCGACGCGCGTCTTCGGTCGCGACCGCAGGATGCTTTCACGGGAAGAGTAGCCCGCATCGGCCTTGAGAGCGACCGTGTCAGCGAAGAACGGCGGGTTTACATCAAGGGAGACAACCCGCCGCCGCGGGTTTATCTGGGCGAACAGACAGAATTCTGGATAACAGTTGCCCTCCTCGATAAGGCATTGCTCGTTCCGGAAGCCGCGGTGCAAGGCTACGATGGTCTGGAAGGGCGGGTCTGGACGGTCGAATCCGGGCGTTTCCAGCGCCGTCTCGTCAAGTTCCGCCATCGCACCGAGGACGCACGGCTTGAGATTGTCGAAGGCCTGCCCGAAGGCGCGCGCGTTGTTTCGCACATCGAAAGCGGCCTTCGCGAAGGCCGCTCAGCAAGGGTGATTGAGGCCAGAACGCAGTGAACCTCGCCTATCGCGACATTCGGCACAATCGCGGCCGGTTCTTGCTGACATGCGTAGGACTTGGCCTTCTGCTCGGCGTCGTGATGGCGATGATCGGCATATATCGCGGGCTCGTTGTTGACGCCCTCACGATAGCGCGCGCACCGGCCGTCGACCTTTGGGTGGTCGAAGCCAACACGCGCGGTCCCTTCGCAGAAGCCTCGCGCATTCCCGGGGACATTCGCGAGGCGGTCGCCCGAATCTCGGGCGTGGCCGCGGCCGGGAGCATCACTTATCAGACGGTTGAAGCCCAACATCGGAGCGCGAAGCTGCGGCTCTATGTCATCGGCTATGAGCCGACGCGCCCTGGCGGACCGCCCGAAATCGCGCAGGGCCGTGGTATCGCCCGCAGCCACTATGAGGCGGTCGCCGACCGTACCGCCGGCCTGGAAATCGGCGATCGGATCGAGCTTGGCCGGAGCACGTTTACCGTCGTCGGACTGACGCAGCATCAGGTCAATTCCGGCGGAGACCCGGCTGTCTATATTACATTGCCTGACGCGCAGAAATTGCAATTCGATCTTGCTCCTGCCGCCCTGCGCATCCAACAAGCGCGAGGCGCCGGTGCAGCCAGTCGGGATTCTGTCAACGCAGTTGTGGCTCGATTGCAGCCTAATGCTTCGGCCGAGGCCGTCGCCGATACGATTTGGCGTTGGAAACACCTATCTGCGATCACGCAGGAAGGCCAGGAGGCCATTCTGTCCCGATCATTGGTTGACCGGGCGCGGCGCCAGATCGGTCTCTTCACGTCTCTTCTGCTTATCGTTTCCGCGGTGATCATCGCGCTCATCATCTACACGATGACGATGGAAAAGATAAAACAGATAGCGACCTTGAAGCTGATTGGATCGTCCGATCGGACTATCATCGGCATGATCGTACAACAGGCCTTGGCGCTTGGCCTCATCGGCTTTGCCATTGGCGTCGCACTCATTCTCGGCATCAAGGATTACTTCCCGCGCCGCGTCGTGCTCGAACCGGACAACGTGGCGATCCTTGGACTTATTGTTTTTGCCGTGTGTCTGCTGTCCAGCGGACTCGGCGTGCGCGCCGCCCTCAAAGTCGACCCGGCTACGGCGATTGGAGGCTAGTGTGACAACGGCAATCGGGGATAGGCCGCTGGTACGGGTCGAACATGTCTCCAAACATTTCGGCGAAGGAGAAACCCGGGTCGACGCCCTGAGGGACGTATCGCTCGCTGTCTATCCCCGGCAGCTCATTGCGCTCCTTGGCCCTTCCGGTTCCGGCAAGACGACGTTACTCAACATCATTGGCTGCATTCTTAGTCCTTCGTCGGGGTCGATGGAAATCGACGGCGAGCTGGTCGCCCGGGATGGCCACTGGCTGCGCAGCGACCTGCGTCGACTGCGTCTGGAAAAGATAGGGTTCATTTTCCAATCTCATAATTTGCTGCCATTCCTGAACGCGACCGATAATGTCGCCATCGCATTGCAATTGGCGGGTGTTGATTCCGTCAGCGCGCGTAAGCGCGCGCTTGATCTTCTCAACTATTTGGAGGTGGGGCATCGCAAGGACGCTATGCCGGCTCATCTTTCCGGGGGCGAGGGTCAACGCGTTGCGATTGCACGCGCGCTCGCCAACCGGCCGAGTATCATTCTTGCGGACGAGCCGACGGCCGCCCTCGATTCGAAGCGGGCGCAGATCGTGATGGATCTTCTCCGCAAGCTCGCCATTGAACAGGACGCCGCCATTATTGCCGTCACGCACGATGAGAAGATTTTCGATCGGTTCGACTATCTCTTCCAACTACGTGACGGAAAGCTCGATGGCGAACCGCAGGCCGGCGCGGCGGCGGCGCAAGCGTAGAAACGATTGGAAATTTGTGCGATGTCAAGCGACAGCCATCAAACGGATTTATGAAGTACGCGCGCTACGCCGCCGCCTTGGTCAGCGCATCGATCACGTCATCGACCGCCTGTTCGACCACCGCCTTGTCGTCACCCTCACCCATGACGCGGATGACCGGTTCGGTGCCTGACGGCCGCACCAACAGACGCCCGCTTTGGCCGAGTTTCTTCTCGGCGCTGGCAATCGCCGTGATGACCGACGCGCTTTCCATCGGCTTGCCGGTCTTGTAGCGCACGTTCTTCAAGATCTGCGGCAGCGGCTCGAAGCGGTGGCACAGTTCCGACACCGGTTTGTTGTGATGCTTGACCACGGCGAGCATCTGCAAGGCAGCAACCAGGCCGTCGCCGGTGGTCGAATAATCCGACAGGATGATGTGGCCGGACTGTTCGCCGCCGACATTATAGCCGCCGGCGCGCATGTGTTCGAGCACGTAGCGATCGCCGACCGGCGTCCTCACCAGTTCGATGCCAATCGAGCCGAGATAACGCTCGAGCCCAAGATTGGACATCACGGTGGCGACGACGCCGGGCTTCGAGAGCCGGCCGTCGGCCTTCCAACTTTCGGCAATGACGGCGAGCAACTGGTCGCCATCGACCACATGACCGAGTTCATCGATTATCATGACGCGGTCGGCGTCGCCATCGAGCGCGATGCCGATATCGGCGCGCATCTCGCGCACTTTCCGGGTGATGGCGCCGAGATCGGTCGAGCCGCAATCCTTGTTGATGTTCATGCCGTTCGGCTCGTCGCCGATGGCGATGACGTCGGCGCCCAGTTCCCACAGCGCGCCGGGCGCGACCTTGTAGGCGGCGCCGTTGGCGCAATCGACCACGACACGCAAACCGGCAAGGTCGATGTCGCGCGGCAAAGTGCGCTTGGCGAATTCGATGTAGCGATCCTGCACGCCGTCGATGCGCTTGGCACGGCCGAGATCGTCGCCCTTGGCCAGTTGCTTGCTCAGTTCCGAATCGAGCAGCGCTTCGATCTGGCGTTCGACATCGTCCGACAGCTTGAACCCGTCCGGTCCGAACAGCTTGATGCCGTTGTCGTCATACGGATTGTGCGAGGCGGAAATCATGACGCCGAGATCGGCGCGCATCGAGCGCACCAGCATGCCGACGCCCGGTGTCGGGATCGGGCCGGTCAAGAGCACATCCATGCCGACCGAGGTGAAGCCGGCGACCAAAGCGTTCTCGATCATGTAGCCGGACAGCCTTGTGTCCTTGCCGATCAGCACGCGATGACGGTGTTCGCCGTTGCGGAAAATAATGCCGGCGGCCTGGCCCACCTTGAGCGCCAGCTCCGGCGTAATGACCTTGTTGGCAAGCCCGCGAATACCGTCGGTGCCGAAATAGCGACGAACCATGAAATCCCCTTAAAGCCCACACCCTGCCGGCGGTCTTATAGCCCTGAAGCGGCGCCGGCGGCAGGAAAACGCCCGCCACGGTTTTATAGGCGGCGGGCGGTGTTATTTTACGTCAAATATTATGAGTAATCGTTACGGACCGTGGTTAGCCACCGGTAAATGGCTACGGGGCTTCGCGCAGCTTTTGCCCCGCAACCGGGCATTTCGCAGGTCTTCGCCCTGTGCTACCCGGATAGCGCTGAGGTTTTCACGAAGAAGAATGCCCAAGGGCCGGTACCCATGAAGAACGTCGCCTGCATCGATGACCTGCGGACGCTTGCCAAGGCCAAGGTGCCGCGCGCCTTTTTCGACTACGCCGATTCAGGCTCGTACAGCGAGCAGACCTTGCGCGCCAACCGTTCCGACCTCGAGGCGATCAAGCTGCGCCAGCGCGTGCTGGTCGATGTCTCGGAACGCAACCTGTCGACCACCGTGCTCGGCAAGAAACTCGCCGCGCCGATGATCCTGGCGCCGGTCGGCCTTCTCGGCATGCAGCACGGCGACGGCGAAATCCTGTCCGCCCGCGCCGCCAATGCCGCCGGCATTCCGTGGACGCTGTCGACCATGTCGGTCGGCTCGATCGAGCAGGTCGCCGAAGCCACCGGCAAGCCGTTCTGGTTTCAGCTCTACGTCATCCGCGACCGCGGCTTCTCCAAGCAGCTAATGGATCGCGCCCTCGCCGCCAAGGTCGATACTCTGGTGCTGACCGTCGATCTCCAGGTGCTCGGGCAGCGCCACAAGGACGTCAAGAACGGCCTCACCGTGCCGCCGGAATTCCGCATCAAGAATGTCATCGACATCGCCACCAAGCCGGCCTGGGCATGGAGCGTGCTCAACGCCAAGAGCTGGACCTTCGGCAACATCTCCGGCCACGTTCCCGGCATGGAGAACGTCAACTCACTGTCCAAGTGGACTCAGGACCAGTTCGACCCGGCGCTGAACTGGAAAGACGTCGAGTGGATCAAGAAATACTGGCCGGGCAAGCTCGTCATCAAGGGCATTCTCGACATCGATGACGCGAAGACCGCGGTGAAGATCGGCGCCGACGCCATCGTCGTGTCGAACCATGGCGGTCGCCAGCTCGATGGTACCTCGTCGTCGATCTCGATGCTGCCGCGCATTGCCGGCGCCATCGGCGACGACTGCGAAATCCTGTTCGACGGCGGCATCCGCACCGGCGCCGACATTGTCCGCGCACTGGCGCTCGGCGCGCGCGCCTGCTTGATCGGGCGCTCTTATGTCTGGGGTCTGGGCGCCGGTGGACAAAAAGGCGTCGCCAAAGCCATCGACATTCTCAAGAACGAACTCAGCGTGACGATGGCGCTGACCGGCGTCGGCAACATCGCCTCGATCGACGGCCGCGTGCTCGAAGGCGGCGCGCCGGCGAAGAAGGCGGCCAAAGTGGCGAAGCCGAAGGCCGCGAAGCCGAAAGCCGGCGCTTAAGAAATGTCGGATCGGCCCGCGCCGCTCACCGTTTCCGACTTCGCGCATTTCACCGCCATCACCACGCGCTGGATGGACAACGACGCCTACGGCCACATCAACAACGTGGTCTACTACTCGTTCTTCGACACCGTGGTGAACGAATATCTGATCGCGCAAGGCGGGCTCGACATCGCCAACAGCGCCGTGATCGGCCTGATGGTAGAAACGCACTGCAATTATTTCAGCCCCGTCGCCTATCCTGATAAAATCCGCGCCGGATTGCGTGTGTCGCGTCTCGGCACGTCGAGCGTCAAATACGAAATCGGCATCTTCCGCAACGGCGAAACCACCGCGTCGGCGCAAGGGCATGCCGTGCATGTGTTCGTCGATCGCACCAGCAACAGGCCGGTGGCGTTGCCGGAGAAACTCAAGACCGCGTTACAGAAGTTGGTGCGGTGACCTTCCCTCGCCCCGCTCTTGCGGGGAGAGGGTGGCGAGCAGCGAAGCTGCGAGGCGGGTGAGGGGCAGTCTATGCCGCCAGTGCCCCTCACCCGCCTCGCTCACAAGCGTTCACTCGGCACCCTCTCCCCGTAAACGGGGAGAGGGAAGAAAGCTCACCGCCATCCAACCCCCGGCGCGACGTGTTTCAGGATGGCCTCGATGACATGCGCGTTGTAATCGACGCCCAACTGGTTCGGCACCGTCAGCAGCAACGTATCCGCCTCGGCAATGCCCTCGTCCTTCTTCAACTGCTCGATCAGCACATCCGGTTCGGCCGCATAACCGCGGCCGAAAATGGCGCGCTCGGTACCGCCGAGATAACCGACCTGGTCCTTGTCGTCGCCGCCGCCGAAATACATGCGGTCGCGGTCATCGACCAAAGCGAAAATGCTGCGCGACACCGAGACGCGCGGCGTGCGCGTGTGTCCCGCCTCTTTCCACGCCTCTTTATAGAGCCGGATCTGTTCGGCCTGCTGCACATGAAACGGCTTGCCGCTTTCGTCGATCTTCAGCGTCGACGACTGCAGGTTCATGCCGAGCTTGGCCGCCCATTGCGCCGTCGCATTGGTGCCGGCGCCCCACCAGATGCGCTCGCGCAGGCCTTCCGAATAAGGCTCGAGCCGCAGCAGGCCGGGCGGATTGGGAAACATCGGCGACGGGTTCGGCTTGGCGAAGCCCTGCCCGCTCAGCACTTGCAGAAACACTTCGGTGTGGCCGCGCGCCATGTCGGCGTCGGTCATGCCTTCGGCCGGCACGTAACCGAAATGGCGGAAGCCATCGATCACCTGCTCGGGCGAGCCGCGCGAAATGCCGAGTTGCAAACGACCGCGCGAAATCAAATCGGCGGCGCTTGCGTCTTCCGCCATGTAGAGCGGGTTTTCATAGCGCATATCGATGACGGCGGTGCCGAGTTCGATCTTAGAGGTGCGCGCGGCGGAAGCGGCGAGCAGCGGAAACGGCGAGCCGAGTTGGCGCGCGAAGTGATGCACGCGGAAGTATGCGCCGTCGAGGCCGAGTTGTTCGGCGGCGACCGCCAGCTCGATCGATTGCAGCAGCGCATCCGAGGCGCTGCGCACCTGCGATTGCGATGACGGGGTCCAGTGGCCGAAGGAGAGGAAACCGAGTTTTTTCATGAGGCTTATTTAGGAGCGCGATGCGCTTTTGTCGAATAGGCACAGGTTTGACACCGTGCGGGGTCGTTTATCGATTGGCGCTTCCTATCCCTCCCCGGTCACGGGGAGGGTCCGGCGCGCAGCGCCGGGGGTGGGGCGAGGCTCGTTGTTTATCGCCGACTAAACCCCACCCGACCCGCCTTCGCTATTCGCTCAGGCGGGCCACCCTCCCCCTGCGGGGGAGGGATAAGAAGCAAGCCCCCTCGCCTTGTCAGAATCCGCCTCCCATGCGAACAAATCGCTCATGAGCGCGGAAGTCTCCATCGGCACCGGCAGGCTGACCCCGCATCCGCTGCGGGCGGTCATTCTCGGCGAGGTCCATGCCCGGCCGTTCACGGCGATCGAGACGCCGCGGCGCATTCTGCATTTCGCCTTCGATACCGCCGGCGAAGCGGCCAAAGCCGACCGCACCGCGCTGGCCGAGTTCTGCGCGCAGCGCAATCTCGAACCGCTGAAGACCACCGCCAAGCACCACCGCGTGACGCTGGGCGGCGCCACCTTGCGCTGGGAGCAGCATTCCGAATTCACCACCTATACCTGGGAGCTGCCGTCGGACGCCGCGACGCCGTTTTACCCGGCCGCCGCATCGCTGGCCTCGCCCATGGGCAACGTGCCGCAGCCGGGGCCGCTGCTGGTGGCGCTCGATCTGCATCTGTTGCCCGACGGCAAGGACAAGACGATCAAGTTCGAAAGCCTGTTCGACCGCGCCTCTCTCGCGGTGGCGGAGAACTCGGACGGCTCGGCTTTGTTCGCCACCGACTTCCAGGCCGATCCATCCGGCTTCGTGCGCGTCCTGCTGCTTGACCGCGGGCTAGGACCGGAGCGCGCCGGCGCCGTGGTGCAGCGCGTGATCGAGACCGAGACCTATCGGACCCTGGCTTTGCTCGGCCTGCCCGAAGCGCAGCGGCTGGCGCCGTCGATCGGGCGCATCGAGAAGCGCCTTGCCGAGGTCACCGAGGAAATGCGCAGCGCGCATCAGTTGATCGACAATCAGCGGCTGCTCGACGAATTGACCGAACTCGCCGCCGAACTGGAAGCCGGCGCCGCCGCCAGCCATTTCCGCTTCGGCGCCAGCCGCGCCTATAACGAAATCATTCAACTGCGCCTGGCGGCCATCGGCGAACGCAAGGTCGATGTGTTTCCGACCTGGACGTCGTTTCTGGCGCGGCGGCTGTCGCCGGCGATGCGCACCTGCGTCACCACCGCCGAACGGCAGGCGACCCTGTCGGAAAAACTGTCGCGCGCCGCCAACCTGTTGCGCACGCGCGTCGATGTCGAACTGGAAAAGCAGAACCGCGATCTGCTGAAGTCGATGAACGACCGTACGCGGCTACAACTGCGCCTGCAGACCACGGTCGAAGGGCTGTCGGTGGCGGCGGTGAGCTATTATGTCGTCGGACTGTTTCATTATCTGATGGAAGGCTTGCACCAGAAGGGCTTGCCGGTCGACGTGACGGTTGCGACGGCTTTGTTCGTGCCGGTGGCATTGTTTGCGATCTGGATTCTGGTACGCGTCATCCGCAAAAGGCATATCGGCGGGGAGTGATGCGTTTCCCGTGCCCCGGACGCGGTGCAGCACGAAACGAAGTGAAGTGATGCACCGCAGAGCCGGGGCCGTTCCACGCGCCGCGCTTGGAACGATCCCGGTTCTGCAGTGCACACCGTTCGCTATCGCTCACGCTGCACTGCGCCCGGGAAACGGACCCTATCCCGCTCCGACAGCCCTGATGGGTCTGAGCACGGGTGCCGCCTGCCGCCTCATGACCCCCCATCCCTTGCGTCTTGACGGTCTCGCTGGCCTTGGGCACACTAGAACAAATAGGGAACATAATACGGCTCTGGCCGTTGATGTTGCCGAATAGTGATGTGTATTCAAAGGCTTGATTCAATGCTCGACGAGCTGCGCCAGCGCCTGCGCGCCATGGAGAAAGTGACCGGGATCGAGGCCGGTCCGGGCCCTGTGCCGCTCGGCCTGGCCGGCGTCGATGCGGCGCTCGGCGGCGGCCTGGCGCGCGGCGCGCTGCATGAAATTTCGGCGGTGAACGAAGCGCATCTTTCCGCCGCCACCGGCTTCACGCTGGGGCTGGCGGCCTCGGCGCGCAACCTGCTGTGGATCGCCGAGGACATGGCGCTCACTGAAAGCGGCGCGCCCTACGGCCCCGGGCTCGATTGTTTCAAGCGCGCGCCGGAGCGGCTGGTCACTGTCGCCGTCGCCAATAAGCGTGACCTGCTGTGGGCGATGGAGGAAGCGTTGCGCTGCCGCGCCATCGGCGCCGTGATCGGCGAAGTGCGCCACGGCGCTATCGATCCGATCGCGGTGCGGCGGCTGTCGCTGGCGGCGGCGGAAAGCGGTGCACTGGCTTTGCTGCTGCGCGCGCAGCCTTCGAGCGACGCCTCAACCGCGATGACGCGCTGGATCGCCGGCGCCGCGCCTTCTCTTTCTTCACCCTCCCCTGCAGGGGGAGGGTCACCGAGCGAAGCGAGGTGGGGTGGGGTGACTTACGAAAAAAGATCACCCCCACCCGCCAGCCTTCGCTCCGCTCTGGCTGGCGACCTCCCCCCTCCAGGGGGAGGTGAAAATGGGGCCGCGCCGCGCTTTGCCGCGCAACTTGTTCGCAATCGCCGCGGCCCGCTCGGGTCCTGGATTCTGGAATGGAGAGACACCGATGAGCGCTTCATCCTCGCCGCAACGCATGCTCAGCCTGTGGCTGCCCCGCTTCTCAACCGACCGCGTCAGAAGGTTGCGTGAGTTTAGTGCGCCCCTGGTCGTCTATGGCCGGCGCGGCAATGCCGATGTGCTGACCGCGGTCGACGAGGCGGCGGAAAAGCTTGGCCTGCATGCGGGCCTCGCTTTGGCGCAGGCGCGCGCCATGCATCCGGCGATCGAGGCCGTGATGGAGGAAGCCGAGGCCGACGCGGCCTTGCTCGACAACATCGCCGACTGGTGCCTGCGCTATACGCCGCTGGTCGCGTGCGATGCGCCGGACGGCTTGCTGCTCGATATCGGCGGCTGCGCGCATCTTTACGGCGGCGAGCAGAGGCTGGTCGCCGATCTCGGCCAGCGCATGGCGCGCGCCGGCTTTGCCTATCGCGTGGCGATTGCCGGCACCATCGGCGCGGCCTTTGCGGCGGCGCGCTTCGGCAATCCGGCCGCTTATGCCGCCGGCGAGGAACGCGATATCGTCAGCCCGCTGCCGCTCGCCGCGTTGCGGCTTGAAGCCACGACGGTGGCCTCATTGGCGCGCGTCGGCCTCAAGCGCATCGGCGACATTATAGATCTGCCGCGTTCGCCGCTGACCGCGCGCTTTGGCCAATCGTTGCTGCGCCAGCTCGACCGCGCGCTCGGCCACGAACACGAACCGCTCAATCCGCGCCTGCCGGTCGCGCCCTATGTCGCCGAGCAGCGCTTTCACGAGCCGATCGCGCGCGAGGAAGACGTGCTCGGCACCGTCGAGAAACTGGCGGCGCGGCTCGGCGTTGCGCTGGAGCGGCGCGGCGACGGCGCGCGGCGCATCGAGCTGACCTTGTTCCGCACCGACGGCGCGGTGCGCCGCATTGCGGTCGGCTGTTCGCGGCCGCTGCGCGATGCGCCGGACATCCGCGCGCTGTTTTCCGAACGGCTGGCGGCTCTGGCCGACGCCTTCGATCCCGGCTTCGGCTTCGACATGGCGCGGCTGTCGGTGGTGATCGCCGAAGCGTCGCCGCCGGAGCAGATCGGCATCGGTAACGCCGAAGACGCCGGCGAACTGGCGCGGCTGGTCGACCGCCTGAGCGCGCGGCTCGGCGCGCAGCGCGTGCGCCGTCCGGTCGCGCTCGACAGCCACATTCCCGAACTCGCCGCCGCGACCTTGCCGGCGCAAATGGTAGGCCCCGACTTTTCAGGTCAAGATTTGGGCTGGGACGCTTTTCGCCGCCATCGCGCCGAGACCGATCTGGCGCCGCGGCCGCTGCGGCTGTTGACGCGGCCGGAGCCGATCGAGGCTTTGGCCGAAGTGCCGGACGGCCCGCCTTTGCGGTTCCGATGGCGGCGCGCGCTGCACGACGTGATTTCGGCGGAAGGCCCCGAGCGCATCGAAGGCGCGTGGTGGAGCGAACAGGGAGGTGCCGCGCGCGATTACTTCCGCGTCGAGGACAGAACGGGACTGCGCTTCTGGCTGTACCGCGCCGGGCTCTACCGCGATCTGGTGCGCGGCGAACTGCCGAACGCCGCGCCGCCGAGCTGGTACCTGCACGGCACGTTTGCGTGAGACTGATAAGGGTGAGTACAGAAAATGACGGAACTAGCTGGTAATTTTTTCACGTGCGGCCTGCGCAATAAAGGCAGAACGAGTCAGCCCCCGCACCGACGCCGCTTCATCGATTTGATCGACAAGTGCCTTATCAAGCGAAACATTGATGCGGACTGTTCGGCCCGCATCAGCCAGCAACGGAACGGCAAAAAGCAGCGCTCCCGATTTCAGCGATGCTTTGACATCTTTATCGCGCAGAACCGCATCCACGTCCCGCGCCGGCCACACCTGCCGTGCGGCGCTTTCGAGCGCTTCGACATGCTGGCGCAACGCCGCCGCGGCATTGGTAACAGCTTCATCCAGCGTATCGCCGGCGGAGAAACAACCCTCTACGTCCGGGAACCAGACGCCGAAAGCGCTATCGGCTTCTTTTTCTACAACAGCCACATAATGCATCGACATCGATTTAAACCTTTAAGACCGCCACCCGGCCAGTTTGTAAATCCGGCGAACAAGCCCTGTCGGCAAGTCCTTGCGCGGGTGCGTGATGGTGATGATCACGTCTCGTCCAGGATGTTTGAAAGTGTGATGATCGCCACTCACGCGATCAAGCACCCAGCCATCCTTTTCCAACATTCGGATCAGCTTGCGGCTGTTACGTTCCATTGCCCTACTCCGACGTCATTTGCGAGGCAGTGGGCCTCGTTCATTGAAAGTCGATGCAGCGGGCAATCCCACCTGTCCGGACGATTCCAGACATTGCACAGTGTGTATATAAATACACATTAAATGCCCCCCTTTCAAGCCCCTTACATCGAATTCGCCACCGCTTCGAATTTCTCGTTCCTGCGCGGCGCGTCGCATCCGGAAGAACTGATGGTGCAGGCGGCCGCGATCGGGCTTGCCGGCCTTGGACTATGCGATCGCAATTCGGTCGCCGGCGTGGTGCGCGCGCATCTGGCGAAGCGCGAACAGAACCTGCCGCTGATCTATCACCCCGGTGCGCGGCTCGTCTTCGCCGATGGCTCGCCGGACATCCTTGCCTATCCGCGCGACCGCGCCGGTTGGGGCCGGCTGACGCGCCTGCTGACGCTCGGCAATCTGCGCGGCAAAAAAGGCGAGTGCGTTCTCGCGCTCGATGACCTGATCGCGCATGCGTTCGGATTGGAATTGATCGTACTGGACGGCAACAAGACACTGCTGACGCGCCTGCGAAGTGCCGCGCCCGGCCGCGTGCGGCTGGCCGCTTCCATGCTCCATCGCGGCCATGACCGCACGCGGCTGGCGCGGCTGCAAGAACTGGCGCGCGAGTGTCAGGTGCCACTCATCGCCATCAACGACGTGCAGTATCACCATCCCGACCGCCGGCCGCTAACCGATGTGCTGACCTGCATCCGCGAGAAGGTGACCATCGACCGCGCCGGCCGCAAGCTCGCCGTCAATGCCGAACGTCACCTGAAGCCGCCGCAAGAAATGGCGCGGCTGTTCCGCGACGCGCCGGAAGCGATCGAGGAAACGCTCGCTTTAAGCGAAGCGCTGACCTTCTCGCTCGACGAATTGAAATACGAATATCCCGACGAGACCTTGGCCGGCTTCGACACGGCACAGGATGCGCTGCGCCACCTGACCTATGAAGGCGCGGCACAACGCTATCCGCACGGCCTGCCGGATAAAGTGCGCGCCAGCATCGAGCACGAACTAGCGCTGATCGCGCAGCTCGCCTACGCGCCCTACTTCCTCACCGTGCACGACATCGTCCGCTTCGCGCGCTCGCAGAAGATCCTGTGCCAAGGCCGCGGCTCGGCGGCGAATTCGGCAGTGTGCTTCTGCCTCGGCGTCACCGAGGTCGATCCCGACCGCGCCGATCTTTTGTTCGAGCGCTTCATCTCGCCGGAGCGGCGCGAACCGCCTGACATCGACGTCGACTTCGAGCACGAGCGGCGCGAGGAGGTCATTCAATACATTTATAAAAAATATGGCCGCGAGCGCGCCGGCATCGCCGCCACCGTGATTTCGTATCGCGGCCGCTCCGCCATTCGCGAAGTCGGCAAGGCTTTCGGCCTGTCCGAAGACGTTATCGGCGCGCTGGCGTCGTCGATCTGGGGCGCCGGCGGCGACGGCCGCGCCGATCTCGCCCGCGCCGGGCTCGATCCGGACAGCCGCCGCGTCAAACAGATCTCGGCGCTGGCGCGCGAGATCGTCGGCTTCCCGCGCCATCTGTCACAGCATGTCGGCGGCTTCGTCATCACCCGCAGCCGGCTCGACGAGGTGATGCCGATCGGCAATGGCGCCATGCCGGACCGCACCTTCGTCGAATGGGACAAGGACGATCTCGACGCGCTCGGCATTCTCAAGATCGACGTGCTCGGCCTCGGCATGCTGTCGTGCATCCGGAAGGCGTTCGATTTGATGGAGAGGCATTATTCAGAAGCCTGTCCGTCATCGTTCCCTCCCCCCTTGTGGGGGAGGGACAGGGAGGGGGGTCAATCTCAGACGACAGCGCCATACACCCCCCTCCCCAACCCTCCCCCACAAGGGGGGAGGGAGCAAACTGCGGCAAGCAGCGAGGTGTGCGCTCCCTCACGCAGACTCACCCTCGCCACCATCCCCGCCGAAGACCCCGCCGTCTATCGCATGCTGCAACGCGCGGATTCGCTCGGCGTATTCCAGGTCGAGAGCCGCGCGCAGATGACGATGCTGCCCCGCCTGAAGCCGGCCAACTTCTACGACCTCGTCATCGAAGTCGCCATCGTGCGCCCCGGCCCGATCCAGGGCGACATGGTGCATCCTTATCTGCGCCGGCGGCAGGGACTGGAAACCGTCACCTATCCGTCGAAGGAACTGGAAGCGGTGCTGTCGAAGACGCTCGGCGTGCCGCTGTTCCAGGAACAGGCGATGAAGATCGCCATCGTCGCCGCCGACTTCACGCCGTCGGAGGCCGACAAGTTGCGCCGCGCGATGGCGACCTTCAAGCGCGTCGGCACCATCGGCACGTTCCAGCGCAAGATGATCGACGGCATGCTGGCCAATGGCTATGAGCGCGGCTTCGCCGAGCGCTGCTTCCAGCAGATCGAGGGCTTCGGCGAATATGGTTTTCCGGAAAGCCATGCCGCGAGCTTCGCGTTGCTGGTTTACGCTTCGGCCTGGCTGAAATGCCATTACCCGGATGTGTTCGCAGCCGCCTTGCTGAACGCGCAGCCGATGGGCTTTTATGCGCCGGCGCAGATCGTGCGCGATGCGCGCGACCACGGCATCGAGGTGCGGCCGCCGGACGTCAATCACTCGCAATGGGATTCGACGATCGAGCCGTGCGAAGTGGCGCCGCCGCACAACCTGCACCGCGCGATGAGCGGCGACATCCGGTCGACGCATGCGCTGCGGCTCGGCCTGCGCGAGATCAAGGGATTGAGCGAGGAAGATGGGCGGTTGATTGTGGCGAGGCGCAGTTCTCCCCTCCCCCCGCTCTCTTCTTCTTTACCTCCCCCTAAAAGGGGGAGGTCGCCCGCCGAAGCTGAAAGCGAAGGCGGGCGGGTGGGGGTCGCTAGCGACACCGCCAATCAAAATGACCCCCACCCCGACCCTCCCCCTTTCAGGGGGAGGGAGAAGAAAGATTACGACTCCGCCCGCGATGTCTGGCTGCGCACGGGTCTGTCGCCGCGCGTGCTGGAGCGGCTGGCCGACGCCGATGCCTTCAACTCTCTCGGCCTCACGCGGCGCGATGCCTTGTGGGCCGTCAAGGCGCTCGGCCGCGTCGGCGACAGCAAGGATAACCTGCCGTTGTTTGCGCAACCTGCAACCGCGCACCCGCCCAATATCAATAGCGAGCCCGACGTCTCTCTACCGCCAATGCCGCTCGGCGAGGAAGTCGTCAACGACTACCGCTTCCTGCGGCTGTCGCTGCGCGCGCACCCGGCGCAATTCCTGCGCACCGATCTCAACCAGCGCGGCATCGTCCGCAACGAAGCGCTGCGCAATATCGCCACCGGCAGGCGCGTGAAAATTTCCGGACTTGTCACCTGCCGGCAAAGGCCCGGCTCGGCCAAGGGCGTCGTGTTCATGACCATCGAGGACGAAAGCGCGGTCGCCAATGTCATCGTCTGGCCGAAACTCTTCGAGCGCGCGCGCCCGGTGGTGCTCGGCGCACGCTTCGTCGCGGTCAGCGGCCGCGTTCAGTCGGAATCCGGCGTCATCCATGTGGTCGCCGACCAGCTTGAGGACCTTACGCACTGGCTAGCGCAACTGGCCGATCACGGCACCGACATCGAAGGGCTGGCGCGCGCCGACGAAGTGCGCCGCCCGATCGAGGATCACCGAGAGGCCCGCGCCATGGGCGGCCGCCAAAAGCGGTTGATCCAGTTGATGCGCGAAATGCCGGAACTGGCCGGCGATCTCGACGTCACCGCGCGCGGCTCGGCGCATGCGCCGACGCGCAAGGCCGCGCCTTCCGCCTAATTATTGCGCGGCGTCTTGCGCGAGCCTTTCGGACCGCGAACTTTCGGCGTCTTCGATGCCGCGGCGTCGGCAGCAGGCTTAGCCGGCGCGGTCGCCGCCAGGTCGGCTTCGACCAGCGCACGCAACTCCGGCGTCACTTCCGGCGTGACGCCGAACCAGAGACTGAAACCGCGCACCGCCTGATGCAGCAACATGCCGAGGCCATCGGCCGTACGCAGGCCGCGCTCGCGCGCCGCCGCCAGCAGGCCGGTTTCCAGCGGCACATACACCAGATCCGCCACCACCAGCGAGGCCGGGCAGCGCAGATTGATCTCCAAAGGCGGCTGACCGACCATGCCGAGCGATGTCGTGTTGACCAGAAGACCAACGTCGCCGAGCAGCCCGGTGACCTCGTTCCAGCCAACAGGATGGACGCGCGGCCCGAACGCCTTGCGCAAAGCCTCGGCGCGCTCGATCGTGCGATTGACGACGTAGACGCGCTGCACGTCGCGTTGCAGCAGGCCATAAACCACGGCGCGTGCGCCGCCCCCTGCCCCGAGAACCATCGCGCTTTCCAGCCCGCGGTCCCAGCCCGGCGTCGAGGCATCGAGATTGCCGAGGAAGCCTTCGACGTCCGTATTGGTCGAACGCAATTTGTCGCCGTCGAACCACAGGCAATTCGCCGCGCCGACGCCCTTGGCGCGCTCGTCCGGCAGCGACAACTCAAGCGCCACCTGCTTGTGCGGCACGGTGATGTTGCAGCCGACATAGCCGTTGAAACGCAAATTCTCGATGAAGTCGGGAAACTGCTCCGGCGCCACCGGCTCCATGCGATATTCGGCATCGATGCCGTGCTTCTTGATCCAGTAATTGTGGATCAGAGGCGAGCGCGAATGCCCCGCCGGCCAACCGATGACGCAGACTAGCTTGCGCTCGCTCATGACTCCGCCACCACCGTGTTACGCAATGTGCCGATTTCGGGAACCGAGATTTCGATTGTATCGCCTGCCTTCAACCACACCGGCGGATCGGCCCGCGGCACGCGCTTGATCGGCGTGCCGGTGACGATGATGTCGCCGGGCTTCAGCGTCATGAACGTGCTGACATAGGCGATCAGTTCCGCGAATGACTTTATCATGCTGGCGGTGGTGTCGTCCTGGGTGATCTCGCCATTGATGCTGACCGTAATGTGCAGCGGCTTGGCCAGATCGATTTCATCGGAAGTCACCAGCCAGGGGCCGATGCTGCCGCTGTTATCCCAGTTCTTGCCCTGCGTGACGTTGAACTTGCCGTGGCGAATCCAATCGCGAATGGTGCCCTCGTTGCACAGAGTGACACCGGCTACGTGCGAGAGCGCATCGGCCTGCGCGATGCGGCGGCCCTCTTTGCCGATCACCAATGCGATCTCGCCTTCGTAGTCGAGCTGTTCGGATTCGTGCGGCAACACGATCGGTCCCTGATGCGGGCTGAGCGAGCCCGGCGCGCGGTAGAACATGCTGGGATATTTCGGCACATCCTGGTCGCTGTAATCGGCGTTGCGGTTGGCGTAGTTGATGCCGATGCATAAAATCTTTTCCGGCGCCAGAACCGGCGCCAGCCATTCGACGTCGGCGGCAGGGAAATCGGCGCGCACGCCCTGCAAGGCGGCGCGCGCGACCTCAAGACCGTCGTCGCGCAACAGATCGAGCACACTGTTGAAGCGGGGCGCCAATCGCGTCTTCAGATCGACGACGCCGAGCGCGGCGCCCTCGCCGATGACGGCGCCGAAGCTGTCGCGTCCCCGCACCTTGTAGCTCGCCAGCTTCATGGAAGGCATCCAGACCTTGCTGCATCATGCGCCCGCAGCATGTATTCCGGGCCCGGCGGGCCGTCAACGCCGGGGACGCATTGCCGTTGTTGACGGACCCTCGCGCAAGCCGCTATTGGCTTACGCTACCGATTTGGGCCAGGCCACCATGAAATCCATTTTTATCGACTGCAACGACCAGCTCGACCAGGTCTGGGCCCGGGTCATTCGTCCCGACGATCCAGCGATCGACGTCAACACCGCGCCGTTCAAGCGCGAGGAACTGCCGCTGGTGCTGGCCGGCTACGAGATCGCGCTCGACGATCACTCCTATATGCCGACCGAACTGGTCGAGCGCTGCAAATCGCTCAAGCACATCGTGTTCCTCGGCACCGGTGCCGCGAGCTACATGAACATCGCAGAGCTGAAAGACCGCGGCATCACCGTGCACACCATCAAGGGCTATGGCGACATCGCGGTCGCCGAGCACACAATGGCCTTGATGCTGGCCGCCGGGCGCGATGTCGCGCGCATGGACCGCGAAGTGCGTAGCGGTGTTTGGTCGCCGGCGGAGGGTTTTCAGTTTTACGGCAAGACGCTCGGCCTCATCGGGCTTGGCGGCATCGGCGGCGAAGTCGCGCGCATGGCGCAAGGCCTCGGCATGAAAGTGATCGCCTATAACCGCACCGCGCGTACGGACGCGCCGGTTCCTCTGGTCGATCTCGACACGCTGCTCAAGCAGTCCGACGTGATATCGCTGCACCTGACGCTCGGCGACGAGACCCGCGGATTTCTCTCGCCGGAACGCATCGCCCAGATGAAGTCCGGCGTCATTCTCGTCAACACCGCGCGCGGCGCGCTGGTCGACGAGGCGGCGTTGATCGCGGCGCTCAAGAGCGGCCATATCCGCCACGCCGGCCTCGACGTGTTCCACGCCGAGCCGCTGAAGGCCGACAATACGCTGGCGCAATTGCCGAACGTGACGCTGACCTCGCACGCCGCCTTCCGCACGCAGGAAGCGTCGGAGACGTTGCTGCGGCGCGCGATCGATATAGTGAAGAAGATTGTGGGGTAGCGGCGCCGTTTATTAATGCGTCATGGCCGGGCTTGTCCCGGCCATCCACGACTTGCTTGCTTAAAAAAGACGTGGATGCCCGGCACAAGGCCGGGCATGACGGCAAATAGTTGTGCGGCGAGCTAATAATACCCCGGCGTGGCGCCGCCATCGACGGCAATCGCGGTGCCGTGAATGTGACGCGCTTTGTCGCTGGCCAGGAATACCGCCAGCTCGGCGGAATCTTCCGGCTGGCCCAGACGGCGCAGGCCGCTCTTGCTCAAAGCCTCGGCGCGCACCTGCTCGACCGTCTTGTCCTGCGCCTTGGCATATTGCGCAAACAGCATCTCGATGCGGTCGGTCTGCGTCGAGCCGGGATGAATGACATTGATGTTGATGTCATCGTCGTTGCCCATTTTGGCGAGCCCCTTGGAAAAGTTGGCGAAGGCGGCATTGACCGCGCCGCCGACCAGAAACTCCGGTCCAGGCGTGCGCGACGCGCCGCCGATGACATTGATGATGTTGCCGTGCGCCTCTTTCAACAGCGACCAGAACAGCCGCGTCAGCCGCATGGCGCCGAAAAATTTCAGGGCGAAGCCGTCGGTCCAGTCGCTGTCGGGCTGGTCGGAAAACTTGCCGCCCTTGGTGGCGCCGGCATTGTTGACCAGCACGTCGCAGCGCTTGAAGCGCGCATTGACCTGATCGAACAGCTGCTGGCAGCCCTCCAAAGTGCGCAAATCGCCGGCGATGGTCATCGGCGCGAGGCCGCCCGCCGCTGTAATGGCCTTGGCGGCTTCGGCCAGATTGGCGGCGCTCGCCGCCGCCAGCACCGTCTGCGCGCCGTCGCGCGCGAAGGCCGCCGCGATCGCCCGGCCGATGCCGCGGCTGCCACCGGTGACGACGATGACCTTGCCGGTGAATTCCTGGCTCATGATTTCCCCCTGTCGAAAACGCGCTTGTCTTATACGCGGCAATAAAGCGCACCGCGAGACGGTTCGCAGCCACCCCCGCATTGACGCGGGCTTCTTCTCGGTCACAATAAGAAAAACTAAAAAGGGGGAAACGTGAAGCCGGCACCGTTTGCGTACAAGAAGGTGCGCTCGCTCGACGAGGCCATTGCGCTGTTGGGCGAGAACCCCGACGCCCGGCTGCTCGCCGGTGGGCAGAGCCTGATGGCGACCTTGAACATGCGATTGTCGGCGCCGGGCCTGCTCATCGACATCAATGGCCTCAGCGGGCTCGACGGCATTGCCCATCAAAACGGCTCCATTGAAATCGGCGCGCTGGCGCGCCACGTCCAGGCTGAACGCTCCGCGACAATCGCCAAACACGCGCCGCTGATCGCGCGCGCCATGCCGTTCATCGGCCATCCCGCCATACGCAACCGCGGCACCTTGGGCGGCTCGATCGCCTTTGCCGATCCGGCGGCGGAACTGCCGGCCTGCCTGCTGGCGCTCGACGGCGAAGTGGACGCGCACGGCCCCAAGGGCAAGCGCACCATCAAGGCCGGCGATTATTTCAAGGGCCTGTACGAAACCGCGCTTGGCCCGCAGGAAATATTAACCGCCATCCGTCTGCCGGCGGCGGACGCCAACACGCGCATCGGCTTTTCCGAACTGGCGCGGCGGCACGGCGACTACGCCATTGTCGGTCTTGCCGCGTCGGCGCGCGCCGACGGCAAAGGCTTGAAGGATGTGCGGCTGGCTTATTTCGGCGTCGCCAACACGCCGCTGCGCGCCGGGAAATCCGAAGCGGCATTGGCGCGCGGCGATGTCGATGGCGCGGTGGCGGCGCTCGACCTCGATCCGCATGACGACATTCAGGCGACCGGAGCTGTGAAGAAACATCTCGCCGGCGTGCTGCTGCGGCGCGTCGCCGCGCAATTGATGGAGCAGCGGCTATGAGCGACATGAGCATGGATATCGACATCGCCCTCACCGTCAATGGCGAGCGCATTGTCGAGCGCGTCGAGGCGCGCAAGTCGCTGGTCGATTTCGTGCGCGACGATCTCGGGCTGACCGGCAGCCATGTCGGCTGCGAGCACGGCGTCTGCGGCGCCTGCACCATGCGCGTCGATGGCGTCATCGTGCGCGGCTGCCTGATGCTGGCGGCACAATGCGACGGCGCGGTGGTTGAAACCATCGAAGGCCTGTCGGATTCAGGCGAGCTTGCCGATTTGCAGGCGGCATTCGAACAGCGCAATGCCTTGCAGTGCGGCTTCTGCACGCCGGGCATGCTGACGGCGGCGCAGGACCTGCTCAACCGCGACGGCGTGCCAAGCCGCGAGGAAATCCGCGAGCACATTTCCGGCAATTTCTGCCGCTGCACCGGCTTTCACGCCATCGTCGACGCGGTGGAGTCGGTGGCGAAAGCACGGCACGGGGCGAAGCCATGAAAATCACCGCCGACACGCCGCCCGTCCTCTCCGTGCTCGACCGGCCGAACTCCTATATCGGCCGCGCCGTGCCGCGGCCGAACCTGCAACGGCTGACGCAAGGCCGCGGCCAGTACATCAGCGACGTCACGCTGCCGCGCATGACACATGTCGCTTATTTGCGTTCGCCGCATGCGCATGCGCGCATCGTGTCGATTGCGACCGACGCAGCGAAAAAAGCGCCCGGCGTGGTCGCCGTCGTCACCGGCGCCGAACTCGCCAAGACGATGACGCCGTGGATCGGCGTCCTGACCCATCTCAAGGGTATCAAGTCGGCGCCGCAAGCGCCAATCGCGATCGAACGCGCCTGCTGGCAGGGCGAAGCGGTCTGCGCCGTGGTCGCGCGCACCCGTGCGCAGGCCGAAGACGCCTGCGAACTGATCGACATTGCCTACGAGGAGCTGCCCGCCGTCACCGATCCGGAAACCGCGCTCGATGCGGGCACGCCGGTGATCCACGACAGCCTCGGCGACAATCTGTGCTTCGAGCGCAAGCTCGATGTCGGCGACGTCGGCAAGGCCTTCGCCGACGCCGATGCCGTAGTGGAAGCCACCTTCGTCACCGGCCGCCACACCGGCGTCTGCACCGAAGGCCGCGCCATCGTCGCCGACTGGAACGCCAGCGAACAGCGCATGACCGTCTATCACGCGACGCAGGCGCCGCACATGATGCAGAACCTGTTCGCCAAGCATCTCGATTTGTCCGAATCGCAGGTGCGCGTGATGACCAAGGACGTCGGCGGCTCGTTCGGCATCAAGGTGCACACTTATGCCGACGAGATGGCGACGGTCGCACTCTCCAAGATGCTGAAGCGGCCGGTGAAGTTCGTCGCCGACCGCATCGAGAGTTTCGTCACCGACATTCATGCGCGCGACCACCGCATCAAGGGCAAGATCGGCGTCACCAAGGACGGCGTCATCACCGCCTTCGAGATCGACGACTTGACCGGCATCGGCCCCTACTCGGTCTATCCGCGCACCTCCGGCATCGAAGCCAACCAGGTCGTCAATCTGACCGGCGGCCCGTACAACTGCCCGAACTATCGGGCGCAGACGCGCGTCGTCTTCCAGAACAAAAACGTGATGTGCCAGTACCGCGCCGTCGGCCATCCGGTCGCCGTCGCCGTCACCGAGGGCCTGGTTGAACTTGCCGCGGCGAAAATCGGCATGGACCCGCTGGAAATCCGCCGCCGCAACCTGTTTCCCGATGACGGCTATCCGGCGCAGACCGCGTCCGGCCTCAAGCTCGAGCAGCTCTCGCATCACGAGGCGCTGGCCCATCTCGACACGATGATCAACTATGCCGGCCTGCGCGCCGAGCAGAAGGCGCTGCGCGACAAAGGCATCTATCGCGGCATCGGCTTTGCCAGTTTCATCGAGGTCACCAATCCGTCGGCGGCGTTCTATGGCGTCGGCGGCGCCAAGATCACGTCGCAGGACGGCGCCACGGTGAAGCTCGACGCGCAAGGCGCGATCACCATTCACTCCGGCGTCACCGAACAGGGCCAGGGCGCCGAAGCCGTACTGGCGCAATGCGTCGCTTCCTCGTTCGGCGTGTCGATGGACCGTGTCCGCGTCGTCACCGGCGACACCGACAACACGCCCTATGGCGGCGGCACCTGGGCCTCGCGCGCCGCCGGCATTGGCGGCGAAGCGGCGTGGCAGGCCGGTAAAGCGCTGCGCGGCAATGTTCTGGCGGTGGCGGGCGCGATGCTGCAGGCCAAGCCGGAAGACCTCGACATCCGCAACGGCATCGTCGTCGACAAAGTCACCGGCGCGGAACGGCTCGGCCTCGATGAGCTGGCGCGTGTCGCCTATTTCCGCCCCGACACGCTGCCGCCCGGCTTCCAAGCCGAACTGATGGTGACGCGCCATTACGTGCCGCGCGCCTGGCCGTTCGCTTTTACCAACGGCATTCAGGCAAGCTATCTCGAGGTCGATACCGACACCGGCTTCGTCAAGCTGCTGCGGCACTGGTGCGTCGAGGATTGCGGCACCATCATCAACCCGCAACTGGTCAACGAACAAATCCGCGGCGGCGTCGTGCAGGGCATCGGCGCGGCTTTGTTCGAGCAATGCCTCTATGACGAACGCGGGCAGATGCTCAACGGCAACATGGCCGATTATCTGGTGCCGATGGCGGTGGAAATGCCGGACATCGACTGTGGCCATGTCGTCTCGCCCACCGCCGACTCGGAACTTGGCGCCAAGGGCGCCGGCGAAGCCGGCACCGCCGGCGCGCCGGCCTGCATCATGAACGCCATCAACGACGCATTGCGGCCCCTCAATGCGCAGCCGCTGACCGACATGCCTTTCACGCCCGGAAAGATTCTCGCGGCGCTGGGCAAAATCTGACGCCGCACGCCGCTTCGGCTTGAAGTGGCACCGCCGCATGGCGCAGTATTCAACGAACAAACGAATGAGCGGAATTGGGAAGGAAACGTCATGAACATTAAAGTCGGGCGCGAAGCCGTCGCCGAAGCCTCCAAGAAACTGTCGAACTGGGGCCGCTGGGGAGAGGGCGACCACATCGGCACGCTCAATCACGTCACGCCGCAAAATATCGTCGACGCCGCCAAGTTGATCCGCACCGGCAAGGTGTTCGCGCTCGGGATGGCGCTCGACGCCAAGGGCCCGCAGAACGGCCTTTTCGGCGGCCGCTTCAACCCGATCCACCAGATGCTGGCCACTGGCACCGATGCCGCCGCCGGCCGGCAGGACTGGAACAACCTGCGTTATGCCGACGACACCATCATGCTGTGCGTGCAGGGCGCGACGCATTGGGACGCGCTCGGCCACATCTTCTACGAGGACAAGGCCTATAACGGCCACAACGCCAACCTGATCGACTCCAAGGGGCTCGGCGTTCTCGGCATCGAACATTCGCGCGACAAGATGGTCGGCCGCGGCGTGCTACTGGACATTGCGCGCTTTCGCGGCGTCAACTGGCTGAAGGACGGCGAAGGCATTTCCAACGACGAACTCGACCAATGCGCCAAGAAGCAGAACGTCGAAATCCGCCAGGGCGATTTCGTCATCGTGCGCACCGGCCAGATGGAGCGCTGCCAGGCCGAGGGCGAATGGGGCGGCTATGCCGGCGGCGATGCGCCGGGCGTCAAGTTCGAGAATTGCTACTGGTGCCAGGACAAGAAGATCGCCGCGATCTGCACCGACACCTGGGGCGTCGAGGTGCGGCCGAACGAATGCAGCGGCCCCGACCAGCCGAACCAGCCGTGGCACTGGGTCGTCATCCCGGCGATGGGCCTGTGCATGGGCGAGATGTTCGACGTCGCGGCCCTGGCCAAGGACTGCGCGGAAGACGGCATCTACGAATTCTTCTTCTGCGGCCCGCCGCTGGTCATCACCGGCGGCACCGGCTCGCCGCTCAATCCGCAGGCGATTAAGTGATCGCGTAGCGATCATCCCGGACGGCGTAAGCCGATCCGGGATCGCGTGCCGCAAATTTTGGTGTCATGCCCGCGCAGGCGGGCATCCAGTAAACGCAGAATTGCGATAGATTCGAAAAGTCAGTGAGTACTGGGTCCCCGCCATCTCAAGTCGGCTATAGCCGACTTGAGCACTTGATATGCCGACATCGGGTAAACCCGATGTCGGTCGGGGACGATAGCATTGGATTAGGAGACAAACATGCCCCGTCACCTCAAGCGCGGAATGGACGCCGGCGCGATCGAAGAAGCCGACGCCAAGGTGCGCCAGACCGTCGACGGCATTCTCGCCCAGGTCAAAACCAAGGGCGACCAGGCGATCCGCGACCTGTCGAAGCAGTTCGACAACTGGACGCCGGACAGTTTCCATTTGTCGCCGCAAGACATCGAGCGCGCCATTGCGCAGGTGCCGAAGCGCGATCTCGAGGACATCAAGTTCGCGCAGGCGCAGGTGCGCAATTTCGCACAGAAGCAGCGCGACAGCATGCACGACATCGAGGTCGAGACCCTGCCCGGCGTCGTGCTCGGCCATAAACATATTCCGGTCAACGCGATCGGCTGCTACGTACCGGGCGGCCGCTATCCCATGGTGGCGTCGGCGCATATGTCCATCGTCACCGCCAAGGTTGCCGGCGTGAAGCGCATCATCGCCTGCGCGCCGCCGTTCAAGGGCGGGCCGCACCCGGCCATTGTCGCCGCCATGCATTTCGGCGGCGCCGACGATATTTATGTGCTCGGCGGCGTGCAGGCGGTCGCGGCGATGGCGCTCGGCACGGAAACGATTCAGTCCGTCGATATGATCGTCGGCCCCGGCAACGCCTATGTCGCGGAAGCCAAGCGGCAATTGTTCGGCCGCGTCGGCATCGATCTGCTGGCCGGGCCGACCGAGACGCTCATCATCGCCGATGACAGCGTCGATGGCGAAATCTGCGCCACCGATTTGCTGGGCCAGGCCGAACACGGCCCGACCTCGCCGGCCGTGCTGATCACCAATTCGGAAAAACTGGCGCGCGCGACCATGGCCGAGGTCGAGCGCCTGCTGACCATCCTGCCGACCGCCGACGCCGCGGGGCAAGCATGGAAGGACTACGGCGAGGTCATCGTCTGCGACAGCTACGAGGAAATGGTCAGCGAGGCCGACCGCATCGCTTCCGAGCATGTGCAGGTGATGACGCGCGATCCCGATTTCTTCCTCGCCAATATGAAGAACTACGGCGCGCTGTTTTTAGGTCCCCGCACCAATGTCGCCTATGGCGACAAGGTAATCGGCACCAACCACACTTTGCCAACCAAAAAGAATGCGCGCTTCACCGGCGGCCTGTGGGTCGGCAAATTCCTCAAGACCTGCACCTACCAGAAGGTGCTGACCGACGAGGCTTCCGCCATGATCGGCGAGTATTGTTCGCGGCTGTGCACGTTGGAGGGCTTCACCGGCCACGCCGAACAGGCCAATATCCGCGTCCGCCGCTATGGCGGCCGCAACGTGCCTTACGGCGAGGCGGCGGAGTGATCTGACCCGCGCTCCCGCCCGTCAACGGGAAAAATGAAAGGTGCTGCGATGCCGATCATCGTCCCCGCTTATGCCGCCATCCTGGCGCTGATCTTCGCCGCGCTGTCGTTCCGCGTCGCCAATACACGACGCCTGCTGCGCACACCGCTCGGCATCGGCGGCCACACGAAGCTGGAGCGCTATATTCGCGTGCAAGGCAACTTCGCCGAATACGTGCCGTTTGCGCTGCTGCTGCTGTTCTTCCTGGAGATGCAGGACTGGCCGGCCTGGCTGGTGCATGTCCTGTGCGCCGTCTTTCTGGCGGCGCGGATCGTCCATGCGCTCGGCGTATCGCAGGAAAAGGAAGACTTCCGGCTGCGCATTGCCGGCATGATTACGACGCTGTCGGTCTTCATCGTGACCGCCGTGCTGCTGCTGACCGGCGGTATCATGCGCGGCGGCGCCTGACATGGCCGTGACGCTCACCGCCACGCCCTCCTTCCGCCTCGACGGCAAGCGCGCTTTGGTCACCGGCGCCGGGCGCGGCATTGGGCTCGCGGCAGCCTCAGCGCTGGCCGATGCCGGCGCGCATGTGACGCTTGCGGCGCGCACCGCGTCGGAAATCGAGGAAGCGACGGAAGCCATTCGGGCCCGAGGGCAACAGGCCGAGGCGCTGACGCTCGACGTCACCGACATCGCCGCCGTGCGGGCGGCTTTGGCCGAACGCGCACCGTTTCAGGTGCTGGTCAACAATGCCGGCATGAACCGGCCGGCGCCGCTGATCGACGTCAAGGTCGAGGACTTCGATGCCATCATGGGGTTGAACGTGCGCGCCGCGTTTTTCGTGGCGCAGACCGTGGCGAAGCGACTGCTCGATGAGAAGCTCGCCGGCTCGATCATCAACATCTCGTCGCAAATGGGCCATGTCGGCGCGGCGCGGCGCACGGTCTATTGCGCCTCCAAGCACGCGATGGAAGGCTTCACCAAGGCGATGGCCATTGAACTGGCGCCGCACAATATCCGCGTCAATTCGCTTGGGCCGACATTTCTCGAAACACCGATGACCAGGCCGTTCTTCGAGAACAAGGCGTTCCGCGACGAGGTGCTGTCAAAGATCAAGCTTGGCCGCCTCGGTCAGCTCGAGGAGTTGACCGGCGCCATCGTGTTTCTCGCCGGCAATGCGTCGTCGCTGATGACCGGCTCGGCGCTGGTGCTCGACGGCGGCTGGACCGCGGAGTAGCTAAAACAACTTCTTCAACACCTGCGGATTGAGGCAACTGACCGGCGGCTTGCCCTCGATCAGCGCGATGGTGTTGTCGACCACGACATTGGCCATGCCCTCGCGCAATTCCAGCACGGCGCTGCCGAGATGCGGCGTCAGCACGACATTCGGCATCGCGATGAGATCGGGCGACGGGTTCGGCTCGAACTCGTAGACGTCGAGGCCGGCGCCGGCGATCTTCTTGTCCTTGAGCGCGCGCACCAGAGCCGCCTCATCGATCACCGGGCCGCGCGATGTGTTGATGATGAAGGCCGTCTTCTTCATCAGCGCGAATTGCGCATCGCTCATCAGATGCCGGGTCGCCGGCGTGAACTGCGGATGCAGCGAGACGAAATCGGCCTCGCGCAGCACCTCGTCCATCGTCTTATATTCGGCCTCGAGCTTGCCTTCGACCTCGGGCGACTTCCGCTCGATATCCCAATAGATGATCTTCATGTCGAAGCCGCGGCCGCGGCGCGCCACCGCCTGGCCGATACGGCCGAGCCCGATAAGGCCGAGCGTCTTGCCGCTCACCGCGTAACCGGCGAAATGGTTCGACTGCGAGCCCGGATAGATGCCCTTCCGAAACTGGGTGTCGCCGAGCACGATGTTGCGCGCCGTCGTCAGGATAAGACTGAAGGCGATGTCGGCGGTCGAATTGGTGACCATCGCGGTGATGTTGGTCACCGGAATGCCAAGCTCGGTCGCAGCGTCGAGATCGATCTTGTCCTTGGTGATGTTCATCGACGACACCGCCTTGAGGTTCGGATTGGCGGTCAGCACCTCGCGGTCGACGGTGTCGTGCAAGAGCGACATCAGAATGTCGGCGCGCTTGACGCCTTCGATCAATTTGGCCTTGGGCAGAACCTTGCTCGAATCCGGATTGACCTCGACGTCGGCGACCTTGCACAGGCGCGCCAAGGCGCTCTCGGCGATGGGCTGAGTGACGAAAACTCTGGGAAGGGTCATGATTTGGTCGCTGCGTTGACTTGCGGGAGGACTTTTTCGGCGAGCAGGACCATGGAGCGGCGGCCGAGGTCGCGGTCCTTCCAGTCCTTGCCGGCGTAAAGCAACGTGCCGAAGTCGCCGACCGTGTCGCGGTACTTCAGCAACTCGTCGGCCACCTTGTCCGGCGTGCCGTAGGTGATGAGCTGATCGCAAATGCTGTCCAGCGTCACTTCGTCGTCGGGCTGGTCGCGCCGCGTCTTGAACAGCTCAATGCGGCCGTTCATTTTCAACTTGGTGTAAAGCTGGCTGTAGTAATAGCGGTACGGCCCGTTCGGATCGGTGGCATAGGCCTTCGCCGTCTTCTCGTCATCGGCGACGAAAATCGAGCGCGCGACGCGCCAATTGTCGGCCAGCGCCGGACGGCCGGCGCGTTCGCAACCCTCGACATACTTCGGCCAGTGGCTCTTGACCCATTGCGGCATCAGGAAGTTCGCCGAGATCGGATCCCAGCCGCGCGCCGCGGCCTCGGTGACGCCCTTGGAGAACGGCGCCACCGCGGTGACGACGATCGGCGGATGCGGCCGCTGCAACGGCTTGGCGATGTAGCCCTGGCCGAGCTCGGGCAAAAACTGCCGCTCGACACTGATGTTCCAGTACTTGCCCTTGAGGTTATACGGCGGCTCGCTCTCCCAGATCGCCAGCACCTGATTGATCGCTTCGAGGAACATCTCGTTGCGGTTGGCGTCGAGATTGCCGAAAACTTCCGCGTCCGACAAAAGGCCGCCGGGGCTGATGCCGAAAATGAAACGGCCGTCGAGCATGTGGTCGAGCATCGCCATTTGCGACGCGACCGTGGCCGGATGCGTGTTTGGCATGTTGATGGTGCCGGTGCCGAGCTTGATCTGCTTGGTGGCGTAGACAAGGCTGGCGATGAAGATCGCGCAGGACGTGATGTTCTCGGCGCGGTCGGTGACGTGCTCACCGCAATAGGCTTCGCTGAAGCCAAGCTCGTCGGCGAGAATGAACGCCTCACGATCTTCGCGCAGCGACTGCCGCCAATCCTTGGCGAGTGGATGGATAGGCATCGTAAAAAAGCCGAGCTTCATCGCTTGTGCGTCCCTGGACGTGTTTTCACAGGGCCAAATGTCGGCCCAATCGAAATTCAGCCTAAGGCAATAACGTCTCGCCCGTAAAGACGTCGCGTCAATGAAACTAAACGGGGCGTTTTATTTCACGCCGTCGCAGGCGCGCCCGGCTGCTTCAGCGGGTGTGCGCGCGCGAAGGCATCGATCTTCGCACACGACGCGGCGATGCGGCTAACCGTCGGATAAGGCGCCAGATCGACCTTGAAAAAATTGGCACCGGCGACCTGACTGGCCAGACAAATATCGGCAATCGTGACCTGCTCGCCCTGACAATAAGTGCCGGTGTCCTTCTCGGTGGCGAGATGTTCTTCCAGCCCCGACAGCGCCGCCTGGTGCCAGTGCTGCGCCCATTTGGCGATGCCGGCCTCATCGGCCTTGAATTCGCGCGCAAGATATTCGCGCACGCGCGGCACGATCAGGGGATGCGAATCGGCGGCGACGATCTGCGCCAGACCGCGGACGCGGGCGCGGGCTTTCGGTTCCTTCGGTAGTAACGGCGGCAACGGATAGACCTCGTCGATATATTCGATGATCGCCAGCGACTCGAACAAAGCCGGTCCCTCGCCGTCGACCAGAGCCGGCAGCGCCATCATCGGGTTGACCGCGCGGAACTTCGGGTCGCGCTGATGACCCTTCATCAGGTCGACGTCGATGACTTCCGGCGCAAGGCCTTTGAGATTGAGCGCGATGCGCACGCGATAGGTCGCCAGCGACCGCCAGAACGAAAACAGTTTCATCGCCGCCCTCCCCGTTGTCCGATTTTATTTACTTCTTGCTGCCGCCCGGATCGGCCTTCAGGCCGGCCGCTTCGATGCCGGCGACGGCAATGATTTCGTCATTGTCGCCGGTGTCGCCGGAAATGCCGACAGCGCCGATGATCGCATTGCCGGCATCGCGGACCAGCACGCCGCCCGGATTGGGCACCATGCGCCCGCCGCACGCTGCCTCCACGGCGGCAAAGAAATTCGGATTCTGCGCCGCGCGCTCCATGCTGGTGCGCGAGCCCCAGCCCATGCCGAGCGCGCCATAGGCTTTGCCGAAAGCGATGTCGTAGCGGATGATGCCGGAGCCGTCTTCGCGCTTGGCGCAGACGACATGGCCGCCGGCGTCGAGCACGATGATGGTCTGCGGCATTTGATTTTGATCGCGCGCTTTCTTCAGCGCCGCATCGACCAATGTGGAAGCTTGCGCAAGCGTGACAGACATGAGGGCTCCGATCGATTGAAGGTATTGACGGTGAAAACTTACGATTTTTTGCGGCCAGACCAGTAGACCGACAGGCTGGCGCCGTCGCCGCCGCCCTGCCCGTGCGCGGAAGCATCGTCGAAACCGGCGAGCGCCGCCTTGGTCGCGATCATGTCGGCGCCGAGCGCGGTGCCGGCCTCGATCATGGTTTTGAGATCCTTGCGCGCATTGTCGATGCTGAAGGTCGTCGGCCCCGGATCGCGGCCATCGAGCATGGCGACGATCATGTCGGCGCGATTTTTCAGGCCGGTATTGGCGCCGCTGCTTTCGACAAACAGATCCAGCAGCCGCTTCGGCTCCCAGCCGACCGCGCGCGCCAGCGCGAAAGCTTCGCCGTAGGCCTGCCACGCCACCATCAACGGCAGATTGATCGCCAGTTTCATCGCCGATCCGGCGCCGACCGGGCCGCAATGTTCGACCTTGCGGCAAAGCTGCTCAAGGACCGGCCGCGCGCGCTCGGCGTCCGCCGCCTCGCCGCCCATCAGGCCGAGCAGCTTGCCCTGCCGCGCCGGACCGGTGGAGCCGCCGACCGGGCTTTCGACGAATGCCGCGCCCTTGGCACGCACCTTGGGCGCGAGCTCGATCTCGACCTTCGGCGCCACCGTGCTCATTTCGATGAACAGCTTGCCTTTCACATTGCCAAACAACAGGCCGTTCGGCCCGTTGTAGACAGCGTCGATCGCCGCGGCGTCGGTCAGGATGGTGATGATGACGTCAACCGATTCCGCCAAAGCGGCCGGGCTCGCGGCGGCGGTGGCGCCCGCCGCCACCAGCGGCTTGGTCCTTTCCGGATTGCGATTCCACACCGTCACCTGGTGGCCGACTTCGAGAAGCCGCGCTGCGATATTGCCGCCCATCGCGCCCAGGCCTGCTACGCCAATCTGCATGTCCGCTCCCTGTCTTTTCTTGGCCGCAACGATAGGCGATCGCGGCCGCTCTTGAAAGAAG
>CAMBQQ010000036.1 GCA_945870035.1 Rhizobium sp. Q54 | reverse complement strand
TTGCCGCCGAACTCGACGAAACCGAGCGTTTTCCGAGTGAGCTGTACAAGAAAATGGCGCAGCTCGGCATGTTCGGCATCACCGTGCCGGACGAACTGGGTGGGGCGGGGGCTGACGCCGTCTCCTATGCCCATGTCATGGAGGAATTGTCGCGCGGCTATGCCTCGGTCGCCGATCAATGCGGCCTCGTTGAACTGGTCGGCACGTTGCTGTCGACACACGGCACGCCGGAACAGCAGGCGACGTATCTGCGTCCGCTGCTCTTGGCCGACCGGCGCTGCGCCTATGCCATTACCGAAGCGGAAGCCGGGTCCGATGTCTCCGGCATCAAGACCACGGCGACCGCGACCGCCGATGGCTGGCGGCTCAACGGCGGCAAGTTGTGGATTCACAATGCGCCGGTCGCCGACTTTGCCGTGGTGCTGGCGCGCACCGCGCCCGATCTCGGCAAGCGCGGCATGAGCATCTTCATCGTCGACCGCGACCGCGCCGGCTACAAAATCGGCCGTCAGGAACACAAGATGGGCCAGCGCGCATCGCCTGTCGGCGCGCTGCATTTCGACAATATCGAACTGCCGAAACAGGCGCTGCTCGGCCCGCTCAATCGCGGTTTCCACATGATGATGAGCGTGCTCGACAAGGGCCGCGTCGGCATTTCCGCGCTCGCCGTCGGCATTTTGCAGGCCGCGCTCGAGGCGTCGGTGAAGCAAGCCAAAGATCGCAAGCAGTTCGGCCAGCCGATCGCCGACTTCCAGGCGGTGCAATGGATGATCGCCGACATGGCCAAGGATACGCACGCGGCGCGGCTGATGACGTTGCATGCGGCGGCGCAACTCGACAGCGGCACGCGCGCCACTACAGCCTGCTCGATGGCGAAGTGCTTTGCTTCCGACGCCGCCGTGCTGCACGCCGCCAACGCGGTGCAGGTGCATGGCGGCATGGGCTATATTCGCGGCATGGAAGTCGAGCGGCTGTACCGCGATGCCAAGATCACGCAGATCTACGAAGGCACCAACCAGATTCAGCGCATGCTGATCGCGCGTGAGGCTCTCGCATGACCCAGCGGCCGCGTGTCTTCATCACCGGTGGACGCCGCGGCATCGGCCGCGGCATCGCCTATGGCTTCGCCGAAGCGGGCTATGACGTCGTCATCAACGATATTGTCGAGGACGAGGCGGCGGCGGAAACCTTAGGCGGCCTGCGCGAACGCGGCGCGGGAGCGGCCTTTATCGTCGGTAATATCGCGGAACTCGACAAGCTCCCGGCGTTGGCCGACAAAGCTTTTTCCGCTTTCGGCGGGCTGGAATGTCTCGTCAACAATGCCGGCATTTCGGTGAAGAAGCGCGGCGATCTTCTCGACGTGACGCCGGAAAGCTACGACGAGCTGATGAGCGTCAATCTGCGCGGACCGTTCTTCCTGACGCAGGAAGTGGCGCGCCGCATGCTGGCAGCACCGGCTACTGAGCATCCGCGTTCGATCGTCAACCTGTCGTCGATGAATGCCTTCATCACGGCGCCGGAGCGGGCGGAATACTGCCTGTCGAAAACCGGCGTGTCGGTGATGACGAAACTTTACGCTCTGCGGCTGGCAGATTCAGGCATCGGCGTCTTCGAAATCCGTCCCGGCATCATCCGCACCGACATGACCGCCGTGGTCAAGGACCGTTATGACAAGCTGATCGGCGAGGGCATTTCGCCGATCCGGCGCTGGGGCGAGCCGCGCGACATTGCCCGCGTCGCCGTGCAACTGGCGAGCGGCGATTTTCATTTCAGCACCGGCGACGCCTTCCACGTCGACGGCGGCATGCATATTCATCGTTTGTAGGCGCGCATGATCCCGAAAAGTGGGCACCGGTTTTTGGATCAGATCATGCGCCAAGATTATTTTTGCATGGTCCCGCTCGACGCGCGAACCACCAGCTTCGGCTCCAGCACGACGTCGCGGCGTCTGGCGCCATGATTGGCAATCCGGTGCATCAGCATCTCCGCCGCCAACTTTCCCATCTCCAGGGTATCGATGGCGATGCTGGACAGCGCCGGACTCCACAAGGCCGCTTCGCTGATGTCGTCGCAGCCGACCACCGCAAAGTCGTCGCCCGGCTCGATGCCGATTTGCCGCAAGCCCAGCATGACGCCGAAGGCGACGAGGTCGTTGTAGCAGGCTGCCGCCGTCGGCGGAATTTTGGCCTTAAGCAGCGCCTTGATCGCGTCGGCGCCGTGTTCGCGGGTCGCCGTGGCGGACACCATCAACGCTTCATCGAGGGCGATGCCATGCGCCTTCAGCGCGTCGGTATAGCCTTTGCGGCGTTCAAACCCGGTCGAAGTCAGGTCGTTGCCGCCGATCATGGCGATGCGGCGATGGCCGAGCGAAATCAAGTGTTCGGTGGCGAGATAGGTGCCGCGCCGGTTATCGCTGCCGGCGAAGTCGAGCGCGACGCCACGCACATAGCGCGACACCTGGACGCAAGGCATGTCGAACCTGATCAGCCGCTGCATCGATTTCACGGTGGTGCCGGCAGCCGGACAAATAATCAGGCCGTCGGCATTGTATTCGCGCATGGTGTCGATGAACTGGTCCTGGCGCGCGGGATCTTCCGCCGAATTGGACAGGAACACCGAATAGCCGATGGCGTTGAAGGCGCGCTCGATCGCCGCCGTCAGCTCGGCGAAGTAGGGGTTGGCCAGTTCGTTGATGGCGACGCCGACGGTGTGAGTGCGCTGCGTGCGCAGGCTCGCCGCACCGCGGTTATAGACATAGCCAAGCGTTTCTATCGAGGCCAGCACACGCTCGCGGGTCACTTGGGCCACCAGCGGACTCTTGCGCAGCACCAGCGATACGGTGGCCGGCGACACATCGGCATGCGCGGCGAGATCGCGCAGAGTCAGCCGGCCGTTTTTGCGTTTGACCGTTTTGCTCATAAAGGGAGACTGCTATGACCGGGGAAATCAACTACACGATTAGCGAACATGTCGCAGAGATAGTGCTCAATCGCCCGCAAAAGCACAATGCCATTACGCCGCCGATGGCGGCGAGCTTGCAGGAAGCGTGCCTTGCCGCCGATCGGGACGATGACGTACGTGTCGTTCTGGTGCGCGGCGCTGGCGAGCGCGCTTTCTCCTCGGGCAGCGATCTCAATTCGCTGGCGGAATATGCCAGCACCTGGGCGTTCCGCAACCGGGTGATCTACGAGAACACCATTCGCAACATCAGGAAGCCGGTCATCGCCGCACTGAAAGGCTGGGTGCTTGGCGGCGGCGCCGAGATGGCGCTGGCCGCCGACATTCGCGTGGCCGGGCGCAGCGTCAAGTTTGGCTTTCCCGAAGTCACGCGCGGCTGGGTCGGCGGCGGCGGCGCCTCGCAAATGCTGCCGCGTCTGGTCGGTTACGGCCAAGCGATGAAACTGCTGCTGACCGGCGAACCGATCGCCGCCGACGAGGTGTTCCGCCTCGGTCTAGTCGAATATCTGGTCGATGACAGCGAGGTCGAAACAATGGCGCGGGCTTTGTGTACGAAGATCGCCGGGTACAGTCCGGTAGCGGCGCAAGCGGTCAAGGCGGCGGCGCGCATGGCGCTGTCGTCCGGCCTCGATGCCGGGCTGCGCTACGAGAACGAAATGAACACTCTGTGCTTCTCGGCCGGCGATCACCTGGAGGGCATCAAGGCGTTCAGCGAAGGCCGCAGCGCTGAGTTCAAGCGGTAGTTCTGGCAGTTGACGCGGTTCCGCTGCGTCAGCACACTGCGCCTCCCGACATTCGGAGAACAATCATGCTTGGCGTTGAAGATTTGGCGCGGGCGCGCGAGACGCTCTATTCGGCTGTGTTCTCCGACGTACTCGATGGGTTCGGCCATATGCATCAGGCGATGGGCCCGACCATTCGTCCGCTCGACGATACGGTCGTGCTTATCGGCCGGGCGAGGACCGGCGCCTATATGGCGGTTTGCGATGCCGGCGCCGACGATGAAAACCCCTACGAGCTTGAAATCAAACTGATCGACGACATCAAGCCCGGCGAAATTCCGATCCTCGGCTGCGCCGGTAATCTGCGCATCGCGCCCTGGGGCGAGTTGCTGACCACGGCGACCAAGATGCGCGGCGGGGTCGGCTGCGTCACCGACGGGCTGTGCCGCGACGTGCGCATCATTCGGGAACTGAAGTTTCCCGTGTTCTGCGGCGGCATCGGCCCGCTGGATTCGCGCGGCCGCGGCAAGATGCTGGAAATCGATCGGCCGATCGAATGCGGCGGCGTGAAGATCCGCTCCGGCGATATCGTGTTCGGCGATGTCGACGGCGTTGTCGTCATTCCGCGGGAGATCGAGGAGAAGGTGTTCGCCGCTGCCTTTAAAAAGGTCGATGGCGAAAATCGGTCTCGCGCCGAGCTTCTCAACGGCCGGCTTTTGGCCGACGTCTATGCCACCTACGGAGTTCTCTAGACCGTTCGACTGTGCAATGCGTTAGAGGGCAGGGCTGGACATCATGCCGCATTTGACCATTGAGCATTCCGCCAACCTGAATGCCCAAAGCGACGTTCAGGGCCTATGCGATGTCATCCACGCGGCCGCGCTCGCCACCGGGTTTTTCGAACTCGGCGCCATCCGGGTCCGCGCAGTCGCTTGCGAACACTATGCTGTCGCCGACAGACTGCCGGAAAACTCTTTCGCGCACATCACCTTGCGGCTCGGCCGCGGGCGGAGCACTGCCGACAAAATGGCAATCGGCGAAGCAATCTTTGCCGCCGCCGACCGTCACTTCGCGCCGTTGCTCGCCAAGCCGCATTTCGCGCTGTCGTTTGAGATCGTCGAGATTGATGGCGATATGAGCTGGAAGAAAAACGCCATCCATCCGCGCACGCGGGCATTTAAGCGAAAGTAGAATTCATCCGAGGACGCCAAGTCATGCCCGTTCCTGCGCCCAATCTGTACCCGCCCTTCAATATCGTTCGATTGAGTCATGTCGAGCTGACGGTGACCGATCTGGCCAGGAGCCGCGCCTTTTACGTCGATACGCTCGGCCTGCAGGTCACGGACGAAGACAAGGGCGAAATTCATCTGCGGGCGCTTGAGGAGCGCGGCCATCATTGCATGACGCTGCGTCAAGGCAAGGAAGCGCGGGCCGGCCATCTCGGTTTCAAGCTTTTCAGCGAAGACGATCTCGATAAAGCCGCGCACTTCTTTGGCGAGAGGAAGCTGCCGGTCGACTGGGTCGAGCGGCCGTTCCAGTCGCGCACCTTGCGCACTTGCGATGTGCAGGGCATTCCGCTGGAATTTTACGCTCATATGGATCGCTTGCCGCCGATCCATCAGAAATATGCGCTGTACAAAGGCGTCAAGCCGCTGCGCATCGATCATTTCAATTGCTTCTCGCCAGACGTCGATGAGGCGGTGGCCTTCTACAACGAGATCGGCTTTCGGGTCACTGAATACACCGAAGACGAAGTCAGTCACCGCCTGTGGGCGGCATGGACCCATCGCAAGGGCGGCGTGCACGACATCGCCTTCACCAATGGGCGCGGCCCGCGGCTGCATCATGTCGCCTTCTGGGTGCCGCATCCGATTGCCATCATCGATCTGCTCGATCTGATGTCGACGACCGGCTATCTCCAGAATATCGAGCGCGGCCCGGGCCGCCACGGCATCTCCAACGCCTTCTTTCTGTACCTGCGCGATCCCGATGGTCACCGCATTGAAATCTATTGCTCGGATTACCAGACCGTCGATCCGGACCTTGAGCCGATCAAATGGGATCTCAAAGACCCGCAGCGCCAGACCTTGTGGGGTGCGCCGGCGCCGAAATCGTGGTTCGAGGAGGGCAGTCTGTTCCAAGGCCTCGAGGTGAAAGCCGCGATACTGGCCGGCCAGCCGATTGTCGCCCCATGAACGCGCATTTGAGCGTGCATCGGGAGCGGCAACGCGTGCCTGCGTCAATGGAGCGCGTATTGCAGCCAGTGGGCAGGGAATGTTGGTGGTGGGCCGGCCTTGACGGTGCCTTGTCACTTAAATTTTTAACTGACACTATAAGCAAGCGCTAGCAAGCTGGCGCGGGCGAAGCCTGCTCGATCGACAAGATGCAAGGCACGTCCGCGGGCTTAAGGAAACCCAAGCGGGAGGATGACGCCTATGACGACGATTGCTCGGATTCGTTCGTATACTGGATTTTCTCTTCTGACGGCCGGTGTGGCCGTCATTGCGACTTCTATTGCATTCGCTTCGTCCGCTGTCGCACAGGAAAAAGTGCGCGTGGCGCTGCCGACCAAGACCTATTATCCGACGATTATCGCGGAAACGGCCCTGCGCCAGAAACTGTTCGCGAAAGAAGGCATCACGGCGGAATTAACCGTTTATCGCGGCGGCGCGGAAGCGTTCGAGGCGGTCGCTGCCGGCGCCGCCGATCTGACGCTTGGATCGACTGCGATCGTCGCGGCGGGCATCAAGAAAGGCGTCAAGACCAAGGCGATCTCGGCCGCCGGGCTTGGCTATAATGGCTGGTATCTGATGGTGAAGCCTGACTCGCCGATCAAAAGCGCATCGGAACTCGAAGGCAAGAAAGTGGGGATCACGTCGGCCGGCTCCGCCACGGACATTCTCGCGCGGTGGACGCAAAACGACAAGAAGGTGAAGTTCACGACGGTGCCGCTTGGCGGTGGTGGCCTCATTCCGAACCTGTTGTCGGGCAATGTCGACGCCATCGTTCTGTATTCGCCCTTGAGCTACAAAGTGCTGCAGGACAAGAGCGTGCGCCCGCTGATCGACTTCGGCACGGCGGTGCCGGAGCATCTCAGCGGCGTCTGGATTGCGCCCGACAAACTGGTCGACGACAATCCGAAGCTGGTCCAGAAGATCAACAACGCTTTGTTCGGCGCCATGGTCTGGCTTAAAAACAAGGATAACCGTCAAGCGGCGATTAAGATCATTTCGGAAATCGACGAGATTCCGCTGCCGATCGCCGAAGCTGAGCTTGACGGCAATATCATGAAGCTTTCATCGACCGGCGAAATGAACGAACAGTTGGTTCAGCGCGGCCTCGACATGGCCAAACTGGTCGGCATGACCGACGTTGCGTCGGTTTCGGCCATCTATACGACCAAGTTCAAGCCCGTGCCGACGAAATAGACCGTGGAGCAAGAAGGCCAATAGCAGACCAAGCGCAAGCTATGAAAACGCCATGAGCACAGCAGCCGTTATCCTGATCCGGATCGGGCTGCTGGCGGTATTTCTCGGTGCGTGGGAGTTCTTGCCACGCACCGGGATTGTCAACCCGATGCTGTTGCCGCCACTATCGCTGGTGATCGATACTCTCTTTGATATTCTCGGTCGCGGCGATTTCCGCGAAGCGATGCTGGTGACGACGGCGGAGGTGCTGGTTGCCTTCATCATCGCCGTGCCGCTTGGCGGCGCCATTGGTGTTCTCGCAGCCGAGCACGCTTATTTTGGCGCGATCTTCCGGCCGATGCTGTTTTATGTTTTCAGCATTCCAAAATCGATTTTCCTGCCGATGTTCATCCTCGCCTTTGGTATCGGCTTCGAGCAGAAAGTGGCTTACGCGACCTTCTCGACGATTTTCATCGTCATCATGAGCGCCAGCGCGGCCGTGGAATCGGTCAAGGCCGATTACGTGCTGGTGGCGCAATCCTATGGCGCGACCCGCGCCCAGATCCTGCGCCGCATCTACATCCCGAGCATGATGCCGATCCTGCTCGAGACGTTGCGCATCTCGATGATTTTCAATTTCACCGGCGTCATGATCGCGGAAATGTACGCCTCGCGAACCGGCGTCGGACACATGATCGCGAACTGGGGTGAAAATTTCATGCTGCCGCAACTGTTCGCCGGTGTCGTCGTGCTGGCGGTGGCGGCGATGTCATTCAATGAATTGGTGCGATATATGGAGGCTCGATGCAGCACATGGCGCAGTTGAGCCCGGGGCGCGAACAGTCGCAAGGCGCGGCCGTGGAAGTGCGTGGTCTGGGACATATCTATGCCGGCCGCGACGGCGCGGTGCCGGCGCTCGCCGATATTGATCTGACCGTGCCCGCCGGCCGCTTCGTGGTGATTGTCGGCCCCTCCGGATGCGGCAAGACCTCGCTCTTGATGATGCTGGCCGGGCTGCGGACGCAGACGTCCGGCACGATTCTGGTCGATGGCCGTCCGATCGCAACGCCGGACCCGTCCCGTGTCGGCGTGGTGTTTCAGGAAGCGAGCCTGTATCCTTGGCTCACCGCCGTCGAAAACGTCGAATTTCCGCTGGTGCTCAAGAACGCGCCGCGCGACGAGCGGCGGGCCCGCGCCGAAGCGATGCTCAATCTCGTCGGTCTTTCCGGATTTGGCGGGCGTTATCCGCATGAACTGTCCGGCGGGATGAAGCAGCGCGTGTCGATCGCGCGCGGACTGGTGCAGGACCCGCCGGTCTTGCTGATGGATGAACCGTTCGCGGCGCTCGACGAGCAGACGCGCATGACCATGGGCCATGAGTTGCTGCGCATATGGTCGCAGACCTCGAAGACGGTGGTGTTCATCACGCATAGCCTGACCGAAGCGGTTTATCTCGCCGACGAGGTTATCGTCATGTCGGCCAGGCCGGGCCGTATTCTCGACCGCGTTCCGATTGACCTGCCACGCCCGCGCACCTACCAGATGATGGCGACCGACGTGTTCGGCGCTTTACGCGAGCGGGTCTGGCATCAGATCCGCGACGTGCCGTGAGGACGCCGCCATGACCCGCCCGTCGCCGCGCACCGTCCGCCGCCTGATTGGACTTGGGCTGCTCGTTCTGTGGGAAGCTGTGCCGCGATTCGGTCTGCTGCCGGAATTGTTCGTGCCACCTCTTACCAAGACGCTCGCGGTGCTGTGGCTCGACCGCTCGATCTATGGCGCCGCACTGCTGGTGACGCTCTATGAGGTTGCCGTTGCCATGCTGATTGCCTGCGGGGTCGGCATTCTGACCGGCGCCATCGTCGGCGGCGTCGCGACTATGCGAAATCTGATGCTGCCGGTGTTCTCCAGCCTCTATGCGGTACCGATCGTCATTCTTTATCCGATCTTCACCGCCTGGTTCGGCATTGGCTCGGAATCCAAGATCGCCTTTGCCGGCGTCTACGGCTTCTTCCCGGTGATGCTGTCGACCGCGGCCGGCATTCGCACCATCGATGAGCAGTATCTGCTGGCCGCCCGCAGCATGGGCGCGACGCTGCCGCAGATGATTGCGCGCGTCATCATTCCGGCATCGATCCCGACCGTGCTGGCCGGCCTTCGTCTTGGCGGCGCGCTGACCATTATCGGTGTCGTCGTTTCCGAGATGCTGACGTCCGCCAGCGGCATCGGCTATCTGGTGACGATGAATCGCACCATTCTCGACAGCCCGCGCGTCTTTGCCGCGATCATTGTCGTCCTCGCCCTGTCGGTCGTTTTCGATATCATCGTGCGCGCAGTCGAACGCCGCACGTTGGTTTGGCAGACGGCCGGCCGGCGCACCGCGTCGCCGGAAGCGGCGGCGCCCGCGCGCCTGGCCACCGTTTAACTTTTGCCCGCCCTCTGGAGATCGCAATGGCCGATAAATTGTTTCCGACCACCGTCGTCGGCAGCTATCCGCAACCCGATTGGCTGGTCGACCGCGAAATGCTGTCGAAAGTCGTGCCGCGTGTGCGCATGCCGGAGATGTGGCGCGTGCCGGCGCAATGGCTGGAGCAGGCGCAGGACGACGCAACGATTGTCGCGATCCGCGATATGGAGCGGGCGGGGATCGACGTCATCACCGACGGTGAAATGCGGCGCGAAAGCTATTCGAACCGCTTTGCCACCGCGCTTGAGGGCATCGACATCAGCAGGCCCGGTTTCGTCAAGGCGCGCTCCGGGCAAATGACGCCAGTGCCGCGCGTGATCGGCAAGATCAAGCGGCCGGGCCCGGTCGAGGTCCGCGACATGCAGTTTCTGCGCCGCAACACCGACCGGATCGCCAAGATCACGCTGCCGGGGCCGTTCACGATGGGCCAGCAGGCGCATGACGAGCACTACAACGATGCGGAAGCGCTTGCCATGGATATGGCCGCTGCCGTGAACGAGGAAGCGCTGGCGCTGGTCGAGGCCGGTGCCGATGTCATCCAGCTCGACGAGCCCTGGGTGCGCAACAATCCCGAGGAGGCGCGGCGCTACGCGGTCAAGGCGATCAATCGGGCGTTGCAGGGGATCACCGTGCCGACCGTCGTTCATCTATGCTTTGGCTATGCGGCGGTCGTTCCGGGCGATAACAAGCCGCAGCACTATGCCTTTCTGGCTGAACTCGCGGACACTGTCGCCGGCACGATTTCAATCGAAGCGGCGCAGCCGAACATCGACCTTGGCGTGCTGACAGACATGGCGCCGAAGAAGATCATGCTCGGCGTTCTCAACCTGGACGATTTGAACATCGAGACGCCGGAAACCGTGGCGGCGCGCATGCGCAAGGGGTTGGAATTCATGAGTCCGGAGCGGCTCGTGCCGGCGCCCGATTGCGGCATGAAGTATTTGCCGCGCGACATCGCTTTCGGCAAGCTCAAGGCGATGGTCGAAGGGGCCGCTATTGTGCGGCGGGAAATGTAAAAGTTTTTAGTCGGCGGAAGCTCTAGCGCGCGGACCCGAGTTGTGGCCGTGTTTCCCAGCCGCCGGCGAGGGTTCGCACTAAAGCGGTATCGTACAAATAGGCCGTGGTGCACGCATGCTGCGGCATCAGTAGCACGCGGTCGCCGACCTGCAAGCCCGCGCTCTCGACGATGACGTGTTCCTCATTCATCAAGACAATGCGGCCGTCCCAGCGAAACCGCTCCGCCATCGGCTTGTCGGGTGAGATGGCTTTGCTGCCGGCATCAAGCGTGGCCGTGCCTTTGTGCACCGAAAGTACCGTCGCCAGGACGAAAGCCGCCGGCCGCCATTCCAGGTCGGCCAGTTCGATGTCGTGCTGTGCGCTTGAATAGGTCCAGCTTCCCGGCGAGACAAACTGCGTCAGATCGCGAGGCCACAGGTCGAACGTGTAGCTGCCGCCGGCGATGATCGCGCACTCTATTTTTTCGCCGGCCAGAACCTCCTTCAGCGAGCGGACGATCTCGGCGGTCGCGAGGACCTTCTCCTGCCGCTCGTCGCGATCGCCGGTGACGTGGCCATCGTAAACGTGGAAGCCGGCTAGCCGGCCGAGCCGATGCACCGCGCGCGCCAGCTTCAACGCGGAGGCGTCCATGGCAATGCCGGTGCGGCCAAGGCCGGGGTCGAGATCGACCCATAGCCGCAGGTTTTCCGGCGCATCCTGCAATTCGGCCCGCCAGACTTCGAGTCCGCGTTCGGAGTCGACCATTCCCGACAGAACTGCCTCCGGACACTGCCGCGCCGCGTCGATAAAGCGGCGGATATTGAATGAGTTGGATGTCGGATAGGCCCATGTCACCTGCTTGGCGCCGGCGGCCAGGACCATGTCGACTTCCGCCGGCGTGGCGCATTTGAACGCCGTGACGCCCTGCGCCAGCAGAAGTTCGACAATCCACGGCGCGCGATGGGTTTTCACATGCGGCATCAGGCGTTGAACGCCGCCGCAAGCCTGCGCCGTCCGCTCCAGATTATGCTGCACATTTTCTTCGACAACGACGAAACAGGGCGTCGCCACCGGATCGTTCGGCAATGGCTGCGCGATGGAAGTCTCCCCACGGTGCGATCGATCGTGCATGGCATGTCTCCGGCAATTTTGCCCATTGTAGACGCTGGTCATGAAAACCTTAAGGGGCCACGAAAGATGCCGGCTATGACGCGGGCGCGTCCCGCCGGCCGTCCCGGTCGAAACGGATGCCAAGTGTCTTGATCCGCGAGGCGAGGGTGGTCGGCTTGACGTCGAGCAATTCGGCCGCTCCCCCTTGGCCGAAAATCTTGCCGCCGGTCGCTTCCAGCGCCGCTAGTATATTGACGCGGTCGCGCTCGCGACGGTCATCCTCGGTGAGTATCGTTTGCTTGCCCGCCGCCGGCGTCGCGCGTTTGCCGGCATAGGAACCCGAGGGCAGATCGGGCAGGTCGATACGCACGCGGCCCTGCCGCGCCAGGATCGCGGCGCGCTCGATGACGTTTTGCAATTCGCGCACATTGCCAGGCCAGACGTAGTGCGACAACCGGCGCGCGTCGCCCTCGGTCAGGCGCAGTTCGCCGGTCTTGAGCTTCTTGCAGGCCTGCCGCAGCAGATGCATGGCCAGTGGTGGGATGTCGTCGGTGCGCTCGCGCAACGGCACCAGATCGACCGGAAAGACGTTAAGCCGGAAGTAGAGGTCTTCGCGGAAGCGGCCACGCCGCACCAGCGCCTTCAGGTCGCGGTTGGTGGCGGCGATGACGCGGACATCGACATCGCGCGTGCGCACTTCGCCGACGCGCTCGAACTGCCCCTCCTGCAAAACCCGCAACAGCTTGCCTTGCAGTTCGAGGGGGATCTCACCGACCTCGTCGAGAAATAGTGTGCCGCCATCGGCCAGTTCGAACCGGCCAATGCGGTCGCGCAGCGCGCCGGGGAAGGCGCCTTTGGCGTGGCCGAAGAACTCGCTTTCGAACAGATCAGCGGCAATCGTCGCGCAGTTGGCGCGGATCAGCGGCCGGTTGCCGCGCTTGCTGGCGTCGTGAATGGCGCGCGCCACCAATTCTTTGCCGGTGCCGCTTTCGCCGGTAATCAGCACGGTGGCGTCGGTCGGCGCCACCAGTTCGACCTGCCGCAAGGTCTGCTGGATCGCGGCGCTGCGGCCGATGATGCCGTGGTGATTGCCGTCGATGCGGATTTCTTCTTGCAGATAGGCATTCTCCAATTCGAGACGCTTGCGTAGCCGGTTCACCTCCTCGTGCGCGGCGCGCAGCTTCTCGTCCGCCTCATGGCGTTGCGTGACGTCGCGGAACACGATGACCGCGCCGATCAAGACGCCGTTGTCGCGGATCGGCGTTGATGTGTAGTCGACCCAAAAGGATGAGCCATCCTTGCGGAAGAACTTTTCATGATCGACCTGGTGCACGGCGCCGTCGCGGAACGCCGCGTAGATCGGGCATTCGTGGTCGTGATAATGTGTGCCGTCCGGATGAGTGTGATGCACGAGGGTGTGCATGTCCTGGCCGACGATGTCCTCCGCCTTCCACCCCAGCATCCTTTCCGCCGCCGGGTTGACGAAGGTGGTCTTGCCTTCGGCATTAACGCCATAAATGCCTTCGCCGGCGGCGCGCAGGATCAACTGGTTCTCACGCTCGATGCGACCGAAAGCGGCATCGGCGCCGCTGTCTGCCTGATCTTGATGCAATGCCATGGGGCACCCCTTCGCAGAACACGCCGGTTCGTCGCGCCAGCTACGAAAATTCGTCGGCTACGAAATATCGTAAGCAAAAAGTGGGCCAACGGCGGCCTTTCTGCGCTGCCGCCACGATGACGCGGTCAAATCCCGGGGACTTGGCACGGCGGTTGCTCTGTATCCCTGTAGCCGCGGACGACAAATTTGGGAGCGACCTTATGTCCACTTTCGACAATCCCTTCGACGCCAAGCGCAGATTGAATCATTCCGGTTGCGCGTGCGGCCGGCACGCCAGTCAGGCCGACCATGACGCCGCTAACCTGCAAATTCAGGCGGTCACGGAGAGTGACAGCAAGCGTTATGAAAGCGTCGTGGCGTCGGCTGTGATGCGCCAGCTTTTCCCGCAGGACGCCGGCCGCCGCGCCTTCCTCAAATCGGTCGGCGCCTCGACTGCGCTTGCCGCCGTGTCGCAGTTCTTCCCGCTCAAGCTGGCGACCGAAGTCTTCGCTGCCGGCGGGCCGCCGGAGAAGAAGGACTTGAAGGTCGGCTTTATCCCGATCACCTGCGCCACGCCGATTATCATGGCCAAGCCGATGGGCTTTTATGAAAAGCACGGCCTCAATGTCGATGTGATCAAGACCGCCGGCTGGGCGGTAGTGCGCGACAAGACTATCAACAAGGAATACGACGCCGCACACATGCTGTCGCCGATGCCGATCGCCATTTCCATGGGAGTCGGCTCGAACCCCATTCCCTACACGATGCCGGCGGTCGAAAACATCAATGGCCAGGCCATCACGCTGGCGATGAAGCACAAGGACAGGCGCGATCCGAAGGACTGGAAAGGCTTCAAGTTCGCGGTGCCGTTCGACTACTCGATGCACAACTATTTGCTGCGCTATTATCTGGCTGAGCATGGCATCGATCCGGACAAGGACGTCCAGATCCGTTCGGTGCCGCCGCCGGAAATGGTCGCCAATCTGCGCGCCGACAATATCGACGGCTATCTCGGCCCCGATCCGATGAACCAGCGCGCCGTGTTCGATGGCGTCGGCTTCATTCATATCCTGTCCAGGGATATCTGGGACGGTCATCCGTGCTGCGCCTTTGCCGCGTCGAAGGAGTTCGTCACCTCAACGCCGAACACTTACGCGGCGCTGTTGAAGTCGATCATCGACGCCACCGCCTTTGCGCACAAGGCGGAGAACCGCAAGCAGATTGCCGAAGCGATCGCACCGGCGAACTACATCAACCAGCCGGTGACGGTGCTGGAGCAGATATTGACCGGCACATTCGCCGATGGTCTCGGCAAGGTCATCACGCAGCCCAACCGCGTCGATTTCGATCCGTTCCCGTGGCAGTCCTTCGCCGTGTGGATCATGACGCAGATGAAGCGCTGGGGTCAGATCAAGGGTGATGTCGATTACAACAAGATCGCATCCGAGGTGTTCCTCGCCACCGATACCGCCAAACTGATGACCGAAGTCGGGCTGACGCCGCCGAAGGCGACGACCAAGTCTTTCGTCGTCATGGGCAAGACCTTCGATCCCGCCAAGCCGGAGGAATATCTGGCGAGCTTCAAGATCAAGAAGGAAGCCTAGTGACCGCTTCTCTCCCTTGGCGCGCCGCGCTTGTCTCGGTGCTGATCTTCGTGGCTCTCGTTCTCGCGTGGCACGCTGCCACGCGGGGCACGGGCTCGGTGCAGCAAATGTCGCCGGAATACGCCAAGCTCATGGGCCTGACCGCGACGCAGGGCAAATCGGCGATGCCGGGGCCGCTCGAAATCGGCGCCAAGCTCTGGGAGCATGTGCGCAATCCGTTTTACGACAACGGCCCGAACGACAAGGGCATCGGTATCCAGATCGCTTATTCGGTCGGCCGCGTCCTGATCGGCTATGGACTGGCCGTCCTGGTCGCTGTGCCGGTCGGTTTTCTAATCGGGATGTCCCCGTTGATGAACAGAGCGCTCGACCCGTACATCCAAATCCTGAAGCCTATCTCGCCGTTGGCCTGGATGCCGCTGGCGCTCTATACGATCAAGGATTCTAGCCTCTCGGCGATCTTCGTCATCTTCATCGGCTCTCTGTGGCCGACGATGATCAATACGTCCTTCGGCGTCGCCCAGGTCCGCAAGGAGTGGCTCAACGTCGCACGGACGCTGGAAGTCGGCACGTTTCGCCGCGCTTTTACGATCATTCTGCCGGCCGCGGCGCCGACTATTCTTACTGGAATGCGCATCTCCATTGGCATTGCTTGGCTGGTGATCGTGGCTGCGGAAATGTTAGTCGGCGGAACCGGTATTGGTTACTTCGTCTGGAACGAATGGAACAATTTATCGATAATAAATGTGATAGTTGCGATTGTGGCTATCGGGGTTGGCGGGATGGTGCTGGATTTGATTCTAGCAAGGCTGACACGTTTAGTGACGTTCCCCGAATGAGCGGCTTTATTTCAATTGAAGGTATTGCGCGGCGGTACGGGACCAATGCGCCGATATTCGAAGATCTTTGGCTGTCGATGAGCCAGGGCGACTTCGTCTGCGTCATCGGCCATTCCGGCTGCGGCAAGACGACGGTGCTGAACATCCTCGCCGGCCTCGACGCGCCGAGTGAGGGCGCCGTCATCGTCGACGGCAAGGAAATCTCCGGCCCCTCGCTCGACCGCGCCGTCATCTTCCAGGGCCACTCGCTGCTGCCGTGGCGCACCGTCTTGGGCAACGTCGCTTACGCCGTCTCCTCGCGCCACCGCGACTGGTCGACCGCTCAGGTGAACGCACACGCGCAGATTTTCATCGACCGCGTCGGCCTCACAGGCTCGGAGCACAAGCGCCCGGCCGAACTCTCCGGCGGCATGAAGCAGCGCGTCGGCATTGCGCGCGCGCTGTCGATCGAGCCGAAGATCATGCTGATGGACGAGCCGTTCTCCGCGCTCGACGCGCTGACCCGCGGCACGCTGCAGGACGAGGTGCGCCGCATCTGCACCGGCACCGGGCAGACCGTGTTCATGATCACGCATGACGTCGACGAGGCGATCTATCTCGCCGACAAGATCGTGCTCATGACCAACGGCCCCGGCGCCGTGCTCGCCGAGATCGTCGACAACCCGCTGCCGCGCGACCGCGCCCGCACCGACATCCACAAGCATCCGCTCTATTACGGCGTGCGCAACCACATCGTCGACTTCCTGGTGTCGCGCAGCCGCGCTTTCAACACCACAGGCCACGACCCGCGCAACGTGCCGGTCGTGCGCCCCACACACGCCCTCACATAGGAGACCACCATGAAGCGTTCCGACCTCACCGAGAAGCTGCTCGACATCAAGCGCGAGAAGGGCTGGACCTGGAAATTCATCTGCGAAGAGATCGGCGGCATGTCGCCGATCCTCGTCACCGGCGCCATACTCGGCCAGCACAAGCTGACCAAGCCGCAGGCAGAAAAAGCGGCCAAGCTGTTCGGGCTCAGCAAGGCCGAGCAGGCGATGATCAACGAGGTGCCGATGCGCGGCACCGCGACGCCGATGCCGCCGACCGACCCGCTGATCTACCGGCTGTACGAACTGATCCTGGTCAACGGCCCGGCGCTGAAATGCCTGATCGAGGAGGAGTTCGGCGACGGCATCGTGTCGGCGATCGACTTCGATTGCGACATCGCGCGTCAGGCGGACCCGAAAGGCGACCGTGTGCGGCTGGGGATGACCGGGAAGTTCTTGCCGTTCAAGTATTATGGCAGCAAGGGGAACGAGATCGGGTATGGGTTGAAGGAGGAGTAGGGGGGCGATTCGGCATCACGATTAATTCAGTTGCTCGTGTTCCCGACGCGGCATACCGGTGCACTGACCGTCGTGCAAAGTGATCACATGAATTCGCGTTTGAGACAGGGATGCACACCGTTTAGACGCCTTGCCGCGGTTTTTGTCGCTGTGGTGATACTCTTGGCGTCGTTTGCGATGCCGGCGCGGGCCGCGGCATTCATCAGTGGCAACAACTCCGTTCAAAGTGAATTTGCCAATTACGACAAGAGCGTTCCGAAGCCTTGCCGCAAGGCCATTTTGCCCGGCACGGTCTCGGCCTGCTCCGTTGTGACCATCGGCATCAGCTTGCCCGCGGCTGACGCTGCAGCTTCCCCCGCGCCGCAATCTTCTGGCGATGCTGACTGGCGCATGGGCGATGCATCGCTGGCGCCGCAATGCGGCGGCTTCTCCCCTTATCGGCCTCCCTGCCTGAGCGTGTGATAGCGCGCTTGCGGTCCGTCGCATTTAGGATGCGGCTGACACGCAGCACACCTGTCGGCGCAAAGCTTCCCAGACGGATTGCACGGCGCGAAGCGCGGCTCTTTGAGCACGCGTGAACACCGCGCCAGACTCGTCTCCTTCGAGACGCGCCGTTTGGCAGCTTCGCATCAATCCTCAGGCAAGGCAGCCCTCTCGGCGCTGCCGTCTTCAAGGGACTGAAAAATGACTCGCCGGATCTTCGCAGCAGCCGCTGCCGCGATGCTGCTCGTCCTATGTTTGGCAACCGAGCCCCACGCGCAGAATAGCGTGCCGCCGGTCAAAGCCAGCTATACTGCTGAATTGCTTAACGCCGGCGCCGATCTGCAACAGCCGGACGCCGCATGGATCGGCCTTGACGTGCGCCTTGCGCCCGGCTGGCACACCTATTGGCGCTCGGCGGGCGATGCAGGCGCGCCGCCCGAATTCGACTGGAGCGGGTCCGAGAATGTCGCGGAGGCGATTATTGAGTGGCCCGCGCCGACGCGGATCACTGATGCCGGTATCGACACCTTTGGCTACACCGAACGGGTGCTGTTTCCGGTCAATGTTCGCCTGCGCGACAAAAACAGACCGGCACGCGTTTCGTTGAAGCTTGCCCTCTTTGTTTGTTCCAAAATCTGCACCCGCAACGATCTGGAATTTAAAGCAACAATTCATCCGGGCATTCACGCCGAAGACAAGCAGGTCACGATCAACGAGTGGCGTAGCAAGGTTCCTCGCGAACGGGCGCCATCGCTGGCGATTCGATCTGTTCGTTTGGACCAAGGGGCATTGGCGCGTCTGCGGGTTTCCGTGGTTGCGAATCCGCCACTGGTAAACCCCGATCTGTTCGTCGATGGCGACGGCACCATTGTTGCCGGTCGTCCGCAATTCACAGCGGGTTATAGCGGTGCGTCCTTCGTGACCGTGCCTTTGGCGGGACTCGATGCTTCACGGCCGGTTCAGCCGCTTCGTATTACCTTGGTGGATGGCGCGCGCTCTGTCGAGGCAATGCTGCCTAAACAGGACGTCGCATCGCCAGCGCAGAGTGCCACGTCAACATCGCCGACCGTTACATCATTGGCCGGTGCGTCATCAGATTCCGCGGCCCGTGTTCCGTTGTGGTCAATGATCGCGCTCTCACTCCTCGGCGGGCTGGTCCTCAACTTCATGCCTTGCGTCTTTCCGGTTCTGTCGCTGAAACTGGTTTCGCTTCTTTCCAACACGTCGCAGGATGCAAGAGCGATCCGCATTCGCTTCGTCGCGTCTGCGGGCGGCGTGCTTGCCTCTTTTCTGACGCTCGCCGCGGTTCTCGCTGTTCTGAAGTCTACCGGCGCGCAGATCGGCTGGGGCATCCAGTTCCAGCAGCCGCTCTTTCTGATCGCAATGGCCGCGATACTCGCCGCATTTGCTGCAAACCTGCTTGGATTGTTCGAAATCCGGTTGCCCTGGTCGGTGGCCCGGCCGCTCGGCAAAACGGCCGGTGGGAACTCGATCGCCGCGCATTTTCTCAATGGCTTCGTGATGACGCTTTTAGCGACGCCATGCTCGGCGCCATTTGTCGGGACCGCGGTGGCATTCGCGCTCTCTCAGGGGACGATGCAAATCTTCCAGATATTTGCAGGTCTCGGCATTGGAATGGCGTCGCCCTATCTAGTTCTCGCGGTCGTGCCGCAAGTCGGCCGTCTGTTGCCGCGGCCCGGCAGGTGGATGCTCCACTTGAGGGCGGTGGCTGCGGCTGCGATCGCCGCCACGGCCATCTGGCTGTTGACCGTTCTGGCACAGGTGAGCGGACCGCAAATAGCGCTTCTGGTTGGCGCCGCTCTCGGGTTTATCATCTGGATAGCGACCGTCATCCGCCAACGTTTTGCACATGCCATAGCTGGCGTCCTGATCTTTTTGCTGACGGGATTCACCGCCTTTACTTCCTACACCGATCTTCAATCGCCAGCGGCGGCGGCGGCGGCGGCGGCGGCGGCCGGGGACGTGCGGTGGTTGCCGCTCGCATCGGCCAGGATCGATGCAATGGTCCGGGACGGGCGGACCGTCCTGGTGGATATCGGCGCCGCGTGGCGCGTCACCTGCAAGGTCAACGAAGCTCTGATCATCGACAGTGACGAGATACGCGAGCGTTTGAAATCAGATGTCACGCCGGTGCGAGGCGACTGGACGAAGCCGGATGCGGCTGTCGCCGCCTATCTCCAATCGTTTGGCCGCTTCGGGTTGCCCTTCAACGTGGTGTTCGGACCCCAGGCACCCGCCGGAATCGTTCTTCCGGAGCTTCTCACCCAGGAAGCCGTTCTCAACGCCTTCGCCAAAGCCTCACACTCAACATCTCAAACCGAATAGGACACGCTATGACCACTCTCAAGAAACTGATGCTTGTTGCAGCGCTGTTCCTTGCAACGGCCGTTGCAACGGCGGTGCCTGTGCAAGCGCAATCTGCCCCTGATGCCCTCAGCGAAAGCTATATCCTCAAGGATCCCGACGTGCCGGTGCTGGGCAATCCAAAGGGAGACATTACGATCATTGAATATTTCGACTACCGATGTCCGTACTGCAAGACGGTGAATCCTGTCATCTCGAAGATCGTCAAGGATGATGGCCGCATTCGCTTGATTTTCAAAGATTGGCCGGTGTTCGGGGACGTTTCGGTTCTTGCCGCAAAGCTCGTGCTGGCAGTAAAGTATCAGAACAAGTATGCCGAGGCGCATGAAGCGCTGATTTCAATGAAGGACAGGCTGACGGAGGCGAATGTATTCAGCACGCTGGCTGCAGCGGGCGTGGACATAGATCGGGCGAAGAAAGACCTTGCCACCAATGACGCGGCGGTTGTTGCTATTCTCGCGCGCAATCACGAGCAAGCCCAGGCATTCGAGTTTCAGGGCACACCGGCATTCATTGTCGGACGATTTCGAATACCCGGTGTCCTCAGTGCAGAAAACTTCAAGAAGGCAATCGCGGATGCCCGCCTGGCGGCGAAATCAAAATAGGGGCTGGCAGCAAGCCGGCGAGACGGCTTGGAGGCGTGAAGGAAGCGCAAGGTCCCTGCATTCTGCGTCGAGACGTGCTTTGCGCTTTTGCGCGGGGATGAATGGAGTAGGAGGAGGGGTTCGCAAGCAAGACGTGGATGGCCGGGTCAAGCCCGGCCATGACGCGCGCAGGGGCTTACGGAAAAGCCCGCCCCTAAATCCCCGCCGGCCCCACCACCGCCTCCGCGCCGCGCGCCGGGCATTCCTCGCAGCGGAACGAGGACACGGTTTCGCCTTGCGCCGGAACCTGGCGGTTGAGCGACATCGGGCGATGGCAGGTCGAGCACTTCGGCCACGGTTTGCTGGGCCAGGGTTGGGCGGGCCGGGAATTCATCATGCCAATCATCGCTCGCTGTGGTGACGGACGATACGTCAGGCGGATCCGCCCTATGCGGGGGATGGGGGGGGGGTGCATAGGGCGGGACGCGAGAGACAACGTGCCTGCGCATCGTGCGGTCGCCGGCTTTCAAGGTCTGGTCAAAAAGAAACACTGCGGCGTTTTATACAGGGCTTGCACAGGCGCTACGCCGCGCCCGATCGCGCCCTTAAGCAGCGGCGGCGGACGCCGCCTCGCAGGTGCAATGGACTGTGAAGCGTGTGCCGCGCATTCCCTCCCGGGACGAAAAGCGCAACTTGCCGCCGATCTGCTGGACGAGCGACATGACGATGCGCATGCCGAGGCCCTTTGTCTTGGTCGGATCGAAATCTTTCGGCAATCCCTTGCCGCGGTCGGTGACCGATAAAGCGTAACCGCCGCCGGGATCGGCGGCGACGCGGACGGTGATTTTGCCGACGGCATATTTGGCGGAGTTCGTCACCAGCTCGCTGACGACGAAGCCGAGCGGAATGCCAATGGCGCTCGGCACCTTCAACGCAATGCCTTCCACGACAAGCGCGGTGGCATTGTTGTCGGCCGACAGCATGGTGGACATGTCCTTGCAGAGGTCCGTGAGATAGCCGGTCAGATCGACGCTCGCGATGTTGTCGAGCGCGTGCAGGCTGCGGTGCACCCTGCCGATCATGGCGACGCGGTTGGCCGCCATGCGCAACTGGGCGGCGCAGTCTTCGTCGCCGACCAGGCGGCTCTGCATGGTCAGCAGGCTGGTCACCATTTGCAGCCCGTTCATCAGGCGATGATCGGATTCGCGGCCCAGCAGATCCTTGTGGCGGATGAGCTCATCCTTCTGCTCGACCAGCAGGCGCTCGCGCGCCAGCGACGCCGACAGGCTGGCTTCCGCCTGTTGCAGACGCTCCAGCTCCATCGTGCCGGCGTGGAGCGCGGCGCAGGAGTCTAGCGGGCAATCGTTTGGACGTTGAAACTCCGACGTTGGCAGCGAAATCGCGAGCCGATGCGCGCGAGCGCCCAGTGAAAGAGCTGGCATTTTAAACCTCCGACGCTTGGTTTGCGTCCCCTCAACGGGAGGTTAACAGCCGGGCGAGGGCGATACTGTTCCAAAAGGACCAACTTGCCGGCGGCCCGTTCAGGACTTTTCAAGCGCCGGCGCGACCGAGCGCGACTTGTCGGCAAGGACGACGCTGAGCAATGAGCTATGGACGTCGATGTGGCCGTTATAGGCGATGAAACCGAGTTTACGAAACTTGTTCATGAAATGGCTGACGCGGGAGCGCGTGGTGCCGATCATTTCGGCCAGGGTTTCCTGGCTGATCTTGCCGATGATCGGCTCCGGCCGGCCGGTCTTGCCGAAATTCGCCAGCAGCAGCAGGACGCGCGCCAGCCGCTTTTCGGTCGAGTTGAAGAGCTGGTCGACCAGATCTTCCTGAATGCGTTCGTTGCGGGCCAGGATATGCGTGACGAACATCTGCGAGAAGGTCGGCTCGTCCTTCAGCACGCGCTGGATTTCCGTCTTGCTGACCTGCATCACCGTGCAATCCGACATGGCCGACGCCGTCGCCAGGCGTTTCTGCTGCCCGATCAGGCAGCCTTCGCCGAGGAACTCGTCGGCGCCGAGAATGGCGACCACGGCTTCGTTGCCTTCCGCAGATATGACCGTGACCTTGACCTTGCCGGCGCGGATATAGATGACGGCGTCGGCATCGTCGCCCTGGGTGAAGATGACGCTCTTCTTCTTGTACGGCGTGATCGTCCGGCCCTTGGCGACGGTATCCAGATAAACCGCCGCATCGAATGGCGCCGCGATTCTGGCTTTCGCGGCCGTGCGTTTCTTGCGGGGCTTTGCTGTCGGCTTGTGAGACGTCACGGTTCGCTCCTTGTGAAGTGGGAGCACAAACTGTCTCTCAGGCATCGCGCCAGGTTCATGCGGCCGATGATGGACTCTATGTACTGCATCGCACATAGGCCGTCTATGGTATTCGCCGCGGCGGATTGTCTGTGAGCGGCGCGCGGGCAGGGCAGGAAGCTACCGTCTGCCTCTGCCCCGCAACGCCTTTCCGTCCGGCGGCCGATAGGCATCACACACGAGATCGACGGCTTCAGGTGGCGCGGCGTCGACATTGACACCGCCGCGGTGCATTTCCTTGATGGCGGTGCGGATCGCCTCCTGCTCGGACATCACTTGCAGGCCGGTGCGCGCCGGCGCGTCATAATATTTGCGGCGGCGCCTTCGGCCCATCGCCTCGAGCCTTGCCATCTTCAGGAGTTGCAGCGCCTGCATGAGTTTGTCGGCATCGACTTGCGGCGCTTCTTCCAGTTCGCGGACATGACGCTCGGCGAGGACGCGCAGCCGCTCGGCCAGCAGGCGCAGCTTGCGCCTCTGGCCGGCGCGCGCGGTCGGCAGCGTGTCGGTGGCGCGCGGCGCCCACGGGTCGCGCACCCAGGCATGGTCGCGGGTCCAGCGGCAGATCGAGGCGCGGCCGACGCCGGTGCGCCGCGCGATCTCGCCATAGGTGAGCGTCGTCTTTTCGATGAGGTGGCGCACCTCGGCCACCTTGGCGTCGGCATGCGGCCGCCGCGACGCCTGGCCGTTGGCATTGCGTGGCCGCGCGCCGGTCGGGATGGCCTCCGGATCGAGCGGCTCGACGCGCAGGCGGCCGATGGGTTTGCGGAACAGGGGGGCGATGGGCATGCGAAGGAATATAAGCCCGGGCGCGGCCCGCCGCAAGAGGGGGCCTAAAGCCGGTAGAGCCGGACCGCATTGTCGCAAAACAGCTTGCGATGGTCGTCGCGCGAGCGGTCCGCGATCGCGGCGAAGAAGCCGTCGTAGATCGTCTCGAAGCTTCCGGTCAGGCCGTCGACCGGAAAGTTGCTGGCGAACAGGCAGCGCTCGACGCCGAAGATCGCAATCGTGTCGCGGATGATCGGCCCGTTGGCCTCGACGGTCCAGGGCAGGTTGGCGCGGCCGAGGCCGGATATCTTGATGGCGATATTGGCTTGCCGCGACGCGGTCTCCAGCGCCTGCCGCCAGCCGCGCAGGCCTTCGTCCGAGCGATCCGACGGCAGGCCGGTGTGATTGATGACGATCTGCGTGTACGGAAAGTCGGCGGCGAGCGCGGCCGCGGCGTCGAGATGCCACCACGGCGTTTGCAGATCGTAGGACAGGCCGAAGCGCTCCAGCAGCGCATAGCCGGCGCGCCAGCGCGGATCGTCCATCGAGCCTGGCGCGCCGCGCACCGCATCGCGCGGCGAGGGCGCAGCCTTGGGCTTGTGGCGAATGCCGCGGATCAGCGGGCTTGCGGCGTGGGCTTCGAGAACGTCTTCGATGTCGGCGCGGTCCGGTTCGGCGTGGCCGATGCAGGCGGCCGGCAGGCCGGACGCGGCGTTGATCGCCTCGATCCAGCGCGTTTCCGCCACCGGATCGCGGCGATCCCACTCGGCTTCCATATAGACGGATTTGACGACGTTGTATTTGCCGGTGTCGCGCCGATAGTCGGCCGGCATGTAATTTTTGCGGATGGCGGCATAGTCGCCATAGCGAAACGGAACCGGCGGTTCGTCGCACAGCCACGGGAGGTAGTTGTTCGTCAGGTCCCAGAAATGATGATGCGCATCGACGATGGGAAATTGCGTGACGTCAATCGGCGCGCCAGGTTCCGTCATGCGTCAAGGTCCTGTCGTTGTTCCGAGCGTGCGCCGCGCCGACATTATCATAGGCGGCGCCATGTTCCAGTTTGCGCTTTGAGGTCCTGGCGTGCCCGCTGGCGAGGTCTTTGGCGCCGGCAATTGTCATTCCCTGGCGGCTGTCCTATGACTCGTCTCGCTTGACGTCGGCGCACCTTGATCGGCGCGCGGCCTCCATCGTCGACCCGCCGCCGGAAACCAACGTGCAAGACCAATCATCGCGCCGCGCGATCTTCGCCATCTCGCTCAGCATGGCCGCTTACGTGGCCGGCGACGTGGTGCTCAAGCTGCTCGGCCGCGGCTTTCCGGCGACCGAACTGATCTTCTGGCGCAGCGTCATCATTATGGTTTCGCTCGGCGCGGTGCTGGCCTGGACGCGGCCACGGCTTTTGTCCACCGGCACCACCTCCGGCGCGTTCTCCGGCGCGGTGCTGGCGCGCTGCCTGTTCGACTGCATCAACATTCTGGCGTTCACCACCGCCGTCATGCACATGCAGCTCGCCGAGCTTTATGCGATCCTCCAGATTTCGCCATTTCTGATGACGATCATCGCCGTGGTGGCCTTCAAGGAAAAAGTCGGCTGGCGGCGCTGGAGCGCGATCGTGATCGGCTTCGGCGGCGTATTGCTCATCATCAAGCCCGATGCCGGCAGTTTGAATCCGTGGGCGCTCCTGGGCGTGCTGGCGGCGTTCGGCGCCGCCTGCCGCGAGACCGTGACGCGAAAGATCGACCCGGGCGTGTCGACGCTTCAAGTCGCTTTCCTGTCGGCGCTGGCGACGGCGGTCGGAACGTTCGCGGTCGGCTATGGTGAACCGTGGCCGGCAATGCGCTATAGCGAGATCATGTTGCTGTTGATCCAGGCGGTTGCGTGGCTGATCGGCACGTTTCTCCTGGTCCATGCCTGCCGCACCGCGCCTCTGTCGCTGGTCGCCTCGTTTCGCTACACGCTGCTGGTATGGGGCGCCATCGCCGGCTATCTGGTGTTCGGCGAATGGCCGGACCTGCTCGCCGCCTGCGGCGCGATGATTATCGTGTTGTGCGGCCTCTATCTGTTTTATCGGGAAACGGTGCACAGTCGCGCGCCGGCCGCCAACTGAAGCCTCACGACCAGGCGCCGACCAGCGCCTCGCTGTCGGTCACCACGGCGACGTTCTGAAGGGCGTAGTTGACCGACGCGGTGTGCCACTCGGCGTTCATCGTCGAACAGCAATCCTCGGGCACCACCATGTAATAGCCCTTGTCGGCGCCGGTGCGCGAGGTGTGTTCGATCGACATGTTAGTCCATGCTCCGGTGACGATAACGATGTCGCGCTTGAGCGCTTTCAGTACGGTTTCCAGCCGGGTTCCTTCCCAGGCGCTCATGCGCTGCTTTTCGACGATGTGGTCGCCGGGTTGCGCCTCAAGTCCGGCCACGGCGGCGGCGCCCCAACTGCCGCGCACCATCGCGTTGGTATCGGCGAGGCCTTCGAATAGCGGCGCATTCATCGTCACGCCCGGGCAGCCGGCCTCGACGATGAACCAGACATGGATGACGGGAATGCCGCGGGCGCGGGCGGCCGCGGCCAGCCGGGCGGCATTGCCGATCGCGTTCTGCTCGCGGCAATGAATGGGCGAACCGGACGCGGCGAAGGCGCCGCCGTCCATCACCACATCGTTCTGCATGTCCTGAATGATGAGCGCGCAGCGCGCCGGCTCGAGCGCATAACCGGGCGCGGCTTTCTTCGTGCCATTGCGCGCGATGCTGCCGCCGGCCTGCGGGGCCGCGCCGCTGCCCGCCGCGCCTTGCCGCATATAGGGTTCGACACGGGGGCCGATTTTCGTTTCCATCGCGTAGACCGAATGGGTCGCGGTGAGGAAGAGGGTGCGAAAATCCGGCCCGCCCCAGGTCAGGTTGCCGACCAACTCAGGCACGCGCAGTTTGCCGATCAGCGCGCCGTCCGGCGCATAGACCCAGACGCCGCCGGGCGCGCAGACCCAGACATTGCCCTGTGCGTCGCATTTCATGCCGTCCGGCACGCCGGGCTCGGTGGCCGAGTAAATGCCGGAGGCGAACATCCGCCCGCGCGCCAGTTTACCGTCAGGCTGGACCTCGAAGACGCGGATCAACTGCTGCACCGTATCGTTGATGTAGAGCAGCTTTTCATCGGGCGAGAAGCACAGCCCGTTCGGCTGCTCGAACAGATAGCGGTCGACCAGCAATTCGGGTTTGCCGCCGCCGGGCGGCACGCGATAGACGCCCTGGAAGCCGAGCTGGCGCGGCCGTTCGACACCGTAGACGGGCATGCGGCCATACCAGGGATCGGAGAAATAGATCGCGCCGTCCGATTTGACGCAGACATCGTTGGGGCTGTTGAGTTCGATGCCGTCGAAATGCGTCGCGATGATCTCGCGCCGCCCGTCCGGCCGCTCGCGCACCAATGTGGATGTCGCGTGCTCGCAGACGATGAGGTTCAGTTCGGCATCGTAGGTCATGCCGTTGCACTTGTTCGAAGGCTTCATCACCTCCTTGATGCCGCTCGAGTCGTAGCGGCGGCGCACATCGCCCGGCATGTCGGAGAACAGCAGGTAGTTATCCCGCGGATGCCAGATAGGCCCTTCGGTGAACTGGAAGCCGGTGCCGATCTGGCGCACCGGCGCCCACAGATCGACAAGATCGGCAAAGCCCGGCCGGACGGCGACATGCGTGGTCATGGCGAATTCCTCCGTCCGGGTGCGTTCCTACATCGCGAACCAGTTGCGTACGGGCAGGCTTTGCACCACCGGACCGGGGACGGTCATGTCCATGCGGCCGATGACCTGGCCGCCGGCAATCTTCGCTGGCTTGTCGTGCACCGGCAGCAGGAATTTCGAATTGGTGAGCAGCTTCTTGATTGCGGCCTTCTCCTCGCGTTTCGAGACGCCGTGATTGCCGGTCGTTCGCGGCTCGTTGGCATGCAGTTCGTGGAAGGGATTCACGATCTGGTCGTTGAAGTCGTAGATCACGTCGCCGCAAATCGTGGCGCGGCCTTCCGCGGTATCGACATGCACATTCATCGAGCCTTCGGTGTGCGCGCCGGCCACTTCCATGATGCAGCCGGGGAACAGTTCGATCGGACCGGAGAGCTCGAGGTCTTCCAGGCGCAGCGCGTCCCTGGTGTGCAGCCGGTCGATCAGATGCTTGATGTCGGGCGCGGGATATTGTGGATGCATCAGGCCGGAGACCGAATATTCCAGTTCGCGCCGGTTGATGATCACGGTGGTGTTCATCGGGAACAGTTCGTCCTTGCCGGCATGATCGATATGGAGGTGCGTGTGCAGGACGTAGCGCACGTCGCCCATGCGCACGCCGAATTTGGCGAGCTGGTTTTCGATCATGTTCTCGTGGAACTGGAGGCCGCGCATGCCGAGGCTTTCCATGATCTGGTTGTGGCGATAGCCGGTGTCGACCACGATCGGCCAGGGACCGCCCAGCACCAGAAAGCCGAAGGTATTGACGCGGCGCACGCGGCCGCAATCGCGCCCGAGCACGAGGAAGCTCGACTCCAGCTCGATGTCGCCATAGTCGAGAATCTTGATTTCCAGAGCCATGAGAGCCTCCCCTTCGTTCTATTGATCGAGCCGGTAGACCCGGCGCGCGGTTTTGTTGAAGACGTGTTCATGATCGGTTGTGTCGACCAGGCCTGTCATGCGGCGCGTGCCTCCCCGATGGCCAGAATCGCCCGGCACAGCCGCGCCGTTGAACTGGCGTCGCCCAGCGACGCGAGCAGCGGACGGACGGCGCGTAGGGCTTCTGTCTCCGGCCGATACGCGGGATCGATAGCAAGCGGCGTGAACCAGTCGATGCGGAAGGCGCGTGCCGCCAGGCGCTGCACGGCGCGGATCATCGTTGTGGGATCGCCGCGCTCGAGGCCGTCCGAAAGGACGATGACATTGGCGCCACGCGCGTAACCGGCGAAGCGCGGCACGGCGAGGAAGGCTTCGAGCGCGTCGCCGATCCTGGTGCCGCCATCCCAGTCGGACACCAGGCCGGAAGCCTCGGTCAAAGCCTGCCGCCGGTTATTGATCCGCAACGACCGGGTCAGGCGCGTCAACCGCGTGCCGAAGGTAAAGACCTCGACGCGCGGCATGGCATGGACGATCTCATGCGCCAGTGCGAGATGGGCGTCGCTGCGCTGCTTCATCGAGCCGGACACGTCGATCAGGAGAAGAACAGGACGCGGGCGCGTGGCGCGGCGCAGCCGCCGCAGGTCCATGACTTCGCCTTCGTTGCGCATGGCGGCGCGCAGGCTGCGCGCCAGATCGATGCCCTTGCCGCGCCGCGACGCCTTGTGGCGATAGCCGCGCCGGTGCGGCAGGGCCGCGGGCAGGGCGTCGCCGAAGCGGCGCAACGTGTCGGTATCGTCCGGCGCGCGCAGCTCGCGCACCGCGAGAGCTTCCGCGCCGGTGGCGGCCTGGCCGGTTTCGTTGACTTCGTCGCCGATGTCGATCTCTTCGGTGCCGATGTCGTCCTGCACCTGCATCTCGTCATCGGGCTCGAAGCTGTCTTCGCCGGGTTCGCCGATGGCGCCGAGGAAATGCATGTCGAACAGAGCGTCGAAGGTGGCGCGTTGTTCGGGATGCGGCGCCAAAGTCGCCACAGCGGCCTTGCGCACATGCTCGATGCTGCGCGGGCCCAGGAGTTCGACCGCTTCAAGGAAGCTCACCGTCTGCTCTGGCGCGACCATGAAGCCGTGCCCGCGCAGCAGAGCCGGGAAGGCGATCAGCGGGCGTACCGCGCCGGGCACTTGAGTGTTCATGCCGCCATTCCCGGAATGAACTGGGCCAGACGCGGGCGCAGATGCGCGAGGTCTTCCTCATCCTTGATCGCCGTGCCGATGGACCGGCGAAACGCTTCCGGCCAGGATGCGCCGGTCTGGGCCAAAGCTGTCGCGGCTTCGGCCCAGTCCACCGCCTCGGCGACGCCGGGCGGTTTCGACAGCGGCTCCTTGCGCAGGATGCCGACGGCCGCCACCACCGCGCGCGCCGTGCTTTCGGCAACGGCGGAGGAGCGCAGCATGATGATCTCGGCCTCGCGCGCCGGTTCGGGATAAGGGATGTAGTGATAGACGCAGCGCCGCCGCAGCGCTTCATGCAGATCGCGCGTGCGGTTCGAGGTGAGGATCACCACCGGGCGTTCCGCCGCGCGCAACGTGCCGCGCTCCGGGATCGAAATCGAGAAGTCGGACAGGAATTCGAGCAGGAAGGCTTCGAACTCATGGTCGGAGCGATCGATTTCGTCGATCAGCAGCACGGCCGACTCCGGCCGGCGCAAAGCCGCCAGCATCGGCCGCTCGATCAGGAATTCGTCGCGGTAGATATCCGTGTTGGCGCCGTCCTGCGCCTGGCGGATCGCCAGCATCTGGCGCGGATAATTCCATTCGTAGAGCGCGGCCGCGGCATCGATGCCCTCGAAACATTGCAGCCGGATCAACTGCCGCCCGAGAATTCCGGCGATGGCCTTGGCGGCTTCGGTCTTGCCGACGCCCGGCGCGCCTTCCAGCAGCAGCGGCTTTCCCAGCGCCAGCGCGAGATAGCCCGCAGTGGCGATGCCGTCGTCAGCGAGATAGAGCGCCGACTTGAGCGCTTCGGCGAGCGCCTCGGGGCTGGAAATGCCGGCGATGGTGGTGCGCAGCGCCATGCTCAGCCGCCCCGTCTGGTTTGCGGATTGGCGCCGCCAATGGCGCGAATGCCGCGCAGCACTTTTTCCGGCGTGATCGGCAGTTCATCGACGCGCACGCCGACCGCGTTGAACACGGCGTTGGCGACGGCCGGCAGCACCGGATTGGCGCACATCTCGCCCGGCCCCTTGCCGCCGAAGGGACCATCCGGCGCGGGCCGCTCCAGCACGCTGACCGAATAGGGCGCGATGTCGCCGGGCCCCGGCATCAGGTATTCGTTAAAGTCGCGCGGCCCGTGGTCGGGATTGGGGTAATAGGGCTCCGGCGTTTCATAGAGCGCGTGGCTCTGGCCCATCCAGGCGCCGCCGACCAGTTGCTGCTCGACCATTTTCGGGTTGAGCGCGCGGCCAAGCTCATAGGCGCTGGTGATGCCCAGCAAGGTGACCTCGCCGGTTTCGTCATCGACTTCGACATCCGCCACCAGGCAGGCATGGGCGAAGGCGGTGTTGGGATTCATCTCGCCTGTCTCGGCATCGACGGCAGAGAGCGGCACGAGAAAGATGCCGCGCCCGGCGATGGTCTTGCCCTGCTTGAACTGGGCGGCCTGCGCGGTGGCGCGCACGGTGATCGAGCGCGACGGCGCGCCGCGCACATGGATATTGCCGCGGCCGTCGGTGACGAGATCGGCGGCGTTGACCTCGAGTTCTTCCGCCGCCGCTTCGAGCAGCACGCCGCGTGCCTCGCGCGCCGCCGCGATGACGGCGTTGCCCATGCGATGCGTGCCGCGCGAGGCGAAGGAGCCCATGTCATGCGGGCCGGTATCGCTGTCGGCGGTATCGACATAGACATCCTCGATCGGGACGCCGAGCGTTTCCGCCGCGACCTGCCGCGTCACCTGCTTCATGCCCTGGCCGAGATCGATGGCCGATAGCGCCACGGTGAATTTGCCGTCCGGGTTGGAATGGATCAGCGCCTGGCTGGGATCGCCGCCGAGATTCATGCCGATGGGATAATTGATCGAGGCCATGCCGCGGCCTTTGTAACGGGCCATGTCATCGCCTCCTTGTGCCGAAGACGGAAGAGAAGCGCATCGCGCCGTGTTGCGGCGTCGCGCCCGGCGTCGGCGCGGCGGCGGGAGGCGAAGGCGGCGCCGCGTAAGGTTGGGGCGGCGGAGAAGCGGGCGTTGCCGGTGCGAGCGGCGCGGGCGCCTGCACCGCCGGCTGCGCCGGCTCGTAACGCGGCACATTCGGCGCCGCGGCGCGCGAGTCGCGGCTGCCTTCCAGCTCCGGCTGTTTCGTCAAGGCAATGCGCGTGGTGCCGGCCGGCAAAGTTTGCGTCGATGGCGCATTGCGTGTCTCCGGGCGGCCGATCTGCCCGCGCTGGTCGATGAGCGTCGCGGGGATTTGTCCGCGCTCGCCTTCGCCGCCGCCCGCCAGCGAGGATTGCCGCTTGGCGCTGTCGGAAATCGGCCAGCGCGCTTTTTCCGCCGCGACCTGCACGCACTCGATCAACGCGGTATTCTTGGCGACACGCCGGTGCGGTTTCATGTCGCCGTCGCGATAGGCGTTGAGGATGCGGAAATCCATCGGGTCCATGTTCACGGCATGGGCCAGCTTGTCCATTTGCACTTCGAGCGCGAAATCGACCGCGGTGATGCCGAAGCCGCGCATCGCCGTCGACGGGCAGCGGTTGGTGTAGGCGACGTAGATGTCCGACGCGGCATTCGGGATCCAATAGGGTCCCGGGATATGCGCCGTGCATTTGACGGCGGCATAGGAGGAGAGGCGGGTATAGGCGCCGGCATCGAAATAGGAGCGGACGTGGCGCGCCACGATGCGGCCGTCGCGCATGACGCCGTCCTTGACATAGATGCGCTCGGCGCCGCGCGGCGAGCCGTACAGCATCTCTTCCTCGCGATCGAGCACATAGCGCACCGGCCGCCCGGTCATCATTGCGCCGAGGATGGCGAGCGGTTCGGTGATCGAGTCCACCTTGCCGCCGAAGCCGCCGCCGACGGTGCCGCCGATGAAATGCAGGCGGTTGGATTCGAGACCGACGATCTTCGCCGCCGTGCCCAGCGAAAAGAAAAGTCCCTGCGCGCAGGAATGGACGACGAAGCGGTTGTCCTGCTCGGGCGCTGCGATCGAGCCGTTGGTCTCGGTCGGCGCATGCTCGATGGGCGACATCTGGTAACGTTCTTCGAGCACGATATCGGCCGATTTGAAGGCTTTTTCGGTGTCTCCGAAGCGCAGCTTCTGGTGATCGAACTTGTCGTGATATTCGAAATAATTATTCGGATAGGTGTCGTTGACGACGGGCGCGCCGGGCTTGAGCGCTTCCTCGACGTCGAACACGGCGGGCAGGGTCTCGTAGTCGATGCGCACCAGCTTGCGCGCCGCCATCGCCGCCGCCTCGCTGTCCGCGATGATGGCGACGACCGGCTCGCCTTTGTAATGCACCTTGTCGACGGCGAGCGAAGGCTCGTCGTCCTTGCCGAAATTGATCAGGCTGAGCAGCGTGTTCTTGTTCACCGGAACATCGGCGGCGCGCAGGATGCGCTTGACGCCGGGCGCGCGTTCCGCCGCGCTCACATCGATGGAGCGGATGCGGGCATGGTGATGCGGGCTGCGCACGACCTTCAGATGCAGCAATCCCTCGAAGGCGTGGTCGTCGAAGAACGGCGAACGCCCGGTGACATGGCCCGGCATGTCCTGGCGCTGCACGCCCTTGCCGACGACATTGAGATTATCGTCGCGTTCATTGGCGAAGAAGTCCTTCCGGATGTCGAGCATGTCGTTCTCCTTCAGGCGCGCTTCTCGCCGCGGGCGCCGGCTGCGGCGAGAATGGCGGCGATGATCGGCTCGTAACCGGTGCAGCGGCAGATATTGCCGGCGATCGCTTCGACGACGTCCTCGCGGGTCGGGTTCGGATTGCGGTCGAGCAGCGCGCGCGCCGCCATCAGCATGCCGGGCGTGCAGAAGCCGCATTGCGCCGCGAAATTATCCATGAAGGCGTTTTGCAGCGGGTGCATGTTCGGCCCGTCCGCCATGCCGGAAACCGTTTCGACATGGCGGCCTTCGCAGGCGACCGTCAAAGTGAGGCAGGCCAGTTGCGGCTCGCCGTCGATCAGCACGGTGCAGACGCCGCAGGCGCCCTGGCCGCAGCCGTATTTCGGGCCGAACTCATTGAGCCCGCGCCGCAGCGTGGTGAGCAGATTGTCGGCCGCCTCGGCGAAGGTGGCGCGATCCGAATTGTTGAGGCGAAACTGGACGGGGATTTTTGCCATGCGATTCTCCTCAGCGTCCTTCGCCGGTGAGCAGCCGGCCGAGATGGACCGGCATGACTTCGCGGCGATACCATTCGGTGGCGATGGCGTCGGTTAAGGGCCGTGTGCCTTCGAGCGCGGCGGCCTTGGCGGCGTGAATGCTCGCCGAGTCGAGCGACTTTCCCTCCAGCGCGCGTTCGACGCCGCGCGCGCGAACCGGCGTCGGCGCCATTGCGCCGTAAGCGACGCGCGCCTGGACGATCCGGCTGCCGGAATTCGGCAGATGCGCGGCGATGCTCATGACCGAGATGCCTTTCGGCTTGACCCGGCTGATCTTGCGAAACTTGAAGTCCGCAGCGTTTTGCGGTTTGGCGAACTGCACCGCGGTGACGAGGCCGGATACGCCGCGGTCGCGCGCGCCGAGAAATTCTTCGATGGCCACGGTGCGCGCCGAACCATAACCGGACTGCACCATCACCTGCGCGTCGAGCGCCAGCAGCGCGACCGCGAAATCGCCGTAAGGCGTTTCGGCGAAGAGATTGCCGCCGATCGTCGCCATCTGGCGGATGGCCGGGCCGCCGATGGCGCGCGCGACGGCGTGGAGAAAAGGCAGATCGCGGTTGTTCAGCACCATGGCCATGGTCACGCCGGCGCCCAATTCGACACGCGGGCCGGAGGCGTTCATCTGGCGGTAGGCGGGGTCGGTGAGGCGCAGCAAAGTGCCGTCAAGGAGGCGGCCCTCGTTGACATCGCGCATCACCAAAGTGCCGCCCGAAAGAAACTTCGTCCGTTGATCCGAAGACAGCAGGCCGGCGGCTTCCGCCATGCTGGTGGCAACGCGCACGTCGAGCGGCATGCTAGATGCCCTCCCTTTGGAGTTGCGGGAGCTGACGCACGGCCTCCATGCCGGCGACATAGACATCCTCGCCGACGGTGCGGGCGAGCTCGTCCTCGCGGCCCGGCGGCGTGGTGAAGCGGCTTTCCCAATGCCAGAAGCTGCGATTGCCGTCGGTCACCGGCAGCAGGCGAATATGCGCGACGTAATTGAACAGCGGGATCGGCGTATCGAGCAGGCAATAGCTGTAGGTCATTTCGAGATCGGACAGCGACAGCAATTGTTCGCGCAGCTCGCTGCCGTCCTGGAGCGTGAAGCGGCGGACGCAGCCGACTTTGTCCACGGGATAACCACGCTCGATCGCGCTGGCTGCCACGATGGGGTGATATTGGTCGTGCGCATTGAAATCGCGCACCACGGCCCAGAGCCGCTCCACCGGCACGTCGACGATCGTGCTGCGAACGACCTTCGGCACATCAGCCTCCGAATGCGCGCTTGAGCGCGTCAAAGCCGCCCTGGAACACGCCGCCGCCGATGCTGGACACCAGCTCGGCTTCCCGCTCGGGCGCGCAATCGAAGTCGGCCGACCATTCGATGAAAGTCCGGTCGTGATCAGTGATCGGGGTCAGCCGCAAGGTTGCCACGTAATTGGTGAGCGGTATCGGCGAGTCGAGGATCGAATAGGTGCAGAACATGTCGTAGTCGGACAGGCCGAGCATCTGTTCGCGCAGCCGGTCGCCGTTGCGCAGCGAGAAGGCGCGGATGCAGCCGACCTTGTCGGACGGCTCGTTGTTTTCGATGCGGCTTTCGGCGATCGCCGGATGCCAGTTCGGCAAGCCGTTGAAGTCGCGCACGCGGGCCCAGACCCTTGTGGCGGAAGCGCCGATGACGCTGGAGGCATAAACCCGGGCCATGCGCGCTTACTCCTTGGCCTTGCGGCGGCCGCCGCCGCCAGTACTGCCGCCATCCTTCGGCTTCGCGCCGGACGTTTCCTTGGGCGCATCCTTCGATGACTCCTTCGGTGAATCCTTGCCGATGCGCTGCATGTCGCTGGCCTCGCGAATGAGGCCGCCCATCTTGGCCAGGTTGCCGCCCTCGATGCCGATTTCCTTGAGCACCTCGTCGATCAGCGGCGCCTGCACGCGGTAGCGCAGGGCGCTTTCGATGACCTCGTCGGTCGGCGAGCGCGCGGCCGCGCCGTTGCTGCCTCCGCCGCCGAGGCCGTCGACATGCAGGATCTTGATGCCTTCGATCTTCTCCATCGGCTTGACGCTCTCGCGCACGATGCCTTCGATGCGGTCGAGCAGGCGGCGGCGGAACAGGCCGTAGCGCGCGCCATCCGACAGCACGTTCTCGGCTTCGTAGAGCAGCTTCTGCGACTCCGCTTCGACGGCGCGGCGCACTTTGTCGGCGCCGGCGGCAATGCGCATTTCCTCGGCGGCCTTCTCGGCGAGCGTGACTTCCACCGACTTGCGGCGTTTCGCCGTTTCGTTTTCCTGCACGGTTTTAACCGCTTCTTCGGCTTCCACGGCTTTGGCGCGGGCCAGTTCGGCCTTCACCTGGGCGGCGGATTCCTCCAGCGACTTGGCGTAGAGCGCGATGGCTTTCTCCATCGCGGCGCTCTCGACATCGCGCTCGCGCTCGATTTCGAGCTTGCGCAGGTCGCGCTGGCGGCCGACGCGGGCCTCGTCGAGACCGCGATCGGACGAGATGCGGGCGCGCTCGACCTCCTCGTTGGAGGTGATCTGCGCTTCCTGC
>CAMBQQ010000035.1 GCA_945870035.1 Rhizobium sp. Q54 | reverse complement strand
CCTATCGGTCGTCGACTTGCAGGCAGCAATCAATCGCTTCGTCGTCGAGCACAACGCAGAACCAAAACCCTTCACATGGACGGCCGATCCAAACAAAATTATCCAAGCCGTCAGGCGCGGGCACCAAGTGTTAGATTCGATCCACTAGAGCCGACCGGGCAGGAATTTCGAAAAAATAATAGTCGAGGCGCCGTCGTCCATAAAGCCAATTCGGCTAGGCAGCGTTTATGCCGGTGGCTTGAGAATGTCCTTGGCCCGCTAGCGGCCCAGAAAAATCCCTGCACCCCACTTGACTTCCTTCCTATTCTCAATAATCCTAGGACCGTTCCATCCAACGAGGGGCGCTGTCATGAGGCGTCGTAACAGTGGGGTGGGATGCGGCGCCCGCGGGCGGAGGCATACGCAAGCCTTCGCGCCCGGGCGGTGCCGGGGCTCCGCTCGGAGGCAATAGGACCTCCCGCCAGGAGCTGGCTGATGGTGCGAAGCCTTCGGCTTTGCCCGATGCTCGGACTGGTCCCGCCTTAAAGCGATGGATCACTGGGTTCTTCGGGAAGGCCGATAGCCGCCAGAAGCGCGGCCCGGCTGCTGGAAGACGCCGCCATGGCGCGCCGAGAGGCGCCGCGCACCCGGTCGGTGCGCGCACTTGTTAAAGGTAGCGCCGCTTGGCGCGCCATTCCCTCGTCTTTGAGGGAGCACTCGTCCGCCGTAGCCACAGGGCGAAGGCGGAAGGAAAGACAGGCGCACCCGGCGCCTCACAAACAATACGGGCGGCGGAGCGTTGGCTCTTTCTTATCCCTCCCCTGCAAGGGGAGGGTCCGGCGCGAAGCGGCGGGGGTGGGGTTTAGCGCGCGATTGTCCCCACCCGGCCGCTCGCAAAACGCTCGCGTCCACCCTCCCCGAAGTCGGGGAGGGATAAGAAAGAATGCGCTGTTTGAAAACCTCATCGCCGCGTCAGCGGGTCGCAACAGGGAACCGCGCGCTTCTGCTAGGATTGCCTTGCGAAGGAAACCAGCCAAGGGGACCTGTCATGGCAAAGATCGAGAACACGGCGCGCAAGCTGGTGTTGCAGGAAGGCTCGACGACTTTGACGCTCGACAAGGATGCCGGCAAGGCGGCGCTGCAACGCAAGGTGTTGCTGTGGACCAAGAAGCCGGTGGAATTCCCGCTCGCCGATATCGACGACATCGCCGTCAAGTCGAACAAGGACGGCGCCTCCGGCGCGACCGTCTATCACAGCGTGCTGCATCGGCGCACCGGCGAAACCGTGGTGCTCACCTCGGGCGAGGCCAGCGAGGCCGAGGAGACGGTGAAAGAGCTGCGCGGCTTCGTCGGGCTCTAGCGGATCGCCGCCGGCGCAATCGCTTGCCGCGGCCAGCGATGTCATCATAATCGGCTTCACTCAATGTGAAGCCGGAGACGAATGCCATGCCTGGGCCGATCGAATATGCCGATGCCTCTGCCGCCGTGCGCGCGGTCTATGACGACATCAAGTCGTCGCGCAACGTGCCGGACGTCAACAATTTCTGGAAATATCTGGCGCACGATCCGGCGACGCTCAAGCGCACCTGGGAAAGCATCAAGGAGATCATGGCGTCGGGCGCGCTCGATCCTTTAACCAAGGAGATGGTCTATCTCGCAGTGTCGGTGACCAATGGCTGCGGTTACTGCATCGCCAGTCACTCGGCGGCGGCGCGCAAGGCCGGCATGACCGAAGCGATGTTCGGCGAGTTGATGGCGGTCACCGGCATGGCCAACGAAACCAATCGCCTCGTCAACGGCTATCGCGTGCCGATCGACGCGGCGTACAACACCTAGCGGCTGGTCGCGGCCGGGTTCGGCACCCGCGTCGCCGGCGATGCGCTGCCGGTGGTCGTGCGTTCAGCCGGCGTCGTTGTCGCCGGCAGCGTCGACGCACCTTCGACCGGCGGCGGCGTATCGGAAGCCATCGTAGCGGGTGTGCCCTGGTGGCTGGTGATCGCCAGCACGGTCAGCACGACGACGACGGCGAGAAATCCGGCGACCTTGAGAGTGATGTTCTTATCGCGGGGCGGCGTCGGCATGGCGCGCTCGACGCGCTTGTCGTCCTCCGGCAGTTTGTTCATGTTGAGGTCCATGGCGTTCTCCTGACGAAAACGGTTCCGGCGCCAATGCGGCGCCGGATGTTTGTTGCGATTGATGCCGCTTACTGCTGCGGCGCAGGCGTGGCCGGCGGAGTCGACGGCGTCGCCGGATTGGTCAGCGGCGCAGTCGAGCCTGAGCCGGTGGTCGCCGGCGGCGTCACGTTGCGAACCGGCGCGGTGTTGCCGGCGGTTGCCGGCGGCGTGTTGCCGGTCGCCGCCGTGTTTTCCGTCGTGCTGTCATTCCAGCCGGCGAGGACGACGAAAGCGATCAGAGCGACGACGGCAATGCCGGCGATCCAGCCCCACATGCCGCCGCCGCGTCGCTCGTGTGCAGGCGCCGGCTCAATGAGAGTAGGATTGGTGAGATTCGGATCGGTGTTGCGCGGCTCGCTAAAACGCCGATCAGTGGAACGCGGATCTGACATGGCTAATTCCTCCTTGGTATCCGGGACATTTTTCGTCTCGAATGGAGGAAACCCGCAAGGGTAGCGTCAGGTTCCGGATGCCATCAAAAGAACGGGGCAGCTATACGGCTACGCCGCTTTCGGCTTTGTTACGCGCAAGGCCAGCAGCCAGGCCAGCCAAAAAACAACAAAAAAGCAGGTCAAGAACGCCGGCAGGCTCGCTGCCGGGGACCATTGTTCCACGGTGCGGCCGACGACGTAGGAACCCATGTCGCCCAGCAAAACGAAAACGATATAAAAGGACAGAATCTGCATCGGTGGCCTCCCTTTGGCTCGCGCCATCCCGCAATGCAGGCGGGCAGGGGGCGACATCACCTTTTTACAGAGTGACCACATATAGGCTTGAAATGCTATAGCGCTGGCCACGTTTCGAGTCCCCGCCACCTCTCTTTCTGATGAGACTTTTATGTCCTTGAGCCGTTTGGCGATCGCCGGAGCGCCTGTTTTGTTCGTGCTGTTGTGGAGCGCGGGCTTTATCGGCGCACGTTTCGGCTTGCCCTATATCGAGCCGATGACCTTTCTCGGCGTGCGGATGGTCTTCGTCGTCATCATCCTCGGTGGTATCGCCGTGATCGGCGGCGCGCATATGCTGAGCAGGGTGGAGATTGGCCACAGCCTGCTGGCTGGATTGATGGTGCACGGGCTTTATCTTGGCGGTGTCTTCCTGGCGATCAGTCAGGGCGTGCCGGCCGGCGTTTCGGCACTCATTCCGGGCTTGCAGCCGATTCTGACGTCAACCATTGCCAACCGTTTCATGGGCGAAAAAGTCGCGCCGCTGCAATGGTTCGGTCTGGCGCTCGGGCTCGTCGGCGTGGCGATGGTGCTGCATGACCGTTCGCTGGTCATGTCGGGTTCGCTGCTCGGCTGGATCGCCAGCGTCGTTTCGCTGTTCGGCATCACGCTGGGCGCGCTGTACCAGAAACGCTATTGCGGCCGAATCGACTGGCGCGCCGGCAATCTCGTGCAATATGCCGGGGCCGCCGTCCTGTTCGGCGGCGCCGCCTTCGCCTTCGAGACGCGCGTCATTCACTGGAGCGGCGAACTGGTGTTCGCGCTCGCCTGGCTGGTGCTGGTGCTTTCGATCGCCGCCGTCGGCCTGATGTACTGGCTGATCCGCCGATCGGCGGCGACCGGATTCGCCAGCCTGTTTTATCTGGTGCCGGCGGTGACCGCGCTGATGGCCTATTTGCTGTTCGGCGAGAAGCTCGACGCTTTGTCGATTGCCGGCATGGTTGTGTGCGCCGCCGGCGTCGTGCTGGTCAATCGCGGCGCGCGCGTCGCGCCGGCAGCCGGCAATGCGGCGGCATCGGTGACGCCGGAAAAGTAGCGCTCAGGCCTGCCGCCGCGCGATCATGTGATCGAGCGAGAGCAGCCCGGCGCCGCGTGTCATCAACAGCAGCAAACAAGCCGCCCAGGTGCCGTGCGTCGGCCAGGCATCGGGATAGACGAATATCTGGATCACCAGTGTCATGCTCAAAAGCGCGAGCGCGGAAAATCGTGTCGCGATCCCGATCAGCAACAATACGGGAAACAGATGCTCGGCCAGCGCAGCCAGATGCGCGCCGATTGCCGGATCGATGATCGGCAGCCGGTATTCGCTGCGGAAGAGTTCGATCGCCGAGTCTGTGACGCGGAATCCATCGACCTTGGTCTGTCCGGATTGCCAAAACACACCGGCAATCGAGACGCGCGTGACAATCGCCACGAACCAGTACGGGATGGCCTCCATTGCATGGATGAGCCGGTCCATCGGATTCGATTGGTTCGGCTTGGACGGTGCGGCGAGCGCTTGGCTCATGGGGCGATATCCTTGTGGGCCGTGGTGCAATGCAGTGCGGTTGCCAGCCCGGCGCCGATGAGGCCAGCGAGATTGGCGGCGAGGTCGAATGCGGGGGTCTCGGCGGCGGCCGATGTCGCGGCTTCGCCAAGCGAAGCGCCCATGGCGAGCGCGTGCAGAAACGCGGCGCCGCCGGCAGGAAGCCGGCGCACCTCAACATCAAAGTGTGGGCGTACGATCAAAGCGTTCTCGGCTTCGCAGTCCTCAATCGAGGCCGGCTCGATGCCGCCGGCGTTCATTTCCCAAATCGTGACGACCGGGTAGCGCGAACGCAGGATCTGGAGCGACGGGTGCAGGGTAGCGCGCGTATCGGCAAGCGCGGCTGGATCGAGCCCATTCCAATGCGCCGGGTTGAGCGAGGTGGCATCGGCGGCGTGATAGGCCCGCGTGCGTGCGATCTCGAGCCGTGCGACATCGGCGAGGTAAGGCAATTCCGCCGCCGGCTCGAACCGTGCAATGAAGCCGGGAAAGCCATTGCCATAGTCGATGAGGATCGGCGAGCGTGGCGGTTCATTGACCACATAGACGCGGGCCATCGCCGCGAAGAATTCTTCGCCGACGATTTTTTCGATAGCGGGGAATTGCTCGCGCAGGGCCTGCACCAGCCCGACAATCACGTTGTTCCGATAGACCGCGAATCGTTTTCGCGGCGTTCTCGCGGTGTGCGACGTGACAGCTTCGGGCACCGCCCGATCCGCATCCAGCAAAGCGTTCGCGAAGTTATCCTGGAAGGCCGGCGATGCAGCGGTCATCACGCGGCCCTCGCATTGGCGGCCCGGTCGAGGATGGCATTGGCCGCGCGCGCCTCGCTGGCGAGTTGCGGCCATGCCGGGACGTCGTTGTCCCATTCGATCAAGGTTGCCAGCGGACCGGTACGTGCGATCACGCTTTCGTAGAGCGCCCAGACCGGGTCGGCGACCGGCGAGCCATGCGCGTCGATCAGCAGGGGCGCGCCTTCGTCGTCGGCCTGCTCCTCATGTCCGCCGAGATGAATTTCCTTCACGCGGGCGATTGGGAATGCCGCGAGATAGGAGGACGGATCGGTGCCATGATTTTTCGCACTGACGAAGACGTTGTTGACGTCGAGCAACAGGCCGCAACCGCTGCGATAGGCGATCTCGGCGAGGAATTCGGTTTCCGGAATCGTGCTTTCGACGAAGGCGAGGTAGGTCGAGGGGTTTTCCAAGAGCATTTCGCGCCGGAGCGTCGTTTGCACACGGTCGATGTGCTCGACGATACGGGCGAGCGTTTGCTCGGTATAGGGCAGCGGCAGCAGGTCGTTGTAGAATACGTCACCATGCGACGACCATGCGAGATGTTCGGAAAATCTGGCGGGTTGATAACGGTCGCACAGCGTCTTGAGCCGCGACAGATGCTCGGCGTCGAGGGCAGCTGCGCCGCCGATCGACAGGCCGACGCCGTGCACCGACAGCGCATAGCGTTCGCGCAGCGCGGCAAGCTGCGCGTGCGGCGGGCCGCCCGCGCCCATGTAATTTTCGGCATGAACTTCGACAAAGCCGATCGGCTGGTCGCCGCCGATAATGTCGGCGAAATGTTGGGGCTTGAAGCCGACGCCGGCGGAAGCGGGAAGTCCGGAAGCGCTTATCATAAGGTTTGCCTGGCTGGGTAAGCGGGGGAGACGCGCAGGAACGCTGCGCGCCTCCCGCGTTTTGCTCTTAAGACTTGATCGCCGTAAGCGAGCCGGTGCCCTTCGGGGTCTTCATGGAAGCGCAGGTGCCCTTGGCCACGTATTTCCAGGCATTGCCTTGGTAATCGACCTTGGACGTGCCGGCGCAGGTGGTGCCGGGGCCGGCAGCGCAGTCGTTTTTGCCGGCGAGCGAAACGCCGTAGCATTTCTCCTTGCTGGCATCCTGGGCCTGGGCCGGCGCGACCGACGCGATCGAGATCATGGCGAAAGCGGCTGCGAGCGAGCCAGCGAGCGTAGCGGCGGCGATCGAATTCTTGGTCATGACGTTTTCCCTCTGTATTAATATTAGTCGGTGCGAATGTCGGCGCGGGACAAACCCGGCCGCAGTGAAACGGTGGACCGGCTCACATCAGGTTCTTCGTGGCTGAAGCGGCTTGCGTTACGCCGGTCACGCTTATGTGTTAGGGCATCAAATCCGCGTGAATGCTGCGCATCGCATGTAACGGAATGCCGGGGTTGAACGAATGACCATGCAGGAGCGCGTGTGAGCCAGCGTGGCGCCGGTTGGGCTGACCTCATGCGTGCCGCCAATGGCGGCGACGCAACCGCCTATCGGCGCGTGTTGCACGAGGTTGCGGCTGCGTTGCGACCCTTGGTCAGCCGCGGATTTAGGCGTGCCGGCCGGTCAGACGCCGAACTCGAGGATGTGGTTCAGGAGGTTTTGTTGGCGGTGCATTTGAAGCGGCACACTTGGGACAGCACGCGGCCAATCGAGCCTTGGATCCATGCGATCGCCCGTTACAAGCTGGTGGACTCGCTGCGTCGTCGTTCCGGATATTTCGATCTGCCGATCGATGATTTTTCCGAAATATTGGCCGTGGAAGAAGAGAGTCCGGCTGCGTCGGGCAGCGAGATCGAGCGTCACCTTGCGCAATTGCCGGCCGGTCAACGTGCGGTGGTTCAGGCGGTGGCCGTCGAGGGCATGTCGATCGGCGACGCTGCCTTGCGGTTGAACATGACGTCGGGGGCGGTGCGGGTCGCCCTGCATCGCGGCCTTGCGTCACTGGCAAAGAAATTGGAGCGGTCCTGATATGCGCACCGATGATCTGGTTCGTGCTCTTGTCGTGGATGGTACGGATGCCGGCGTGCCGTTCTTCCGCCGTGTCGCACTGGCGGTCGCCCTTGGGTTCGCGGTGTCGGCGGTCCTGTTCTGGGTGGCGTTGGGCCCGCGCGAGGACATCGGAATCGTCGCCGCCACGGTGCGCTTCGATCTCAAAATAGTGCAGGCGTTGTTGCTGGCCGGTACGGCCCTTGCGCTCGTCTTGCGGCTGGCGCAGCCGGGCGCAGCCACAGGCTTGCAGAAGGTCGCGCTGACGGCCGCGCCGCTCGTGCTGGCGGTCGCCGTTATTGCCGAGCTATTCGTCGTTCCGGCCGGGCAGTGGTCAACCAAGTTGATCGGCAGCAATGCGCGCATCTGCATGACCGCGATCCCGCTGCTGTCGCTGCCGCTTCTCGGCGCGTTATTGTTGGCGCTGCGTCACGGTGCGCCGACATCGCGAAGCGCGGCCGGGGCTGTGGCTGGATTGGCTGCCGGTGGGTTCGCTGCGGCGCTGTATGCAACGCACTGCACCGATGATTCGCCGCTGTTTGTCGCCTTCTGGTATTCGGTTGCGATTGGGGGCGTGACGGTCCTGGGCGCGGTGCTGGGGCGTCGTTTGCTGCGCTGGTAGCGGCGCCGACTACTTTTTCTTTTCCAGCACCATCTGTGTTTGCGTTACCATCGCGCACAGCCGGCCGTCATTGCGGGTGATGCGGGTCTGCCAGACCATTGTGGTGCGGCCGCGATGCAGCGGGATGCATTCGGCAAAGGCGGTGTCGCCGATCGGGATGGCGGCGAAGAAATTGGTCTTGCTCTCGATTGTTGTTGTGGTTTGCCCTTCCTTGAGGTTGGCGGTGGTGGCGGTGCCGCCGACATTGTCGGCCAGCGCCATAATGGCGCCGCCATGCATGATGCCAAAACGATTGAGGAGCTGGTCGCGCATCGGCAATTCGGCGGTGACCCGCTCAAGCGAGATATGCGTCATCTTGATGCCGATATATTGCGCGAAGGCCGGCTGGGTGAAGGCGGTTGGGTTGACGGTGTCGTCGGTCACTCGAAGGTCTCCGGAAGGCGATGCAGCGCGGCGCAAAAGGAAAGGGCGCGGATTTCATATCCGCGCCCTTCCACTTTAGCAACGATGTGCGCCGTGTTTACTTCGGCTGCGGCACCGTGCGCAGATAGGGCTTCACGGTCTTGTAGCCTTCCGGGTAAAGCGTCTTGGCTTCGTCATTGGTGATCGCCGAGGTGAGGATGACGTCCTCGCCTTGCTTCCAGTCCGCCGGCGTCGCCACGCGATGCTTGGCATTGAGCTGCAACGCGTCGATCACGCGCAGGATTTCCTGGAAGTTGCGGCCGACCGCCATCGGATAGACCAGGATCAGCTTAATCTTCTTGTCGGGCCCGACGATGAAGACGTTGCGCACGGTCTGGTTATCGGCCGGCGTGCGGCCTTCCGACGTGCCCCCGGTCGAGGCGGGCAGCATGCCATAGGCTTTCGAGATCTTCAGATCGGTGTCGCCGATCATCGGATAGTTAGGCGCCATGCCGCCGACGTCCTTGATATCGACCGCCCACTTGGCGTGGTTGTCGACGGGGTCAACCGACAGGCCGATAACCTTGACGTTGCGCTTGTCGAAATCCGGCTTCAGGCGCGCCACGGCGCCAAGTTCGGTGGTGCAAACCGGCGTGAAATCCTTCGGGTGCGAGAACAGCACGCCCCAGGAATTGCCGAGCCAATCGTGAAAGCGGATATTGCCTTCGGTGGTTTCCGCCTCGAAGTCGGGTGCGGTATCGCCAATCGCCAATGTCATGAGAAATCTCCAATACGTCGCGGAAGAAAGGTTCCGATGCCCAATATAGGCGTCGCTGGCGGAGGGGAATAGACCCAGCCGCAAAGAGAACAGGAGCGCTGTCGGCTGCGTTTGCGGGAGATCAAACCGTGCGGGCCGAGCCGTGCGACGAAACTCATATTCTCGCCGGCGCCGGCCCGGCGATGATCGGGTATCCGGGGCAGTCGACGATAATGTCTCTTAACCCGGCCGGAGCGAGTGCCTGACGATGGAAATCGACCAACTTCTTTACCGGCTGGCGACCGCGCTCGGCATCGGGCTTTTGATCGGCCTCGAGCGCGGCTGGAAGACGCGCGCTGCCGCGCCCGGTACGCGCGCAGCAGGCTTCCGCACCTTTGCACAGTGTGGGCTGCTGGGTGGTCTGGCGGCGGCGCTGGCGCAAGCGATGGGCAGCGCGGTTGCCGCGGGTCTTGTGCTCGGCCTTTCATTTGCCGCCTATGCCGCCGTGTTCGCCGTCTTCGAGCGTGATGCCGCGCGGGCCGCCGGCGGTTATTCCGCAACAACGATCATCGCCGGCTTGCTGACCTTCTTGCTTGGTGCCTACGCGGTTATCGGCGACGCACGCGCGTCGGCCGCAGCCGCGGTGGTCGCCGCTGGGATTTTGGCCTCGCGCGCTCAAATTCACAGCTGGGTCGCGGGGATGACGTGGCCGGAGTTGCGCTCGGTTCTTGTCTTGCTGGCGATGAGCTTCATCGTGCTGCCAATCTTGCCTGCCTCAAATGTCGGGCCGAGCGGCGGCGTCAACCTGCGCGAGGTCTGGCTGATCGCTATCGTTCTGGCTGCCGTCTCGTTCCTTGGCTATGGCGCGGTGAAGTATTTCGGCGCCAGGAGCGGCGTGCTGCTGTCGGCGCTGGCCGGCGCTTTGGTGTCATCGACCGCGGTGGCGCTAACCAGTGCCCATCGCGCCGCCGCGCACGAAGGCGAGCCATTGCTGCTGGCGGCTGGCGTGGCGATGGCGTCGGCGGTGTCATTTCTGCGGGTCATTGCCATTGTCGCTGTCATAAAGCCGGAGTTGCTGGCCCTGATCGCGCCGGTTTTGGCCGCGCCGACGCTGCTTGCTACGCTTTATGCGGTGCACGCGGTCTATTGGCGTGGGGCGGTTTCGAGCGAAACGCCGCGGCCGTCGCAGTTCGCAAATCCTTTTGCATTCTGGCCGGTGTTTGGTTTCGCGGTCTTCCTTGGCGCGGTGATCGTCCTGGGCCGCGTCATCGGTGACGCATTCGGCGCGCAAGGGGCGCTGTTCGGCGCTGCTGGGCTCGGGCTCGCCGACGTCGATGCGGTAACGATCGCGCTGTCGCGGCTTGTGCCGGTGCCGCTCGAAGGCTTCGCCGCCAGTCTGGGTATTTTGGCAGCGGTCGCCAGCAACATGCTCAGCAAGCTGGCTATGGCCATCTTTATCGGGCGGGGCCGTTTTGCCGTCGAATTGTCGGTGGTGACGGTTGGCTGTTGGATCGCCGGGATGGCGGCGCTGTGGGGCGTCATTGCCTTGGCGCCGCCCTGATATCGCATTGACTTTTCGCTGCAGTGCCGCAAAGTTCGAAAAACGGGGCGGGGCGGGGATTTAAGCAGCATGTTCAAGCGCATCTTGATTGCCAATCGCGGCGAAATCGCCTGCCGGATCATCAAGACCGCGCGCAAGATGGGCATCGAGACGGTCGCCGTCTATTCCGAGGCCGACAAGGACGCGCTGCACGTCGAAATGGCCGACACCGCCATCCTGATCGGTCCGCCGCCTGCCGCGCAAAGCTATCTCATCATCGAGAAGATCGTCGCCGCCTGCAAAGAGAGCGGGGCGGAGGCCGTCCACCCCGGCTACGGCTTCCTGTCCGAACGCGAGGCCTTTCCGAAAGCGCTGGAGGCCGCCGGCCTTGTCTTCATCGGCCCGAACCCGAAGGCCATCGCCGCCATGGGCGACAAGATCGAATCCAAGAAGGCCGCCGCGGCCGCCAAGGTTTCGACCGTGCCCGGCCATCTCGGCGTCATCGCCGACGACAAGGAGGCAGTAAAGATTGCCAACGAGATCGGCTATCCGGTGATGATCAAGGCCTCCGCCGGCGGCGGCGGCAAGGGCATGCGCATTGCCTGGTCGGAATCCGAAGTGGCCGAGGGCTTTGCCCGCTCCAAGTCGGAAGCAAAATCTTCGTTCGGCGACGATCGTATGTTCATTGAGAAATTCATCGTCGATCCGCGCCACATCGAAATCCAGTTGCTCGGCGACAAGCACGGCAACGTCATCTATCTCGGCGAGCGCGAATGCTCGATCCAGCGCCGCAACCAGAAAGTCATCGAGGAAGCGCCGTCGCCGCTGCTCGATGAAGCAACGCGCAGGAAAATGGGCGAGCAGGCTGTCGCTCTGGCGCAGGCGGTCGGTTACGATTCCGCCGGCACCGTTGAATTCGTCGCCGGGCAGGACAGGAGCTTCTTCTTTCTTGAAATGAACACGCGGCTTCAGGTCGAGCATCCGGTCACCGAACTGATCACCGGCATCGATCTGGTCGAGCAGATGATACGCGTCGCCGCCGGCGAAAAGCTTTCCATCAAGCAGAGCGACGTCAAGCTCAACGGCTGGGCGGTGGAAAGCCGCGTTTATGCCGAAGACCCGTACCGCAATTTCCTGCCCTCGACCGGGCGGCTGACGCGCTATCGTCCGCCGGCCGAGCGTACCAGCGGCAACATCACCGTGCGCAACGACACCGGCGTCTATGAAGGCGGCGAGATTTCGCTGTTCTACGATCCGATGATCGCCAAGCTGGTGACGCATGCGCCGACCCGTCTCGAGGCCATCGAAGCGCAGGGCGACGCGCTCGACGCTTTCGTCATCGACGGCATTCGCCACAACATTCCGTTCCTGTCGGCCCTGATGGCGCATCCGCGCTGGAAGTCCGGCAAATTGTCGACCGGCTTCATCGCCGAGGAATTCCCCGAAGGCTTTCACCCGATCGCGCCGGACGGCGAGCGTGCGCAAGTGCTGGCCTCGGTCGCGGCGTCGATCGATCATGTTCTCGGCGAGCGCAAGCGCAACATCTCCGGCCAGCTCAATGGCCGCAGCGTGACGCGCGATAGTCAGCGCGCGGTCTGGCTCGGCGACAAGGAATACCGGCTCGAGGTCAAGCGCGAGAACGGCACCATCGCCGTGCGTTTTCCCGATGAGCCAAAGGCGCGCCATCTGGCCTCGAACTGGGCGCCGGGCAATCCGCTGTGGAGCGGCTTAATCGACAGCAAGCCGGTCGCGGTGCAGGTCCGCAACCTGCCGAACGGTTTTGCGCTGGCCTATCAAGGCGTCGAGACCAAGGCCTATGTCTATACCGAGGCTGAGGCCGCTTATGCGCGGCTGATGCCAGTCAAGGTGAAGGCCGACACCGGCAAGCTGGTGCTGTGCCCGATGCCGGGGCTGGTCATGTCGGTCGCGGTCGCGGAAGGCCAGGAGGTCAAGGCCGGCGAAGTGGTGGCGGTGGTCGAAGCCATGAAAATGGAAAACGTGCTGCGCGCCGAAGTCGACGGCACGGTCAAGAAGGTCAATGCCAAGCCCGGCGACAGCCTGGCGGTCGATGCGGTAATCTTGGAATTTGCGTAGTTTCCTGTCGTCCCGGCCAAGCGAGCGATAGCGAAGCGCGAGCCGGGACCCATATCCCCTGTGCAAATGATGCGGATGGGCAGGGGGTATGGGTCCCCGCTTTCGCGGGGACGACGGATAAACCATGACTCTCTACTTCGCCTATGGCTCGAACATGCACCGCGCCGCCATGTTGGCGCGTTGTCCGGCCGCGCGCGCGATGGGCGCGGCGCAACTCGACGGCTACAAATTCTTCATCGGCGTCGATGGTTGGGGCTCGGTCAAGCCATCGCCCGGCGAGCGTGTGCATGGCGTGTTGTGGCGGCTGACGCCGCGTGATCTTGCTGCGCTGCATGCTTACGAATTGCTGCATAAAGGTCTCTACGACGTGCGTTATCTTCCGGTGCGGATCGGCGCGCGCCGCGCGCTGGCCATGCTCTATGTTTTGCGCCGCCGCAGCGCGGGCCGGCCGAAGCCGGGTTATGCTGAAATGTGCGCGGCCGCGGCGCGCAGCTGGCAATTGCCGGAGCGTTACGTGCGCTCCGTGGCACGCTGGTCGCGGTCGCGCTGGACCGGCAGCCGCGTCATCGGTTGCGATGTTCCTGGCGGAGATCCGACATGAGCGAGCCCGCGCACATCGTCGTGCATATCGTCGTGCATGGCCGCGTCCAGGGCGTCGGCTATCGCGCCTTCGTCGCGCGTGAGGCCGGCCGTCACGCCCTCGCAGGCTGGGTGCGCAATTGCCGCAACGGCACCGTCGAGGCGCTGTTCAAGGGCGAGCCGGACGTCATAAACGACATGATCGCAGCATGCCGGCGTGGGCCTTTTGGTTCGCGCGTTGACGCAATCGATCAGCGCGCCGGCTCGGACGCCGATTTGCGAGCGCGCGTGCCGGGTGAGGAATTCTCGGTGTTGCCGACGTTTTAGTGTCGCCGGGCGAGGGTCATCGTTTAGACGCCCGCAGTAGACGAAAATATAAAGACAACAAGTAAAAGTTGTGATGTAATTGCCCTGTCTTTATTCATTTGGGAGGGGGAAATGGCTTCGAACGGGGATACCAAAAGGGTCTGGACGATCGACGGCACCACCGTAAAAGGACTTGGTAGTTTTCATAAAACCCTACCGCACCCCAATCCTTACGGTGAGGTAGATGTCGATGCTTTTGATTGTCTGGTCGCTGCCACGGAAGGCGACGGCAGCGGATTTGCAGGCGTACCAAAAGGTCCGCAGCGCGATTCAAAACATCCCACCTTCCAATTGATCAATCCGCAAGCAGGCCTTGCGGCAGACGAATTAACTCACCATCCGGCAAGCTACTCGATGCCACCGGCGCCGAAAGTCGATTCCATCACCACGGCGGCGGAAATGACGGAATTATACTGGATGGCCTTACTGCGGGACTGCGGTTTTAACGAACTTGGCAAAGAAGCCAGTGACGCCGTTACGGACATCAACAAAAATTTCACCGCTGCGGTTGATGACGAGGAAGGGAATGACGCTGGGCATCTCAAGCGCGGCATTGATGTTCCCGGCTCAACTCGATCATTCACGTCGTTTACGGCTGATACGGTCTTCAGGCTTGGGTTGCCTGGTGAAATGCAAGGCCCGATGCTGAGTCAGTTCTTCGTGCGCGATATTGCCTACGGTACGCAATCCATCAGCCAGAAGCAAAACCCCTACGCGTCGGGGAAAGACTATTTGACCAAATTCGCTGACTGGCTGGGGGCGCAAAACAGCGGCAATGATGCTGCTGGCCACGCTTACAACAGAGCCAACGAGGATAGCGACGCACGTTTTGAAAAGGATAAGAACGGCAATCTGGCCACTCGTTACATATGCACCATGCGTGATCTTGCCCGCTTCGTTAATAAGGACGCATTGCATCAGGCCTACTTCAATGCCGCTCTCATTCTCTTGTCTGGCCAAGCCAAATGGACCCCAGGGAATCCGTACGATGTCCGACTGGCTGACCGCGAAGCAGGCTTTGGCGTGCTGGGTGGTCCTCACATTTTGGCTCTGGTGTCGGAAATCGCGACGCGCGCGCTGAAGGTCGTGTGGAATCAGAAATGGCAGGTCAATCTGCGCCTGCGCCCAGAAGCCTACGGCGGTTTGGTCCAGGTACAAGAATGCGGCGTTGACGGAAAAACGCGAAGTTACGGCATTCCGCCGTCCCTTGTCGAAACCGAAGCAGCCAAGCGGATACTGAAGAACAATGGCAGCTATCTGCTGCCGATGGCTTATACACCGGGCAGTCCGACACATCCGGCCTACGGAGCCGGTCATGCGACGGTCGCAGGCGCTTGCGTGACGGTTCTCAAGGCTTACTTCAAGACCTTTACGACTGACAAAGAAGGCAATGTTCATCCGGTATTTTTTAACACCCTGAAGGAAAGAGAAGACCCGTTCGGCGATGGTGGTATGATTGCCACTTACGAAACCGGCCGCAAGAAAGACGGCACGTTCTATAGAATCCCGCTGGACGCAAAGATTGCTGAATCTCTCACCATCGAAGGCGAATTGAACAAGCTTGCGCAGAACGTCGCCATGGGCCGTTCCATGGGCGGGGTTCACTGGCGTACCGACAACACGCGTAGCTTGATCCTCGGCGAGGCGCTTGCCGCTGAAATCCTCGCCGACATCACCACGGACGCGAACGAAAAGCCAAGTTTCGAGTTCAGGGCCTTTGCGCGAGACAAGGACGGTGAGCCCCGCCGGGTCAAAATCGCGAATGGCCGGATCTGGGTCAACGAGGTTCTTGTCGACACACACGGCAGCGCGCTCTGATACGTCAGGGCCATGCAGGCCTCACGTTCGATGATGGGACAGGCGCGGTGAGCCGCGCCTGTCGTGCGCATACGGTTAGGATTGCTGGCCGGCACTCGCCCCGAACAACTCCTCAAAACTCGCGCGAAGCGCCACATCGACATCCGTCATCGCCATCGGAATGCCGAGGTCGACGAGACTTGTGACGCCGTAGCGCTGCACACTGACGCCGCAGGGCACGATGCCGCCGAAGTGGGAGAGGTCCGGCTCCACATTGATGGCAATGCCGTGCAGCGTCACCCAGCGCTTCACGCGAATGCCGAGCGCGGCGATCTTGTCCTCGAAGCCGTCTCCCTTGTCCGGCCGCTTCACCCAGACGCCGATGCGATCCTCGCGCCTTTCGCCGCGCACGTTGAAGGCGGCGAGCGTGCGGATGATCCATTCCTCCAGAGTCGCCACGAAGCGGCGCAGGTCCGGTCCCCGCCGGCGCAAATCGATCATCACATAGCCGACGCGCTGGCCGGGACCGTGATAGGTCATCTGGCCGCCGCGCCCGCTTTCGTACACGGGAAAACGCGCGTCCAGCACATCGGCCGGATTGGCGCTGGTGCCGGCGGTATAAAGCGGCGGGTGCTCGACCAGCCAGATCAACTCCGGCGCCTCGCCATTGGCGATCGCTTCCGCGCGCGCGTCCATGAAGGCGACGGCATCGGCGTACTCCACGGGCGCATCGCTGATGCGCCATTCGACCGCCGCCATTCCGGCCGGCGCGGGCATGCCGAGGTTCAATTCGTCGCGCATATTAATCATTCGTTAACCATAGCATGATGACCATGGCGGGGCCCTAAGGACTTACGGGCAGACCACTACATGACAGGAAGTTGTGAACTTGGGCACATTTGACAAGGTTTCCGTCGACATCACCGTGGTGCTGGGCACCACCACCATGCCGATCCACCAGGTGCTGCGGCTCGGCCGCGGCGCCATCATCGAGTTGGACGCGGGCGAAGACGACGCCGTCAACATCCTCGCCAACAACCTGCCGGTGGCCAAGGGCACGGTCGTCGTCAATGGCAACCGCATCGCGGTCGAGGTCGGCGAACTGCTGCCGCGCCCGCTGGACATGCGGTAAAACAAAGCGTTTTCAAGCGAAGTGGGAACCGGTTCGCGTGAAGAAAACGCGTCGAACAAAAAGGGGTTTTCTGGCTTCCATACCGCTTTATTTCGGGCAGGGCCGGGGCCGGATCGGCCTCGTCGCGTAACGGCTTGATTTGGCGGTAAAATTGCCTGCCGTCGAGCACGGGAGAATGCGCTTCGGCCCTTGTCCCTGATAGACCTATTTGTTACACGATCCGCCGTTACAGGGGCGCGACTACCGACGCGCACCTTTCCTCGTACTGTGCGGCCGTGGCGGAATTGGTAGACGCACTGCCTTGAGGTGGCAGCGGAGCAATCCGTGGAAGTTCGAGTCTTCTCGGCCGCACCAGTACGATTTTTCTGAAAACCCGACAATTTGAGCGAGCGCGCCGTTAAGCCCCCCTCACACCGCCTCAATGCGGATCGGCTTGGCGCCTTCGTACAGCACCGCGCGGCCGAATTCGTAGAGCCGGTCCAGTCCCGACGTCAGCGTGATGAAGTGGTTGCCGGCGAGCTGCCCGAGCTTGCTCGAGAAATGCACCGCGCCATAGGCCAGCAAAATTTCAGTTTCGCTGATGCCGCCCGGATAGACGATCATCTGTCCCGGATGCGGATAGCTGGTGTGGTTCTCGTAACTTAAGCCCAAGTCGAGTTCGCCGAGGGGCACCCAGACGCCTTCGCCGCTCCAGCGCACATGAATGACCTTCTGCTCATAGGGCAGGAGCTTCTTGAAAATCGCCACCGTCTTCGGCGCCAGTTCAGTCTCGAATTTGGCGCCGAACTCGAACGACCCGGCGGTAATGCGCAACTTGTCCATCTTGGCTCCTGGCCCTGCGTCGGGCATTTGAAAATAGCGGCGTCCGGCGCCGCCGATGCTGCACCGCCGCGGCTTTCAAAACAATCGTAACAATCCGACTACCGTGCCGAAAACGGCCCGCCGAATTTGAACGCCGAGACCGACTGCGCCTTGGTCTTTTTCTTGTTGAGCGCGGCGGCCAGCCTGACGTCCCGGGCGCGGGTCTCGATGCGCGCCGCCACGCGAATGGGCCGGGGCATCGCCCTGACCGACCCGGTGGTCTCACCCTTCTGCGGCGTCACGCGCGGCCAGCCTTGTTTCGCCGCGACCATGGTCGCCGGCAAGTCCGGCACCATGTCCGGGCGCTCGCCCGGCGGCACCGCGTGCACGACCTTGTAGCCCTTGGCCTTGAGCTCCTTGAGCAGCATCGGCACCGCCATGGCGGTGGCCGCCTTGATGTCGTGCAGCAGCAGCACGCCGCGATGGCCTTTGGCTTCGAGACGGCTCATCGCCTTGCGCACGATCTGCGACGGCGTAATACCGCGATGCCAGTCGTCGGCCACTTCATCGGCGCTCCACACCGAAAGCCGCTGCGAGGCCAAATAGCTCTCCGCCTGATTGGACCGGGCTAGTCCCGGAATGCGGAAAAACGGCGCCACCGCGCGCGGATCGCCGGCGGCTTTCCGCACCAATGCGATGCCGCCGTCGACCTCGTTGGCAATGCGGGGCAGGCCAAGATCGCCGAGGCCGAACGGGTGGCGCAGGCTGTGCGTGCCGATAGTGTGGCCGGCATTGTAGATCCGCCGCACCGCGTCCGGATTGGCGCGCGCCATGGTGCCGACCAGGAAGTAGGTCGCCTTGACGCATTCCCTGGCCAGCGCGTCGAGCACGCGGTCGGTGTAGGGCGGCAGCGGGCCGTCGTCGAAGGTGATGACCACTTCGTGGTCGCCCAGCGGCAAGGTGTTGCGGTACTGCATCGTGCCGATGCGCGGGAACGACCTGGTATCGACGGTCAGCGTCCGGCTGGTGCCGAGTGCAGTCGGATTGCCGGGGCAGGGCGCAGCCAGCGCCGGCAGCGCGCCGCCAATAAGGCAGCACGCAACGATACAAACTCTACGCATAACCTCCGAGCCCCCGCCCAACGCAACGCTACGATGCCGAGGCGGAGAATGGCGGAACTCGAGGGAACTTGCGAGACATTGTTAACCAAGGTGGAGCCCGGGTTAAGGAGTTAAGATATTGATTTTACTGGATTATATAAAAACGCGTTAACCATGTTTGCAACATGGTTAACTTTTCAGTGTGAAACGAGGGTGTTTGACGCCACGACATGGACGATCCGGAAGCCGCGCTTTTTCAGTTCGCGCAGCAGGCCGGGCAGCATCGCAGCGGTTTGCGCCTTCGTGTCATGCATCAGCACGATACCGCGCCCGGCCTTGACGATGCGGCTCATGAGAAGCTGAAGCTCGGCCTCCGGCGTCATCGGCAGCCAGTCGCTGGCCCAGACATCGGCGCCAAACACGACGATTCCGCGGTCGGCGAGGCGGTCGAGCAGCGGCTGGCTCGAGGCAAAGCCGGGAAAGCGGAAGAACGGCGTGCTCGGCGTGGTGCGAAACTGGCCGTAGGCCGCCAGTTCGTCGCGGCCAATGCCGCGGTCGATCTCGGCCTCGGCTCTGTCCGGCGTCATCTGGTTCAAGAGCGGATGCGAGTAGGTGTGGTGGCCGATCGTGTGGCCCTCGGCTAAAGCGCGCCGGACGATCTGCGGATGGGCATCGGTATTGCGGCCAAGCAGGAAGAAGGTGGCGCGGACGCACTCGGCTTTCAGGGCGGCGAGTACGCGCGGCGTTGTGGTCGGCCAAGGGCCGTCATCGAAGGTCAGCACAAGCTCTTTATCGTTGAGCGGCAAGGTGTCGGGGAAGTGCTTGCGGCCGACCCGTGGCGTCGTTTGGGCATCGACCGTCAGCACCCGCTCGGTGCCGAGCGCGTCGGCATTGCCGGGGCACGGTTCCGCCGCTGCGACCGAACAGGCAAAGGCCGCGAACGCCGCGATGGCCAATAGTCTTGTCATAAAAGAGCGCCCCGCCGTGACTTTTGACCGCCGCCGTGATTGTCCGCAAGACGGCGTTATAAACGCGGTTAAGCCCCGGGATTATAGCGATTTATGTTTGCCTCGGCGCAAGCGGCAAGCGTACAAGCCCTCTTAAATTGCACCCATTTGCCAAGGTTCGGCATGACCGCGCAAGTCATCGAAAAGCCAATCGAAAAGCCGCCGCTGCGCGACGAAGATGGCGCCATCCGCGCCGATTTCGTCGCCGAGGCCGCGCGCGCCATCGAGGCCGTCGACGTGCCGGCGCTGCGCGTTCTGGTTGGCGACCTGCACGAATCCGATCTCGGCGCGCTTCTGGAAGCGCTTGAACACGACCAGCGCCCGCGGCTGGTCGAACTTCTCGGCATCGACTTCGATTTTACCGCGCTGACCGAAGTCGACGACAGCGTGCGCGAAGAAATCCTTGATGAATTGCGGCCGCAAACCGTCGCCGACGGCGTGCGCGACATGGAAACCGATGACGCCGTCGCGCTGCTCGAAGATATGCCGCGCGAGGAGCGCACGGAAATTCTCGGCCATCTGCCGGCCGACGAACGTTTGGCGCTGACCCGCAGCCTCGATTATCCGGCGGACTCTGCCGGCCGGCGCATGCAGACCGAATTCATCGCGGTCGCGCCGGGCTGGAATGTCGGCCAGGTCATCGACTACATGCGCGAGACCGCCGAACTGCCCGAGCAGTTCTACGAACTCTACGTGGTCGATGCGGACAACCGTTTCCTTGGCGCCGTGCCGCTCGACCGGCTGCTGCGCAGCAAGCGTCCGGTGCCGATCGCCGACTTAATGGAGGAAGAGCGCCGCCGCGTGCGCGCCGATGAGGACCAGGAAAGTGTGGCGCGCCTGTTCCAGCGCTACGATCTTGTCGCCGCGCCCGTGGTCGATGCCAATGAAAGGCTGGTCGGCGTCATCACCCATGACGATATCGCCGACGTCATCGTCGAGGAGGCCGAAGAGGACATCAAGGCGCTCGGCGGCGTCACCGCCGACGAAGAACTGTCTGACACGGTATGGACCATTGCCCGTGGCCGCTTCAACTGGCTGTTGCTCAATCTCGGCACCGCCTTTCTGGCCTCGTCGGTGCTTGGGGCCTTTGAAGGTGAATTGCAGAAAATGGTGGCTTTGGCGGTGCTGGCGCCGATCGTCGCCAGCCAGGGCGGCAATGCCACCACCCAGACCATGACCATCGCGGTGCGCGCTTTGGCGACGCAGGAATTGAGCGACGCCAATGCCCGCCGCGTCATCATCCGCGAATTGCTGGTCGGCCTCCTGAATGGTGTCGCCTTTGCCGTGATTACCGGTGTTGCCGCCTATGCCTGGTTTCAGGTGCCGGGGCTGGGCATCGTCATTGGGCTGGCGATGATCGTCAATCTGATCGCAGCGGCGGCCGGCGGTATTCTCATCCCGCTTGGCCTTAACCGGCTCAATATCGACCCGGCGGTAGCCTCCAGCCCCTTCGTCACCACGGTGACTGACGTGGTCGGATTTTTCTCGTTCATGGCCATCGCGACGTTGTGGTTTGGCTTGCGCTAATCCTTTGTTTGCAGGCTTAACTTCGCTTTCAACCGGCGCCGCCGCGCGCCCGGTTACGCTTCATTCACCGTCTTTGCTGACCGGCCATTAAGGCTGAGTGGCTATCCCATGAGGCTTGGGGACCGCAGAGTATCCGCGGGGGAGTAGCGTGTGCGTGGCGAAGCTGTAACGAAAATGGCCCGGTTCGCCCCGGGGGGCCGTCTGTCGGCCCTGGCAGGCTATGTCTGGCGCGGTGGCCGGCATAAGCAGGATGCCGCCGGCGTGACGCGGGCGCGGGCGCGGCGCAAATTCTCCGCCTCGCGTCTCATCATGCTGCTCGCATTGCTGGCCATGGGTGCGACCTTGGTCAGCGCCGGCGTTGGCTACGGCGTCGCGCAGCAAAGCGACGAGCGCATGTGGTCGGAACAGCGCGGCGCCTTGCGTAACGCCATCGGCGAATTCCGGGCGCTGTTCGGCAACAACCGTGAAATCGATCCGCGCTTTGTACGCATGGTCGAGCAGAGCGCGCGCCTGCAAGGCCTCAAATTCGAAACCGAGCCGTCGGCCGGCGAACGCGAAATGCAGCCTGTGCTGGACGCGCAGGGGCGCATCGCCGGCTTCTTCACCTGGGAGCGAACCCGGCCGATGAGCGCCGCGATGGACGGGCTGATGCCTTACATTGCCGCTTTGGCGCTGGCGCTGGTCGGTTTTGCCGGTTTTTCGCTGGCGCAATTGCGCCGCGCCGGACGCGACCTCACGGCCAGCGAAGAACAGGCGCGCCGCGCCGCCGACGAAGACAAACTGACCGGCCTGCCCAATCACGCCAAGACGCTAGAATTGCTCGATCTGTATCTGGCCGAACATGCGGCGCATGAGAGCACCACCTTCGCGCTGGTCGAACTCGACGGCATGGAGGATGTCACCGCCCATCTCGGCGTACTTGGCAGTGATGAGCTGATCGTCGCCGTCGCCACTCGCATCCGCGAAGCGGTGCCGGCCGAGGCGGTGGTCGGCCGCGTCGGCAGCGATGAATTCGCGGTGATGCTGATCGCCGAAGACGACGTTGACGTCGAGCCGATGATCCGCGCCGTTCTGGAAAACATCGCGCGGCCGCATTGGTTCGACACCGTGGTGCGGGTTAGCGCCCATGCCGGCTTCGCGCAGGCGCCGCGTCACGCGACGACGCGCGGCGAACTGACGCGCCGCGCCGAACTGGCTTTGCGCGCCGCTGCCAAGAAGGGCCCCGGCAGTATCGTCGCCTTCGAGGCGGCGATCGACACCGTCTCGACCGACCAGAAATTCATCCAGCGCGAATTGCCGCGCGCGCTCAGCGCCAACGAGCTGGAACTGCATTACCAGCCGATCGTCGCCGCGCATGGCGGCCGTATCGTCGGCGTCGAGGCGCTGCTGCGCTGGACCCATCCGACGCGCGGCGCCATTGGACCGGCGGTGTTCATTCCGGTCGCCGAGCAGATGGGCCTGATGGACACGTTAGGGGCCTTCGTGCTGCGCCGCGCCTTGCAGGAAGCCAAGCGCTGGCCGGATCTTTATGTCGCGGTCAATCTGTCGCCGTTGCAGGTGCGCGACCGCACCATCGTCGATCTGGTGCGTTCGGCGCTGGAGGAAAGCGGCGTGCCGCCGTCGCGGTTGATGCTGGAAATCACCGAAGGCGTGCTGATCGACAATCCGGAAGAAATGGTCAAGCGTATCGAGGATCTTCACGACCTCGGTGTGCGCGTGGCGCTCGACGATTTCGGTTCCGGCTATTCCAATCTGAGTTACCTGCAGCGTTTCCCGCTCGACAAGCTCAAGATCGACCGCAGCTTCGTCGTCGCGCTCGGCACCTCGGCCAATGGCGGCGTCATCATCCAGGCCATCGTCGCGCTCGGCCGGGCGCTCGGCCTGTCCGTGCTGGTCGAGGGCGTCGAGACCGAACAGCAGCGCGTGCTGTTGCGGCTGGCCGGTTGCGACGAGATGCAGGGCTTCCTGTTTGCCAAGCCCGCCCCGGCGGCGACCATCGACCGGCTGCTGGCGCAGCAGAAGCAGAGCAGCGGCGCCAAGGCTTTGGCGGCCCCGGCGACGCTGACAGCCTGAACCGCAGCCTATAGAGTGCTTCTCAAGGGTAACCGGGAGGCGGCGAGATGATCCCCAATAGCTGGGCAGGCTTCGATTTCGGCCTCGGCGAGGACGCCGACATGCTGCGAAGGTCAGTCGCCGATTTCGCCCAGGACAAGATCGCGCCGCGCGCCGACGAGATCGATCGCACCAATACGTTCCCGCGCGACCTGTGGCCGCAAATGGGCGCGCTCGGCCTGCACGGTATCACCGTCGATGAGGAATATGGCGGCGCAGGGCTCGGCTATCTCGCCCATTGTGTGGCGATGGAGGAGGTGTCGCGCGCCTCCGCTTCGGTCGGCCTATCCTATGGCGCGCACTCCAATCTCTGCGTCAACCAGATCCATCGCAACGGCACCGAGGCGCAGAAGCGCAAATACCTGCCGAAACTGTTGTCCGGCGAACATGTCGGCGCGCTGGCGATGTCGGAGCCGGGCGCCGGTTCCGATGTCGTCTCGATGGCGACCCGCGCCGACAAGGTCGGCGACCGCTACGTGCTCAACGGCTCGAAGATGTGGATCACCAACGGCCCGGTCGCCGACACGCTTGTCGTCTATGCCAAGACCGACCGCACCGCCGGTTCGCGCGGCATCACCGCCTTCATGATCGAAAAGAGCATGAAGGGTTTTTCGCCGGCCCAGAAACTAGACAAACTGGGAATGCGTGGATCCGATACGTCGGAATTGGTGTTCGCCGACTGCGAGGTGCCGGAGGAGAATGTGCTCGGCGCCGTCGGCAACGGCGTTAACGTGTTGATGTCAGGGCTCGATTTCGAACGCGTCGTGCTGGCGGCCGGCCCGCTTGGTATCATGCAGGCCTGCCTTGATGTCGTGGTACCCTATATCCACGACCGCAAGCAGTTCGGCCAGTCGATCGGCCGCTTCCAGTTGATCCAGGCCAAGCTCGCCGACATGTATGTGACGCTCAATGCGTCAAAGGCTTATGTCTACGCCGTGGCGCGCGGCTGCGACGAGGGCAGGGTGACGCGCGAAGATGCGGCCGGCGCCATTCTCTATGCGGCCGAACGCGCCACCTGGATGGCGCTGGAGGCGGTCCAGTGCCTCGGCGGCAACGGCTACATCAACGACTTTCCCTGCGGGCGCCTGCTGCGCGACGCCAAGCTCTACGAGATCGGCGCCGGCACTTCGGAAATCCGCCGCATGCTGATCGGCCGCGAGATTTTCGAGAAGACGAGCTAGGCCGCTGACGCCCTCAATTCAGCCTCGCCAATATGTCGGCGATCGGATTGTCGGTCCATGCTTGCGTGACGAAATCCTGATGGCTGACGGCGGCGCTTGCCGGCAGCAGCGCGACATGGCCACGCCACAGATTGTTGCCGATGTCGGCGCTGTACGGCACGCGCTTCTCGTTCAAAATATTCGCGAGCGCCAGGTTTTGCCGCCGCGTCGATTGCGTATAGGCGCTGACGAAGAACACCTTCTTCGAATTCTTGATCCAGTCGGCGAAATGCTCGATCTCGCCATAAAGCCCATCGAGCAAAACGAGTCCATGCAAACGGCGGCCCAGTCCGCCTTCGCGGATGCTCCAGGCCGCCGGCAGATAGCCGCCGCTATAAGCGACGATGATTACCGGCATCTTGGCAAACTGCCTGGCGTTGCGTGAGTTGCCCTGCAGCGTCGCCAGCTTTTTCGCCGCCTCGTCGACAAAGCGGGCGAAGCCGCCCGGCTGCCAGAAACGCCCGGCGCTTGAATCGGCGGCGTCGACGGCAAACTGCGGCGCGACCAGCACGGCATTCTTGCCGGACAAGGTGATCTGCGCCGGCACGTTCTGCCGTTGCATCACGTCGCGGGTGAGTTCAGCGCCGTGGCCGTGAAAGAACACCACCATGACGGCGGGCTTGTTGATGTCGAAGCCGCTCGGGATGTGGAGCAGCACGCGGTTGTCGTTGAAGGTCTCTCGCTGCCACAGCACCGAGCCGCGCGCGGTGCGGTGGCCTTTTTGTTCGTCCTTGATGACGTCGAGAAAAGGCCGTTCGGACCCCGGCACCGGGCCGTTATAAGGGAAGGGCGCGGTGGCGAATTTGACCAACTCGGTCCTCGGGCGGGCCGGCACACTTGGCAAAGCCGGTTGCCGGGCGGTCCGCGGCGCGGTGGCCGGCACCGAGCGCACGGCAATGACATTGGCCGATGACGGGCTGTTCACCGGCCAGCGCGCCGCGAAGATATCGTTCAGCGATTGCGCATGCGCCGCTCCACCGGCGAGCCCAAGGCCCAGCAGCCCTAGCCACAACAGACGTCCAGGCCTGGCTTTGGGTTGAAACATCGGCGGCACCGTACTGCTACTCCGCGCCGACCATCGGCGTGCATTGGGGCAAAAGGCCGGCAAAACGGGCCTGAATTAACAGGCGCAGCCGGGCCATAAACTCATACCAATAAGCTCAATTTTGTATTAATTGTTCTGAGGGGTAGGGGGCGCTAGGTGACACATTCAATATCGGCCGGCACGGCGGTTCGCGGCGTCGGCACATTCGCGGCCACGGCGATCGTCATTGCCGACATGGTCGGGGTCGGCGTTTTCACCAGTCTCGGCTTTCAGGTCCAGACGCTGAGCTCCGGCTTTTCGCTCATTCTTTTATGGGTGGTAGGCGGTGTCGTCGCATATTGCGGCGCGACCTGTTACGCAGAGCTCTCCGGAATGTTTCCGAGGTCGAGCGGCGAATATAATTTTCTGGCGCGAACCTATCAACCAATCTTCGGTTTTCTGGCCGGCTGGCTGTCGGCGACGGTGGGATTTGCCGCACCCGTGGCGCTCGCCGCCATGGCCTTCGGCGAATACGCCAAACCGCTTTTACCCGGCGTTTCGCCTTTGGCGCTCGGCCTCGGCCTCATCTGGCTCGTCACCATGTTCCATCTATCGGGACTTAAGTACGGCTCGGCATTCCAGAACGTCTCGACCGTCATCAAGCTTGTCCTGATCGTCGTCTTCATTGTCGCCGGCTTTGCCGTCGGCGAAGCGCAGCCGATCTCGTTTGCGCCGACCCAGGCCGATGTCGGCCAGATCCTGACCGCGGCCTTCGCCGTCAATCTGGCCTTCGTGATGTACGCCTATTCGGGCTGGAACGCCTCGACCTACATCATCGGCGAACTGCACGACCCGACCCGCACTTTGCCGCGCGCACTGTTCACCGGCGTGCTCGTCGTCGCCGTGCTCTATATCGCGCTCAACGCGGTGTTTCTCTACACCACGCCGGTCGAGAAATTCGCCGGGCAAATCCAGGTCGCGACCATTGTCGGCGAGCATATCTTCGGCCCGCTCGGCGGCCAGTTGGTCGGCGCGCTGATCTGCCTCGGCCTGATCTCGACCGTCAGCGCCATGATGTGGATCGGCCCGCGCGTCACCATGGTGATGGGCGAAGACTTTGCGCTGCTGCGGCTGTTTGCCTATAGGTCGCCGCGCGGCGTGCCGTCCGTCGCCATTATCTTCCAGCTTGTCGTCGCCAGCCTGCTGCTGCTGACGCAGAGCTTCGAGGCGGTGCTCGACTTCATCCAGTTCAGCCTCACTTTGTGCTCGTTCTTCACGGTGCTCGGCGTCATGGTGTTGCGCACCACACGGCCGTCGCACCCGCGTCCGCACCGCGCCTTTCTCTACCCGCTGACGCCGATCGTCTTCTTAGTCGTGACGGGCTTCATGATGTACTACCTCATGGTCAGCCGTCCGGTGCAGGCCTTGGCCGGCGTCGCTCTGATGCTGGCCGGTCTCATCATCTACGCCATCGCCCAATACAGTCCGGTGCCCGAGAAGGCAGAGAACGTATAATGACAAGGCTCGGTTATCTTGGTGGTCTTCTTGGCGCCGTTGCGCTCGGATTTCTTGCTCTCGCCGCCGTCCCGCAAAGCCACGCCACTGAGGCCGCCAGCGTCGATGACACGGCGAAGTTTCTCGCCGGCATGCCGCCGTCGGAAACCTCGCCGCTCTTTGCGCTGACCAAGGACAAGACCTGGCAGCAGCACGCCAAAACCATGGACAAGGCTTTCGCCACGGTCGAGAAAAGCCCGCTCAGCCCCATTCGCGCCTGGTCGGCGGCCCATATCAAGTCGCATCAGCCGACCTTGTTTTACATGTTCAGCGGCCCGGATTTCCTGTTCGCCGATGCGTTCTTTCCGCAGGCGTCCACTTATGTGATGGCCGGGCTGGAGCCGACCGGCGACATTCCCGATCTGATGAAAGCGCGGCGCGGCGGCGGCATCGCCGGCATTGCCGGTTTGGGCCATCTCGAAAGTTCGATGCGCACGCTGCTGTCGCTGAGCTTCTTCATCACCGTCGACATGCGCGAGAAGCTCAACGAGAGCGCGCTGCGCGGCACCATCCCGATCCTTTATGTCTTCCTCGCGCGCACCGGCAAGCAGGTCCGCGACGTCAGCCTGGTCTACATCGACGGCGAGGGCGCCGTGCAGCCGGAAGACAAGAAAGCCAAGTCCAGCGCGCGCGGCGTCAGAATCGTTTTCTCTGCCGCCGACGGCCGCGAGCGCACGCTGTATTACTTCGTCACCAATCTCGACAATGCCGGCACCAAGTCCGGCGGCTTTCTCAAATTCATGGAAAAGCTCGGCCCCGCCGACAGCTTCCACAAGAGCGCGTCGTTCCTGATGCATGGCACCCAGTTCACCCGCATCCGCGACTTCCTCGTCGCCAACAGCGCGACCGTGGTGCAGGACGACAGCGGCATTCCGTACCGCTTCTTCGACGAGAAGGACTGGGAGTTGCAGGCCTTCGGCCGCTTTCCCGAAGCGACGGAGCTGTTCCCGCAAGGCTATCAGCCGAAGTTCCGCGACCTGTTCCGCAAGGACCGCGTTGGCAAGCTCGACTTCGGCATCGGCTACCGCCACCGCATCGGCGAGTCGAACCTGCTGCTGGCGGTCAAGAAGGCGAAAGCCGCCGCGCGTTAACTTTTGGGTGTCCCGAATCGCCTAGGTCATTGGCTTACCTTTTTGGTTAGGGGATCAGGACCATGATGCGGGTGCGCTTGAAGGCCGATGGGCGGATCGTCGAAATCATGCCCGATGGCCAGGAAAAGACCGTCGATCACAAGGACCCGGCCGCCTTCGTGCGCCATGTCCGCTCGCGCTGCGGCCTGACCCAGGCAGCGTTTGCCGAGAAGATCGAAGTGCCGATCGAGACCGTGCGCAACTGGGAGCAGGGCAAGCGCAACCCGCGCGGTCCCGCCCGCGCACTGCTCAAGCTGATCGACAGCGCCCCGGAAGCGGCCTTTGCGGCGTTGGGTGGCGGACGGCGCTGACAAGCCAACGCGAGATTGCCGCCATATCGTCAAAGCCAAGGATCTAGATGAGCGGGATGTCGTTCTAAGGCAGGTTATCTGCCGTCACATCATCCACGAGCTTAGGCGGCAGTCGCATCAGGGCAATTTGTTGATCGTTGGGAAAAGGTAGGCGGCGCTGATCTGCAGCTTCCGGAAAATATGACCGATTCTTCAGCAAGACGCCGAAGTGGAAAGGCGTGGGCACGTGGTCGGATTGAAGGAGACCAATGACGGGCGCCGCGTTAACGGTGATGCACCCATCCATAATAGACGCGCGCGAGTGCGTCGCGAATATGTATTGGCGCTAGATAGTGAATCGAAATAAGCGCCGCCACCGCAAGCAGCAGCACTATTTCCGTGACGAGGATCGTCCAGGCGAGATTCATAGTCATCTCCGTGCCCCCCTTTTGTCTATGAAATCTTAATAAACTCACACCGGATAAGTTGCATAGACCCACACCGTGCACTTATTTTCGAAGCGAGCTTGCGGCGAAAGATATTCCCAATTCCGTGACGAAGCTGACTGCAATACCTAGACCAATGATCCAAGAATAAAGCAAAAATTGGCCCGCAGACAACTGAAAATGACCAGGTGGGATTAGTAAAAACCCAACAAAACCAGATAGTAGTGCAACGGTATTAGCCAACACCAAGAGTAAGGAGACACCACCAAGTGTCGCCGAGGCTTTCTGAGCACTCGTTCCCAGCACATGTATGCATAGGAAATCTATCGTTGTCGCAACGGCGATTGCTGCCGCAGGCACAATCACAAAAAAGAGATCGCGGAAAAGCCCGGCGTCGTTAATTTTTGCTAATGTCGAAGGGAGGTTTAGCGACATAGCCTCGGGGGCGGCCGCCAGTGTCGGGAATAATGGTATTGCGACGCCTGCTGTCCATAGCGTGAGACGTATCGCCATATAGACCGGCGCGCGCATATTACCCCCAGAGCATACCTACCGGAAATAGACCCTGTCTCGTTTCTCCCGTCAACTCCGAACCCCATTTCGTTGCTAGCTACGCTGTCAATAACCGGCCCAATTTCGGCTATTCTTGTGGGGAAAGCGCTAGGCCGAGCGCGCCGTGAACCTTTATCTTCGCGGCCGTGAACTTTAAGCCAAGCGGCGTGCGCGGCGTACTGGCGAAGGTACTGCGGAGCAACGTGGTGGTGCTCGCCATTCACCATGATGCGGCCCATTTCGAGGCAGCGCCGATTGGACTCTGCCACCGAAAATCGTCGTTATGGCTATGGCTAAGGCCCGGTTGCTAGAGCTACAGGCTGGCGCGACCGAATGAGTTTTTCCCCGCGCTCTCCTGCCCGGAGCGGCAACGCACCTTGGTGCATGTGCTACCAAAGCCGTCTTTCTGGCGACCTGTGCCGGTCCTGAACCACCTGGGTTGGCAGGCCACGCGCCAGCGGGCATTCTCCCCCGCCGGCCGGTGGCCCTCTTTCCCGATTTCAGGAGCCCGCAATGCAATACGTCGATGCCCATGGTGCCCATATCCCGCAGATCGGGCTCGGCACCATGACCCTGAAAGACGACGTCTGCGTGCAGGCGGTCAAGGCGGCACTCGACATGGGCTACACCCATCTCGACACCGCCGCCTTCTACGGCAACGAAAAGGAAGTCGGCGAGGGCCTGCGCGCCTCAAGTGTCAAGCGCGACAAAGTCTTCATCACCACCAAGGTGCGCGAGAACAATCTTCAGCCGGCTGACTTCAACAAGTCGCTCGACCAGAGCCTGGCCAATCTGCAATTGCCCTTTGTCGACCTGCTGTTGATCCACTGGAACAACAAGGACATTCCGTTTTCCGTCAGCATCCCGGCGCTGTGCGCCGCCAGGAAGGACGGCCGCGCCAAGCATGTCGGCGTCGCCAACTTCACGACCAAGATGCTGGACGAAGCCTGGGCGGTGACGACCGAGCCTTTGGTCTGCAACCAGATCGAGATGCATCCCTACATCAATCAGGACAAGGTGGTGACCGCCAGCGAGAAGCGCGGCATGGCGGTGGTGGCCTATTGCCCGATCGCGCGCGGCAAGTTGCAGTCGGCCGACGCGATCGAGACCATCGCCAAGGCGCATGGCAAGAGCCCGGCGCAAGTCTCGCTGCGCTATCTGGTGCAGCGCGGCACGGTGCCGATCCCGCGCACCGCGACGCCGGCGCATCTGAAAGCCAATCTCGACGTTTTCGACTTCACCCTCAGCGACGCCGAAATGGCCGCGCTGAAAGCGCTCAACGCCGCCAACATGCGCGTCGTCAATCCGCCGCACGCGCCGGTGTGGGACGTTCCGTAAGTTCAAGAGGAGGGCGACGATGAAATCCGTCACGAGCCACGGCTTCCAGATTCCGATCGTCGGTCTTGGCACCTGGGAATTGCGCGGGCGCGACTGCGCGCGTCTGGTGGAGCGGGCGATCCGTCTCGGCTATCGCCACATCGATACCGCGCAGCTCTACGGCAACGAAGCCGACGTCGGACACGGCGTGCTGGCGTCCCGCAAGCGCGCCGAGGTCATGGTCACCACGAAAATCGCGCATGGCTCGCTGGCGCCGTACGAAGCCGAGCGCTCGGTCAAGGAGAGCCTGCATAAATTGCGGCTCGACATCATCGATCTCTTGCTGATCCACTGGCCGAACGACCGCGTGCCTTTGGCCGAGACATTGGGCGCCATGGCCAAGATGAAGCGCGAGGGCTACGTCAAGCAGCTCGGCGTCTCGAACTTCACGGTGGCGCTGCTCGATGAGGCGAACAAAGTGACCAGCGAGCCGATCGTCTGCAATCAGATCGAGTATCATCCGTTCCTCGACCAGTCCAAGGTCGTCGCCGCCTGCAAGAAGTACGGCATCGCCGTGGTGGCCTACAGTCCGATCGCGCGCGGCAGTGCCAAGGGCGATGCGGTGCTGGAGCGGATCGGCATGGCGCATGGCAAGAGCGCGGCGCAGGTCAGTTTGCGCTGGCTGATCCAGCAGGACGTCGTCGTCATCCCGCGCACCAGCAAGATGCAGCGGCTCGAGGAAAACCTGGCGATTTTCGATTTCGAATTGTCCGCCGCTGAAATGGCGGAGATTGCCGCGCTGTCGCAGCGCGGCAAGCGCATCGTCAATCTGGCGCATGCGCCGGATTGGGATTGAAATAGCCGTCATGGCCGGGCTTGTCCCGGCCATCCACGTCTACTAACGAATGCAGACAAGAAGAAAGACGTGGATGCCCGGCACAAGGCCGGGCATGACGACGAGAACATACGCTTGCCATGACAACTGATTCAGATAACGCCCTCGTTCTCTTCTCCGGCGGGCAGGACTCCACCGTCGCGCTCGCCTGGGCGCTGGAGCGCTTTGCGCGCGTCGAGACCGTCGGCTTCGACTATGGCCAGCGCCACGTTGTTGAGCTGGACGTGCGGCCGCGCTTGCGCGAGCAGATGGCGGCGCTTAAATCCGAATGGAAAGCCCGCCTCGGCGACGACCACCGCATTTCCATCGACGCGCTCGCCGCCATTTCCGACTCCGCGCTCACGTCCGAAACCGCCATTGCGTTTGCCGACAGCGGCCTGCCCAACACCTTCGTGCCGGCGCGCAACCTGATCTTCTTCACCTTCGCCGGGGCTCTGGCGTACCGGCGCGGCGCCCGCCACATCGTCGCCGGCATGTGCGAGACCGACTATTCCGGCTACCCGGACTGCCGCGACGACACCATCAAGGCGATGCAGGTGGCTTTAAGCCTCGGGCTCGACAAACGGGTCACCATCCATACGCCGCTGATGTGGATCGACAAGGCGGCGACCTTCGCCCTGGCGCTCGAAATCGCAGGGCAGGGCTTTCTGGATGTCGTTGTCGAGGACACCCATACCTGTTACTTGGGCGACCGCGCGCACCGCCACGCCTGGGGATATGGCTGCGGGACGTGCCCGGCCTGCCAGCTCCGCGCGCAGGGTTATGCCAGGTTTATCGCCCAGTAACGTCCAGCAAATTTCGAGAGCCTGAACGATGAGTCAAGAGACGCGCCACAATATCGAAGGCGTAATTTTCCTGATCCTGTTCTGCCTGACCATCCCCGCGGCGAACTGGATGATCGGCCATGTCGGCACCACCTGCGTTCCCAACGGTCCTTGCCTGCTGCCGGTGGCGCCCGGCCTGATGGCGCCGTCCGGCGTCCTGATGATCGGCGCGGCTTTGGTGCTGCGCGACCTGGTGCAGCGCCGCCTCGGCGTCGAATTCGGCATCGCCGCTATTGTCGCCGGCACCGCATTGTCGGCCGGCGTTGCGCCGCCCTCGCTGGTGATCGCATCGGCGGCGGCCTTTCTGTTGTCGGAAGCCGCCGATTTCGCGGTCTATACGCCGCTGGCGCGCCGCCGGCTGGTGCTGGCGGTGATTGCCTCCAGTTCGGTCGGGCTGGTCGTCGACTCGCTGACCTTCCTCTATCTGGCCTTCGGCTCGCTCGATTTTCTTGCCGGCCAGATTGTCGGCAAGGCCTGGATGGTGCTTCTGTCGGTGCCGCTGGTCGCCTATCTTCGCCGCCGTGATACCAAGCTCGGCCTCAATCCCGTTTGACCTTAGCGAGAAGCATCCATGACCACGCCGATGACGATGACGATTACACCGACTGCGGCCAACCCCGCGACGCTCGACGTCTTGCGCACGGTCACGACCGGCACGGTGACGACGATCCTGCTGAAAAAGGGCATTCGTCATTCCTGGATGAAGGGCGCGATGCCATTCGGTCACAGCGGCAAGCGCATCGTCGGCCCCGCCTTCACCTTGCGCTTCGTGCCGGTGCGCGAGGATCTCGCCACGCCGGCGAGTTGGCTTAATCCGATCTCGACTCGTTCGGCCATCGAAGCGATGCCGGACGGCTGCATCTGTGTCGCCGATGCGATGGGCAACATTGGCGCCGGCATCTTCGGCGATATCCTCTGCATGCGCATGGTCAAGCGCAACGTGCAGGCGCTCATCACCGATGGCGTGATGCGCGACAAGCACGGCGTGCTCGGCACCGGCCTGCCGGTGTGGTGTCAGGGCGTCGCTGCGCCGGCCTCAGTCAACCAGTTGACCTTTGTCGGCTGGAACGAGCCGATCGGCTGCGGCGGCTCGGCGATTTTCCCGGGCGACATCATCGTCGCCGATGACGATGGCTGCGTGGTGATTCCGCACGATCTCGTCGAGTTCGTCACGCATGAAGGCGCCGAACACGAATTGATGGAAAGCTGGCTGGTGCAGGAAGTGGAGAAGGGCGCCAAGCTGCCCGGCCTTTATCCGCCCAATGACGAGAACAAGAAGCGTTACGAGGACTGGAAGAAGGCGCGCTGATCTTTAGTCGGCGTTGGTTATCTGACGCGATGGGATGGCCATGTTCTTTTTTCTTTCCAAGACCGTCGGCCTTCTGACGAAGCCGTCGATCGCCATCGCGCTCATCGGGATTGCCGGGCTGCTGCTGATGCCGACGCGCTGGCGGCGCGCCGGCACCCGGCTCGTGGTCGCGAGCTTCGTGTTGCTGCTGATCGCCGGCGTATCGCCGCTGGCCGACATCCTGATGCATACGCTGGAGAACCGGTTTCCCAAATGGGACGCCGCGCGCGGCGCGCCGGACGGCGTCGTGGTGCTCGGCGGCGCGATTGCGCCGCGGCTGTCGCAGCGTCACGGCACGGCCATCGTCGGCGAAGACGCCGGCCGCGTCATCGCCATCGGCAGGCTGGCGCGCGATTATCCGAACGCCCGCATCATCTATAGCGGCGGCGACGGCAGCCTGCGCGGCACCGACGGGGCGGAGGCCGATTACCTGCAATCGCTGCTCGACAGTTTCGGCGTCGGCCGCGACCGCGTCACGCTCGAGCGTCGCTCGCGCAATACCGCGGAGAACGCCACCTTCAGCAAGGCCATCGCACAGCCGAAGCCCGGCGAGCGCTGGCTGCTGGTGACCTCGGCCGTGCACATGCCGCGCGCTATCGGCGCGTTCCGCCAGGCGGGTTTTCCGGTCGAGGCCTATCCGGTGAGCTTTCGCACCGACGTCGACTACCGCTTCAAGCCGATCCCCGCCATCGGCGCCAACCTGGTGCGGCTCGACGCGGCGATGAACGAATGGACCGGGCTGCTGGCCTATTGGCTGACCGGGCGCAGTTCGGCGTTGTGGCCGGCGCCGTAGCGCGCGCGTCACGCATGCGCAAATTGTGAGAATCGTTTTGCCGCGATAGCCTTGGTGTCACAGGGGCGATTCGTGCGCCCGGGTTCGCGTTGGCGTTCTCGTCGCACACTTCATGCGCATCACGCTGTGATGCCTGAGCCAGGGATCGCCACCATGTCCTTCGACTTCTCTCATTCCGACCGTCCGGCCACGCCGGACGAGACCGCCGCTTATGAAGATTTCGGCCTGCGTGCGAGCTGGGGCGAAAATGTCGTCACCGGCGTTGCGGTGGGGCTGGCGCTTCTGTTCGTCACCACGGTCGCGGTGCTGATGGGGCTGGCCTGAGCTACAAGACAGAGTCGAAGGCCTTTGGGTCGAAGGCCTTGCGCGACTCCGAGGCGAATTGCCGCCGCCACATCACGATCATGACGCCGGTCGTGGTCAGCGCCAGTTCGAGCGGGCCTAGTAACCAGCCGAGATAGCCGAGCGCGAAAAAGAACGCGCGCTGGCCGCGGTTGAAATGCCGCCCCGCATCGGCGCAGACATGCGCGGCGCGATGCGCGAATTCCAAAGCCTTCGCTGTGTCTTTTTCCGCGGGCGGCGGCGCCGCGCCGATCATGATGGCGAGATAGTTGAACAGCCGGTACGACCACGAGAACTTGAAGAACGCATAGACGCAGATCACGGCCAGGCCGAGGATCTTCATTTCCCACATTTCCGCCGTCACCGGCACGCCGAACGGCAGCGCGCCGACCACGGTCAACACCTGCTCCGGTGCGCGCAGCAAGGTCAGCGTGCCGCCGATGGCGATCAGGCTGGTCGAGGCGAAGAACGCCGTGCCGTTCTGCAACGCGGCGGTGACCTGCGAGTCGACGATGCGCACGTCGCGCGCCAGAAGCTCCATCATCCAGCGGTCGCGGTAGGCATTCATCAGCGCGTTCAGGCTCTGGCGGCCATGCGCGGTTTTCTCGATCACCACCGAATAGGCGATCCAGCAGACGAGAAACCAGCCGAGCGCCAGCATGTCGGGCAGCGTGAACGAAAGCATTGTCGGTCCTTGGCGATTCCCTTGAGTGTGGCCACAGGATGCCCGCTTGCGCACCGCCCGACAACCGGGCCAAACTCGGCGCCAAGGACACCCTCAGGAAGCGCCCAGGAAAGCCCATGCCGCAGACGATTACCCTTGGCTACAAGGAAATGTGCGCCGCCGCCGAGCGCGAGATCGAAACGCTGCCGGTCGAGGACGCCATCAGGCTCGCCGGCCGCGACGATACCGTGCTGGTCGACATCCGCGACATCCGCGAGCTCCAGCGCGAGGGCAAGGTGCCCGGCGCCTTCCATTGCCCACGCGGCATGCTGGAATTCTGGATCGACCCGAACGGCTCCTATTTCAAGCCGGTGTTCGGGCAGGACAAGAAATTCGTGTTCTTCTGCGCCGGCGGCATGCGCTCGGCTTTGGCGGCGCAGACGGCGCAGCGCATGGGGCTCAAGCCGGTCGCTCATATCCGGGGCGGTTTCGGCGCCTGGAAGTCGGCCGGCGGCCCGGTCGAGGCGCCGGAAGCCGCGCCTGGCGAGAAAACCTGAGCCAATCGATAAACCCGGCTGCTGGCCCGCATTCTTAAAATTCATTTGCGGTGACGCCTCCTTGCCCGCACTTTGATGTTGGCGGAAATTGGGGGCGGCACACATGCTAGGCTCAGGACCCATTAAATATCTTGCGGATCAGGTGGTCGATTGATTCACTGGCGGCGCAAGGAGGCGTCGCCATGGATGGTTTGTTTCTACTCTCCGAGGCGCAGATGCGTCGGATTGAGCCATTTTTCCCTCTGTCTCACGG
>CAMBQQ010000034.1 GCA_945870035.1 Rhizobium sp. Q54 | reverse complement strand
CCAACGCCCTGATCATCGACGGCGCCGAGCTGGAAATGAACTTCGCGTCGGCCGCGCGCAACATTCCGAACATCGACGTGCTGCCGATCCAGGGCATCAACGTTTACGACATCATGCGGCGCAAGACTCTCGTGCTGACGAAAGCCGCGCTCGATGCGCTGGAGGCGCGTTTCAAATGAGCACCAGCGATCCGCGTCACTACGACATCATCCTCTCTCCCGTGATCACCGAAAAGGCGACCATGGGTTCGGAGTTCAACAAGGTGACCTTCAAGGTTGCCCGTACCGCGACCAAGCCGCAGATCAAGGAAGCGGTCGAGAAGCTGTTCGACGTCAAGGTCAAGAACGTCAACACGCTGATCCGCCAGGGCAAGGTCAAGGTTTTCAAGAACAAAGTCGGACAGCAGTCTGATGTGAAGCGCGCGATCGTGACCCTCGAAGAAGGTCATCGCATCGACGTGACCACAGGCCTGTAAGGAGCGGATCGATGGCGTTAAAGACCTACAATCCGACCACACCGAGCCAACGCCACCTGGTCACCGTCGATCGCTCGACGCTGTACAAAGGCGCGCCGGTCAAGTCGCTGACCGAAGGCCAGCACTCCACGGGTGGCCGCAACAACAATGGCCGCATCACGTCGCGCTTCCGCGGCGGCGGGCACAAGCAGGCCTATCGCATCATTGACTTCCGCCGCACCAAGAAAGACATGGTCGCGACCGTCGAGCGTCTCGAATACGATCCGAACCGCACCGCCTTCATCGCGCTGATCAAGTACGAAGACGGCGAGCAGGCCTACATCCTGGCGCCGCAGCGTCTGGCCGCCGGCGACAAGGTGGTTTCGTCCGACCAGGCCGACGTGAAGCCGGGCAATGCGATGCCGCTGGGCGCCATTCCGGTCGGCAGCATCGTGCACAACGTCGAGCTCAAGATCGGCAAGGGCGGCCAGCTCGCCCGTTCGGCCGGTACTTACGTCCAGATCGTCGGCCGCGATGGCGATTACGTCATCATCCGTCTGTCGACGTCGGAACAGCGCCTCGTTCACGGCCGCTGCATGGCGACCATCGGCGCGGTGTCGAACCCCGACAAGATGAACACGACGATCGGCAAGGCCGGCCGTCAGCGCTGGCGTGGCCGTCTGCCGCATAACCGCGGCATCACCATGAACCCGGTCGACCATCCGCACGGCGGCCGCACCAAGGGCGGCGGTCACTGGACCACGCCGTGGGGCTTCCCGACCAAGGGCAAGAAGACCCGCAAGAACAAGCGCACCACCAAATTCATCATGGTCAGCCGCCATGACCGCAAGAAAAAGCAGAGTTAGGGACTAGAGCAATGACACGTTCCGCATGGAAAGGCCCGTTCGTCGACGGTTATCTGCTTAAGAAAGCGGAAGCCGCGCGCGCGTCCGGCCGCCACGACATGATCAAGATCTGGAGCCGCCGCTCGACAATTCTGCCGCAGTTCGTCGGACTTCATTTCGCCGTCTACAACGGCCAGAAGCACGTTCCGGTGACGGTCACGGAAGAGATGGTCGGTCACAAATTCGGCGAGTTCTCGCCGACCCGAATTTTTTACGGCCATACGTCGGACCGTAAAGCCAAGAAAACGGCTTAAGGCCGCGCAGGATAGAGAAACGTTATGGGCAAGCGCGCACGCGAACGGGACCTCCCCGCCAACGAGGCCAAGGCCGTGACCCGGATGATCCGGATCTCGCCGCAGAAGCTTAACCTGGTCGCGCAGATGATCCGCGGCAAGAAGGTCGCCGGCGCATTGGCCGACCTCGAATTTTCGCGCAAGCGCATCGCCAAGGATGTGCGCAAGTGCCTGGAGTCGGCGATCGCCAACGCCGAGAACAATCACGACCTCGACGTCGACGATCTCATCGTCGCCGAGGCCCATGTCGGCAAGGCGCTTGTGATCAAGCGCTTCTCCCCGCGCGGCCGTGGCCGCGTCGGTCAAATTCTCAAGCCGTTCTCGCATCTGACGATCATCGTTCGTCAGGTCGCGGCGGCCGAAGCGAACGCCTGAGGAGGATAGTAGTGGGTCAAAAGATCAATCCGATCGGGTTTCGTCTCGGCATCAACCGGACCTGGGATTCTCGCTGGTTCGCCGGCAAGACCGAGTACGGCACGCTGCTGCACGAAGACATCAAGATCCGCGCCATGCTCATGAAAGAGCTGAAGCAGGCGGCTGTCTCCAAGATCATCATCGAGCGCCCGCACAAGAAGTGCCGCGTTACCGTTCACTCGGCCCGTCCGGGTGTGGTGATCGGCAAGAAGGGCGCCGACATCGAGAAGTTGCGCAAGCAGGTCGCCAAGCTGACCGATAGCGACGTCGTCATCAACATCGTCGAAATCCGCAAGCCGGAACTCGATGCGCAGCTGGTGGCCGAGTCGATCTCGCAGCAGCTCGAGCGCCGCGTTGCGTTCCGCCGCGCCATGAAGCGCGCCGTTCAGTCGGCGATGCGTCTCGGCGCCGAGGGCATCCGTATCAACTGCACCGGCCGCCTCGGCGGTTCGGAAATCGCCCGCATGGAATGGTATCGCGAAGGGCGCGTGCCGCTGCACACGCTGCGCGCCGATATCGATTACGGCGTGTCGACCGCTTTCACCACCTACGGCACTTGCGGCGTCAAGGTCTGGATCTTCAAGGGCGAAATCCTTGAGCACGATCCGATGGCGCAGGACAAGAAGCTCGCCGAAGGCGATAGCGGCCGTCCGCGCCGCGATAATGCGGCCTAAAGAGATAACAACATGCTGCAACCGAAAAAAACCAAATTCCGCAAGGCGTTCAAGGGCCGCATCCATGGCGTCGCGTCGTCCGGCGCCACGCTGGCCTTCGGCCAGTTCGGCCTCAAGGCTCTCGAGCCGGATCGCGTCACCGCGCGCCAGATCGAAGCCGCGCGCCGCGCGCTGACCCGCTTCATGAAGCGCGCCGGCCGCGTCTGGATCCGCGTCTACCCGGACGTTCCGGTGTCGAAGAAGCCGATCGAAGTGCGCATGGGCAAAGGCAAAGGTACCCCGGAAGTCTGGGTATGCCGCGTCAAGCCAGGCCGCATCCTGTTCGAAGTCGACGGCATCCCGGTCGGTGTCGCCAAGGAAGCCTTGACGCTCGCGGCCGCCAAGCTGCCGGTCAAAACCCGTTTCATCGAACGCATCGCCGAGTAAGAATCATGAAATCCGCCGACGTAAGAGCGATGACGCTCGACCAACTCGACGACGAGGTGCTCAAGCTGAAGAAGGAGCAGTTCAACCTGCGCTTCCAGCGTGCCACCGGCCAGCTCGAGAACACCTCGCGCGTGCGCGTCATTCGCCGCGACATCGCCCGCATGAAGACGATTGCCGCGCAGAAGCGCGTCGGCGCCGAGCCGACCGTGAAGACGACGGCGAAGCCGGCCGTAAAGACCAACAAGACGCCGAAGTCGGGCCGCCGCAAGGCCGCCACGAAGTCGGCGCCGAGCGCCGCCAAGCGTGCGATCGCCCACAAACCGAACAAGTCGAAGAAGCAAGGGGTCTGACATGCCAAAACGTACGCTCCAGGGCGTCGTCGTCAGCGACAAGCAGGCCCAGACCGTGGTCGTCCGCGTTGACCGCCGCTTTGCCCACGCGACGATGAAGAAGACCATCAGCCGCTCGAAGAAGTATCACGCCCACGACGAGACCAACGAATACTCGGTTGGCGACAAGGTGTGGATCGAAGAGCGCCGTCCGATTTCCAAGCTGAAGAGCTGGGAAGTGATCCGCGGCGAGAAGAAGCAGAAAGTCTAGTCGCCGCTATTTTGTTAAACCTGGGTGCCGAGGCGAGAAGCCTTACCCGCCCAAAAAGAATGAGAGCCGCATCATGATTCAGATGCAAACCAACCTCGACGTCGCCGACAATTCCGGCGCGCGCCGCGTCATGTGCATCAAAGTGCTGGGCGGTTCGAAGCGGAAGTACGCGACCATCGGCGACATCATCGTCGTTTCGGTGAAAGAAGCCATTCCGCGCGGCCGCGTGAAAAAGGGCGAAGTTATGAAGGCCGTCGTCGTGCGCATCCGCAAGGACATCAAGCGCGCCGACGGTTCGGTCATCCGCTTCGACCGCAACGCCGCGGTGCTGATCACGGCGCAGAGCGAGCCGGTCGGCACCCGTATCTTCGGGCCCGTGCCGCGCGAACTGCGCGCCAAGAACCACATGAAGATTCTCTCGCTCGCCCCGGAGGTGCTGTAATGGCTGCCAAGATCCGTAAAGGCGACAAGGTCATCGTATTGAACGGCCGCGACAAGGGCCGCACCGGTGAAGTCATCGAAGTGCGCCCCGATGCCGACCGCGCTTTGGTGCGCGGCATCAACATGATCAAGCGTCATCAACGTCAGTCGGCCCAGCAGGAAGGCGGCATCATCTCGAAAGAGAGCGCCATCCACCTGTCCAACCTGGCGCTGGCCGATCCCAAGGACGGCAAGCCGACCCGCGTCGGTTTCAAGATTATCGGCGAAGGCGAAGACCGCAAAAAAGTGCGTATCGCCAAGCGCTCCGGAGCAGAGATCGATGGCTAAGCAAGAAAACACCGAACCCAAGGTCAAGAAGCCGAAGGTTGCCAAGCCCGCCGAGGGCGACGCGCCGAAGGTCAAGAAGGCGCGCGTTGCGTCCGACTACGTGGCGCGTCTGACGACGCACTACGAGAAGGTCATCCGCGCCGAGATGACCAAGCAGTTCGGCTACAAGAACGTCATGCAGGTGCCGAAGATCACGAAAGTGGTCCTCAACATGGGCATCGGCGAGGGCGTGGCCGACCGCAAGAAGGTCGACCAGGCCGCGGGCGATCTCGCTTTGATCGCCGGCCAGAAGCCGGTCATTACCAAGTCGCGCAAGTCGATCGCGACCTACAAGCTGCGCGACGGCCAGGCCATCGGCACCAAGGTCACTTTGCGCAAGACGCGCATGTACGACTTCATCGATCGCCTGGTGAATATCGCACTGCCGCGCATCCGCGATTTCCGCGGACTGAACCCGAAGAGCTTCGACGGCCGCGGCAACTATTCGATCGGCGTCAAAGAACACATCATTTTCCCGGAAATCGACTTCGACAAGGTCGTCGATTCCTGGGGCATGGACATCACCGTTTGCACGAACGCGCGTACCGACGAAGAAGCGCGCGCTCTGCTGGCTGCATTCCAATTCCCGTTCCGGCAGTGAGGGGCTTATCCAGCCACCTCAAACGCGGAAATAAGGAGCTAAGATAAATGGCGAAGAAGAGTTCGATCGAGAAGAACAATCGACGCAAGCGGATGACGAAGCAATTCGCCGCCCGCCGCGCCAAGCTCAAGGCCATCGCGCACGACAAGGACCTTCCGATGGAAGAGCGCTTTGCCGCGACGCTGAAGCTTGCCGAATTGCCGCGCAATTCGTCGCGCGTGCGTATTCACAACCGCTGCGAACTGACGGGCCGTCCGCACGCATATTACCGCAAGCACCGTCTCAGCCGTATTGCCTTGCGCGATCTCGGCAACAAGGGCCTGATTCCAGGCCTTGTGAAGTCGAGCTGGTAAGGGGGCCGAGATGGTAAACGATCCGATCGGCGATATGATCACCCGCATCCGCAACGCGCAGATGCGCGCCAAGGCCAAGGTCTCGATGCCGGGCTCCAAGCAGCGCGAGCGCGTTGCCGAAGTCCTCAAGACCGAAGGCTACATCCGCGGTTACGCCGCCGTGGCGCATGCCAACGGCCGCAGCGAGCTTGAGATCGAACTCAAGTATTTCGATGGCGAGCCCGTCATCCGCGAAATCGAACGCGTCTCCAAGCCCGGCCGCCGCGTCTATGCGTCGGTCAAGGCGCTGCCGCGCATCAACAACGGTCTCGGTGTCGCCATCGTTTCCACGCCGAAAGGCGTGATGGCCGACCACGACGCCCGCGACGCCAATGTTGGCGGCGAAATCATCTGCACGGTGTTCTAATGTCACGCATTGGCAACAAGTCCATTACTGTCCCGGCTGGCGTCACCGCCAATGTCGAAGGGCAGACCGTCAAGGTGAAGGGTCCCAAGGGCGCTGTGCAGCTCGTGCTGCATGACGTCGTGACCTTGACCCTGGACAAGGGCGTCGCGACGGTGACCCCGCGCGACCAGTCCAAGCGCGCGCGCTCGATGTGGGGCACCTATCGCACTTTGGTCAACAACCTGTTCACCGGCGTGACCAAGGGCTTCGAAGAGAAGCTCGAGATCACCGGCGTCGGTTATCGCGCGGCGGTCCAGGGCAAGAGCCTGAACCTGCAGCTCGGTTTCTCGCATGACGTGACTTTCGCAATCCCGGAAGGCATCGCCATCGCGACGCCGAAGCCGACCGAAATCACCATCACCGGCATCGACAAGAAAACGGTCGGGCAGGTTGCCGCGGAAATCCGCGGTTATCGTCCGCCGGAACCGTACAAAGGCAAGGGCGTGAAGTACGCCGGTGAATACATCTTCCGCAAGGAAGGCAAGAAGAAGTAAAGGGCATAGCGCCATGTCGAGATTAAGTGACCGGACCGCACGGCGGACGGCGACGGTGCGACGCAAGGTAAAGCTTGCGGCGCGTGGACGGGCCCGGCTTTCCGTGTTCCGTTCGTCGCAGCATATCCACGCGCAACTGATCGACGATGAGAAGGGCGTGACACTCGCGGCCGCCTCGACGCTCGAGAAGACGATGCGTGAGGCTAAGAAAACGGGCGCCAACATCGAAGCCGCCAAGGCTGTCGGCAAGTTGATCGCCGAACGCGCCAAGGAAAAGGGCATCACGGAAGTGGTGTTCGATCGTGGCGGCTATCTTTATCACGGACGCGTCAAGGCGCTGGCGGATGCCGCGCGTGAAGGCGGACTCAACTTTTAACGGAACGCGCATCATCCCGAAAAGTGGGAACCGGTTTTCGGACAAGATGATGCGCAGGGAAAACTGATCATGGCACAAGAACCCCGACGAGACCGTCCGCGCGGTGGCCCAGGTGGCCGCGAGGAGCGTGACAGCGAGTTCACCGACAAGTTGGTGCACATCAACCGTGTCGCCAAGGTGGTCAAGGGCGGCAAGCGCTTCGGCTTTGCGGCGCTCGTCGTTGTTGGCGACCAGAAGGGCCGCGTCGGCTTCGGTCACGGCAAGGCGCGCGAAGTGCCGGAAGCCATCCGCAAGGCGACGGAAGCCGCCAAGCGTTCGCTGACCCGCGTCGCGCTGCGCGACGGCCGCACGCTGCATCACGATGTTGCCGGACGTCACGGCGCCGGCAAGGTGTTCCTGCGCGCCGCCCCGGCCGGTACCGGCATTATCGCCGGCGGCCCGATGCGCGCGGTGTTCGAAACGCTCGGCATGCAGGACATCGTCGCCAAATCGCTCGGCTCGTCGAATCCGTACAACGTCGTGCGCGCCACGTTCGACGCGCTCAAGCACCAGGACTCGCCGCGTTCGGTCGCTTCGCGCCGCAACGTCAAGGTCTCCACGCTGCAGGCTCGCCGCCGCGAAGGCGCCGACGAAGTCGCGCCGGCTGAGTAAGGAATAGCGCTCGATCCCGAAAAGTGGGAACCGGTTTTCGGATAAGATCGAGCGCAAATAAGGAATAGTACGATGGCTACCGCCAAAAAGACCGTCAAGCTTGAGCAGTATGCGAGCCCGCTGCGCTGCCATCACGACCAGCGCGAAACCCTGATCGGCCTCGGCCTGAACAAGGTCGGCCGCGTCAAGGATTTGCCGGATACGCCGGAGACCCACGGCATGGTGCGCAAAATTCGCCACCTTGTGCGCGTGGTCGAAGACAAGAAGTAATTCTGCGCCGCGCTTCAAGGTGAGCCGGCGAACGCAGAGAACGAGGACGTGAGATGAAACTGAGCCAGATCGCCGACAATCCCGGCGCCCGCAAGAACCGCATGCGCATCGGCCGCGGCATCGGCTCCGGCATGGGCAAGACCGGCGGCCGCGGCGGCAAGGGCCAGACCGCGCGCTCCGGCGTGCGCATCAAGGGCTTCGAAGGCGGCCAGATGCCGCTGCATCGCCGCCTGCCGAAGCGCGGCTTCCGCAACACGTCGTTCGCGGTGAAGTTGAACGAAGTCAGCCTGACCAAGCTGCAGGCCGCGGTCGATGCCGGCAAGCTCGACATCAAGGCGACCGTCGACGCCGAAGCCATGGTCAAGGCCGGGCTGATGCGGCGCGCCAAAGGCGGCGTCAAGATTCTCGGCGGCGGTGAGTTCAAGGCCAAGGCCAATTTTGCGGTCTATGGCGCGTCCAAGTCGGCGGTCGAGGCCATCGAAAAGGCCGGCGGCTCGGTCAAGATCGTCAAGCCGGTCGTTGAGGAAGACGCCGAGCCGCGCGGCAAGAACAAGCGCATGGCGCTTGAAGCTGCCAAGCCGGCGAAGGCCAAGAAAGCCGAATAACTTCGGCGGGTTAGCCGCGTCGGCCGCGGGGCGGCCGGTGCGGCTTCCCGTCAGCTACCAGTTTTGACGACAGCGCCTATGTATGGGTCTTGAAGTGTGGACCCCTTAGCCGTGAAGGCCAGGCCGGGGCCGACAAGACCTTGGTCAAGGCGGCAGGAGCGAGCGAATGGTTTCGGCAGCAGAACAATTAGCGGCCAATCTCAATTTCGGCGCGCTCGCCAAAGCCGACGAGCTGAAAAAGCGTATCTGGTTCACCGTCGGCGCGCTGCTGGTCTATCGCCTCGGTACCTATATCCCGTTGCCGGGCATCGACCCGGCCGCGTGGCAGCAGATCTTCAATCAGCAGTCCGGCGGCATCCTTGGCATGTTCAACATGTTCTCGGGTGGCGGCATCAACCGGATGGCGATCTTCGCCCTCAACATCATGCCGTACATCTCGGCCTCGATCATCATTCAGTTGATGACGACGGTGTCGCCGCGCCTTGAAGCGCTCAAGAAGGAAGGCGAGTCCGGCCGCAAGGTCATGAATCAGTACACGCGGTACCTGACCGTCGTGCTGGCGCTGTTCCAGTCCTACGGCATCGCCGTCGGACTGCAAGGCACCGGCAGCGTCGTCAGCGAACCCGGCGTGTTCTTCCTGGTCTCGACCACGATCACGCTGACCGGCGGCACCATGTTTCTGATGTGGCTCGGCGAGCAGATCACCGCCCGCGGCATCGGCAACGGCATTTCGCTGATCATCATGGCCGGCATCGTCGCCGAGTTGCCGTCGGCCATTGTCGGCACGCTCGAACTCGGCCGACAGGGCGCGTTGTCCACCGGCCTCATCCTGCTCATCCTGGTGATGTCGGTCGCCGTCATCGCCTTCATCGTATTCGTCGAGCGCGCGCAGCGCCGGCTCTTGATCCAGTATCCGAAGCGTCAGGTCGGCAACCGCATGTTCGAGGGCCAGTCCTCGCATCTGCCGCTCAAGCTCAATACCGCGGGCGTCATTCCGCCGATCTTTGCCTCGTCATTGCTGTTGCTGCCGACCACGGTCGCAAATTTCAATGCCGGCTCAGGCCCGGAATGGCTGACGACGATGACCGCGCTGCTCGGTCACGGCCGTCCGCTGTTTCTCGTTCTCTATATTTCGCTGATCGTGTTCTTCGCCTTCTTCTATACGGCCATCGTGTTTAATCCGACCGAGACGGCGGACAACCTGAAGAAGCATGGCGGCTTCGTGCCGGGCATTCGTCCCGGCGAGCGCACCGCCGAGTACATCGACTATGTGCTCTCGCGCATCACCGTCGTCGGCGCGATCTATCTGGCGATCGTCTGTATTATTCCGGAAATTCTGATCTCCTATGCGGCGGTGCCGTTCTACTTCGGCGGCACGTCTTTGCTTATCGTTGTCAGCGTCACGATGGATACGGTGGCGCAGGTGCAGGGCTATCTGCTCGCGCATCAATATGAAGGCCTGATCAAGCGTTCGAAATTGCGGGGGCGCAATCGATGAGACTGATCCTGCTCGGCCCGCCGGGGGCGGGGAAGGGCACTCAAGCCCAGCGCCTGGTCGAAAAGCACAAAATCGTGCAGCTCTCGACCGGCGACATGCTTCGTGCGGCGGTCGCGGCAGAAACGCCGGTCGGTCTGCGCGCCAAGAGTATCATGGAAGCCGGCCAGCTTGTGCCGGACGAGGTGGTCGTGGCGATCATCGCCGACCGCATCGGCCAGCCCGACGCGCGGCGCGGTTTCGTGCTCGACGGTTTTCCGCGCACCGTGCCGCAGGCCGAAGCGCTCGATGAACTGCTGGCCGAGCGCGGCCTCAAACTCGACGCCGTGATCGAACTGAAGGTCGATGAAGGCATTCTGGTCAAGCGCATCGAGACGCGCGTCGCCGAGATGACCGCGCGCGGCGAGCCGCTGCGCAAGGACGACAATGCGGAAGTGCTCAAGGGCCGTCTCGCCGCCTACCATGCGCAGACCGCGCCGCTGGCCGGCTATTACGACGCCAAAGGCATGCTGCGCGGCGTCGACGGCATGGCGCCGATCGACGATGTGACGGCGGCCATCGACAAATTGCTCAGCGGAGCGGCCACGCTCGACGAGCTCGAGCCCAAGGCCAAAGCCGGAACGATGTGGGATACGGTGTCCGAAACGGTGAGTGGCCTGGTGGACAAGGCCGCGGCGTTCATGGCCAGTGACAACAAGCCAGCGTCTCCCAAGGCGGCCAGAAAAGCCCGCAAGAAGGCCGTCGCCGCGAAGCCTGCCGCGGCTACCAAGCCGAGTCGCGCCAAAGCCGTGAAGTCGGCCAAAAAGGCCAAAAAGACGCGCAAAGTCAAAAAGGCCAAGACAGTCACGAAGACGGTCACGAAAAAGACGGTCAAGAAGTCAAAAGCCAAAAAATCGGCCAAATCGGCGGCAAAAACCGCCAAAAAGGGCCTGAAGAAGACGAAATCCGCGGCCGCCCGGCGTAAGGGCGGGCGAGGCAAGACCAAGTCCCGACGGAGGTTGACGAAGGCCTCATGAATCCCCTAATAAGACACGCATTCAGAGTTTTGGCGCGATGCCGGACCCCCAAATGGCGGGGGCGGGTGTCGTGTTACGCTTTGCGCTATCCCCTTCAAGGGATTGCAGAAATTCGGCAACAAGAATTCGGCGCGTTCAGCGCCTCCGACCGATAACAGGAGAGACTATCCGTGGCTCGTATCGCGGGCGTAAATTTGCCCACCAACAAGCGCGCTCTCATCGCGCTTCAGTACATTCATGGCATCGGTCAGAAGATCGCCGCCGATATCGTCGGCAAAGTTAACTTGCCGCCGGAACGCCGCGTGTCGCAGCTCACCGACGCCGAGGTGCTGCAAATCCGCGAGCTGATCGACCGCGAATTCCTGGTCGAGGGCGATCTGCGCCGCGAAACTTCGATGAATATCAAGCGGCTCATGGACCTCGGTTGCTACCGTGGTCTGCGTCACCGCAAGGGCCTGCCCGTTCGTGGCCAGCGCACGCATACCAATGCGCGCACCCGCAAGGGCCCGGCCAAGACCATCGCCGGCAAGAAGAAGACCACATAAATTTTCTGCACACGTCCGCGCACCGCCCGTGAAACGGCGATCAATCGTGGACCTCGAAAGGACTGACTATGGCCAAAGAAGCCACCCGCGTCCGCCGGCGCGAACGCAAGAACATCGCGTCGGGCGTCGCGCACGTCAACGCGTCGTTCAACAACACCATGATCACCATTACGGACGCGCAGGGCAACGCCATCGCCTGGTCGTCCTCGGGCACGATGGGCTTCAAGGGCTCGCGCAAATCGACGCCTTACGCGGCGCAGATGGCCGCCGAAGACGCCGCCAAGAAGGCGCAAGAGCACGGCATGCGCACGCTGGAAGTCGAAGTGTCGGGTCCGGGTTCGGGACGCGAGTCGGCACTGCGCGCTTTGCAGGCGTCGGGCTTCACCGTCACCTCGATCCGCGACGTCACGACGATCCCGCACAATGGCTGCCGTCCGCGTAAGCGTCGTCGCGTCTAAAGTCTGACTGATTGAAGCGGATGCGCACGGGCGCGTCCGCTGCCGCCGAATTTTTCCCCCCACACGGCGGGTGGGGTGCGCTGGCAGAAGCCTTCGGGCGTGGAACCAGCGCTGCATAATGGGTGAAGATGTGATCCAGAAAAATTGGCAGGAATTGATCAGGCCGAACAAGCTCCAGGTGACCGCCGGGTCCGACCCGGCGCGCATCGCCACGGTTGTTGCCGAGCCGCTTGAACGCGGTTTTGGCGTGACCCTTGGCAACGCGCTGCGCCGCATTCTGCTGTCGTCGTTGCAGGGCGCCGCCGTGCAGTCGGTGCACATCGATGGCGTGCTGCATGAATTCTCCTCGATCGCCGGCGTGCGCGAGGACGTCACCGACATGGTCCTCAACATCAAGGACATCGCCATCAAGATGCAGGGCGAAGGCCCGAAGCGCATGGTGGTCAAGAAACAGGGTCCCGGCACAGTCACCGCCGGCGACATCCAGACCGTCGGCGACGTCGTCGTGCTCAACCCCGACCTCGTGCTCTGCACGCTGGACGAGGGCGCCGAGATCCGCATGGAATTCACCGTCAACACCGGCAAGGGCTACGTCCCGGCCGAGCGCAACCGTCCCGAAGACGCGCCAATCGGTCTGATTCCGGTCGACTCGCTGTATTCGCCGGTACGCAAGGTGTCTTACAAGGTCGAGAACACCCGCGAAGGGCAGATCCTCGATTACGACAAGCTGACCATGACCATCGAAACCAACGGCGCGGTCACGCCGGACGATACGCTCGCTTATGCGGCGCGCATCCTCCAGGACCAGCTCAACGTCTTCGTGAACTTCGAAGAGCCGCGCAAGGAACAGGCGACCGAGACCATTCCGGATCTCGCCTTCAACCCGGCGTTCCTTAAGAAGGTCGACGAGCTGGAGCTGTCGGTGCGTTCGGCCAACTGTCTCAAGAACGACAACATCGTCTACATCGGCGATCTCGTTCAGAAGACCGAAGCCGAAATGCTGCGCACGCCGAACTTCGGCCGCAAGTCGCTCAACGAGATCAAGGAAGTGCTGGCGCAGATGGGCCTGCATCTCGGCATGGAAGTGCCCGGCTGGCCGCCGGAAAACATCGAAGAGCTGGCCAAGCGCTTCGAAGACCACTACTAGACCAACCATTCCCCGGGCTGAATTATCAGCCCGGGATTTTAAAGCCGCCTTCCGCGGCGTGCCGGAATTCTCCGGTGCATACAGGATAGAGGCAGGGAGTTTTCGCGATGCGTCACGGAAAAGTTTATCGCAAGTTAGGTCGTCATTCTTCGCACCGTATGTCGATGTTCGCGAACATGGCCGCCTCGTTGATCAAGCACGAGCAGATCGTCACGACGCTGCCGAAGGCGAAAGAGCTTCGTCCGATCGTCGAGAAGCTGGTGACGCTCGGCAAGAAGGGCGATCTCGCCGCCCGCCGCCAGGCCATCTCCGAACTCGGCGATGTCGCCATGGTCAAGAAGCTAATCGACGTCATCGCGCCGCGCTACAAGGACCGCCAGGGCGGCTACACCCGCATCATGAAGGCGGGCTTCCGGCACGGCGACAATGCCGCCGTCGCCGTCATCGAATTCGTCGACCGCGACGTCGAGGCCAAGGGCAAAGATTCAGGCCCGGTGCAAGCCAAGAAGGCTTCCGAGGACGAGGCCGCGTAAACGTGGCTTCGCTTCAACATCATTTTAGGGCGGCGCTTGGCGCCGCCCTTTTGTTTTGTGCCGCCGCTATCGCACAGGCGTCGCCGGAGCAGAATGCGGCCCTGATGGCCGCGACCCACGCCAACCAGATAGAAGTCGCGCGCCGGTTGATCGCCGCCGGCGCCGACGTCAATGCCAAGGACGCTATCGGCGACAGCCCGTTTCTCTATGCCGGCGCGGAAGGGCGCAACGAAATCCTCGGGATGACGCTGGCCGCCGGCGCCGACTTGAAGAGCACCAACCGCTACGGCGGCACCGCGCTGATCCCCGCCGCGCATCACGGTCATGTCGAGACCGTGCGCATCCTGCTGGCGACGACAATCGACAAGGATCACGTCAACAAGCTCGGCTGGACCGCTCTGCTGGAGGCCGTCATCCTCGGCGATGGCGGGGCGGCTCACATCGAGATCGTCCGGCTGCTCGTGGCCGCCGGCGCGAACGTGAACTTGGCCGATCGCGACGGCGTGACGCCGCTTGCCCACGCCCGCCGCCGCGGCTTTACCGCGATGGCCGCCGCCCTTGAAAAGGCGGGTGGGCGCTAAGTCTCTATTAGTCTTGCCGCCGATTAGCGCCTGCGCAGCGGAACCATGCGGTGTCCCCGCAGGTTGGTCTGTACTCGCCATTCGAGAAAGATTCATCACATCGGCCGCTAGCGTCGCGGACGAGCAGAAGGATTGCGCCATGAAAAAGTTTTTCGTTGCCGCCGGTATATTCGCGTTGACCGCCGCGTTGGGGGCGTCGGCTGCTTCGGCCCAAGGCAAGAGCGGCGGGCAGGGCGGCGGCCGCGGAGCCGGTCAATCGAGTTTTATGACCGCGCCCGGCTCGGAGCGGGGCCTTGATCGCGCCGATATTGCCGCCGGCAAACATGGCGCCAAAGGGCGGGCCAATGCGCGCACGCGCGGATCCAACGCCATGGGCTTCTGCCCGCCGGGTCAGGCCAAGAAATCCGGGCAGGGCAGCCGCTTCGCCTGCTGAACTGCCATTTCTGACGACCGATTTACCCATCAAGAAAGCCCGGACCTTTGGCCCGGGCTTTTTCAATTGCGAGTTGGCCACCGAACGAATGTTGGAAAGATTCAAATCTGTGTTGGCCGTCACATCGGCCGGGCGGTATTATGATATCCGAACGGCCAATCGAAACAGCCGTAAGGGGAGATTTCCGATGATCCGCACCGGGCTTTTGGTGTTGGTATTTTGTGTCATGCTGCCGGGATTGACCGCCACCGCGCAAGCGCAATCGCCGCAGGTCGAACGCGGCAGCTATCTCGTCAATACCGTGATGACCTGCCAGAACTGCCACACCCCGATGGGCCCGAACGGCCCGGACTTCAGCAGGGCCTTGTCTGGCGGCATCACCTTCGACGAACCACCGTTCAAGGTGACCGGCTCCAACATCACGCAGGACAAGGAAACCGGCATCGGCAACTGGACCGATGCGCAGATCAAGACGCTATTGCGCACCGGCAAACGGCCGAACGGCGTGCAGGTCGCTGAAATCATGCCGACCGCGTTTTATGGCATCGTCACCGAGAGCGACATGGATGCCATCGTCGCCTATTTGCGCACGGTCAAGCCAGTCAAGAACAAGGTGCCGGACCCGGTCTACAAAATCGCGCTGCCGCACCATGCATTTCCCGGTTCGGAGAAGCCGTACACGGAGGCGATGCTGACGGACAAGGTGAAGAACGGCTTCTACCTCGTCACCATCGGCCACTGCATGGAGTGCCACACGCCGTTCGGCGCCAAGGGCAAGGACTTTGTCGGCGATCTTGGCAAAGGCGGCATGGAATTTCCCGGGCCGTGGGGCAAGTCGGTGTCGCGCAACATCACCCCGCACAAGACCAAAGGTATCGGCGACTGGAGCGATGCCGAGATCAAGGCGGCGATCACCAAGGGCGTCCGCAAGGACGGCTCGCCGCTCAAGCCGCCGATGGGCTATCCGTATTACGCGCGCATGACCGCTGACGATCTCGACGCAATGGTGGCCTATCTGCGCACGGTGCCGGTGAAGGAGTAGGCTTTCTTCACCTCTCCCCGTAAGAACGGGGAGAGGGAAGAAAGAATTACCACCCCTCCAGCACCACCTTGCCGATCGTCGTGCCGCTTTCGATCTGGGCATGCGCCTTTTTCAGATTGGCGGCATTGATCGGCGACAGCGCCGTCGCCGCCGTGGTGACGATGAGGCCGCCGTCGATCATTGCCGAAATCTCGTTGAGCAATTTGTGCTGCGCGATCATGTCCGGCGTTCCGAACATCGGCCGCACGAACATGAACTCCCAATGGATCGACACCGCCTTGCGTTTGAGCGCCATGGCGTCGAGCGTCTTCGGGTCGTCGATCAGGCCGAACTTGCCCTGCGGCGCGATGATGTCGAAAATCGCCGGGTAATGCTGCTCGGTGCCGGTCATGCTGGCGATCAACGCCACCGTGGGATGACCGATCGCCTTGAGCTGGTCGGCCATCGGCTTGCTATGGTCGATGACGTGATCGGCGCCCAGCTTTCTGCACCAGGCCGCGCTTTCCGGCCGCGACGCGGTGGCGATCACGGTCAGCGCAGTGAGCCGCTTCGCCAACTGGATCATCATCGAGCCGACGCCGCCGGCGCCGCCGATGACGAGGAGGGCGCGACCATCCGGCGTCTTGCCGGGCGCGACGCCGAAGCGGTCGAACAGCAATTCCCAGGCGGTGATGCCGGTCAGTGGCAGCGCCGCGGCCTGCGCGAAGGACAGCGACTTCGGCTTGAAGCCGGCGATGCGCTCGTCGACCAGATGGAATTCCGAATTGGTGCCGGGCCGCGTGATCGAGCCAGCGTAGAAGACCTCATCGCCAACCTTGAATAGGCTCACGCCGGGACCGACCGCCTCGACCACGCCTGAGGCGTCGTAGCCGAGCACCTTGGCCGGTTCGCCGGCGCCGGGCGCGGCGCGCATGCGCACTTTGGTATCGACCGGGTTGACCGACACGGCCTTGACCGCGACGCGCAGGTCGCGCCCCGTGGGGGCGGGGTTGTCGGCGGTGATGTCGATGAGCGCGTCCGGCTCGCTGATAGCCAATGATTTGAGATAACCGACGGCCTTCATGGGCGTGCTCCTCGTTCAAGTTGGACGATCCTCATGCCGCGCCGCCGCCGTGCTGGCAAGAACGCAAAAACAGGGCGAAAAGCCACGGACAAGGCCGGGAATGCCTTCAATCCGCCTGCCGCTGAGCCTATATCGGAGAGGCGACGCTGGAGAAGAATCGACATGGTTTTGAAGGTCCGTTTTGCCCTGTTCAGCGTGTTGGCAGCCGCGGCCTTGCTGCCGGTTTCGGCGCAGGCGCAAGGGAGCGTACAAGGCCCCGCTCTGGAGCGCCGCGTGCCCAACGCCGCCGAGCTGCGGCTGTCCTACGCGCCTGTCGTGCAGCGCGTGGCGCCGGCCGTGGTCAATGTCTACGCCGCCAAGACGGTGCAGACCCGCAATCCGCTGTTCGAGGACCCGATCTTCCGCCGCTTCTTCGGCGTGCCGGGCCAAGGTCCCAACCAGACGCAGCGCTCGCTCGGCTCCGGCGTCATCGTCGATGCCTCGGGCCTGGTCGTCACCAATGTGCACGTCATCGAAGGCGCGGACGAGATCAAGGTGTCGCTCGCCGACAAGCGCGAATTCGAGGCCACGGTCGTTTTGAAAGACCCGCGCACCGATCTGGCGGTGCTGCGCATCAAGACCGCGAGCGAAAAATTTCCGGTGCTCGACTTCGCCAATTCCGACACGCTGGAAGTCGGCGATGTTGTGCTCGCCATCGGCAATCCGTTCGGCGTCGGCCAGACCGTGACGCACGGCATCGTGTCGGCCCTGGCGCGCACGCAGGTCGGCGTCTCTGACTATCAGTTCTTCATCCAGACCGATGCCGCCATTAATCCCGGCAATTCCGGCGGCGCACTGGTCGATCTCACCGGCAAGCTCGTCGGCATCAACACGGCGATCTTCTCGCGCTCCGGCGGTTCGCAAGGCGTTGGATTTGCGATCCCTGCCAATATGGTGCGCGTCGTCGTGACGTCGGCCAAGACCGGCGGCAGCGCGGTGAAGCGCCCGTGGTTAGGGGCCAAGCTGCAAGCCGTCACCGCCGACATTGCCGACAGCATGAGCCTGAAGCGGCCGGCCGGCGCGCTGGTCTCGAGCGTCACGCCGAACGGCCCGGCGGCGCGCGGCGGCCTCAAGCCCGGCGATCTCATCGTCTCCGTGGACGGGCAGGCGGTCGACGACACCAATGCCTTCGATTATCGATTCGCCACCAAGCCGCTTGGCGGCAGCGCCAAGCTCGGCATCGTCCGCGCCGGGCAGGAACTGGCGGCGACCGTCGCGCTGCAAACCGCGCCGGACTTCCCGCGCGAGGAAATCACTATTCGCTCGCGCTCGCCATTCTCCGGCGTCAAGGTCGCCAATCTGTCGCCGGCTTTGGCCGACGAATTGCAGGTGCAGATTGATGCCGGTGTCGTCGTGCTCGATGTCGATAACGGCTCCTATGCCAGCAATCTCGGCTTCCAGCGCGGCGACGTGATCGAGGAGGTCAACGGCAAGCGCATTGTTCGGACCAAAGATCTGGATGCCGCGGCAAGAACGCCGAGCGGCGCCTGGCGCATCAATATCGTCCGCCGCGGCCAGAAAATTTCCGCGGTGTTCGGCGGATGATTTCGCGCCCCCAATCCGGGCCCAATCTGTTCGCCGCCGCCGGCCTCGACAAGGACGCGCCGCGGCCGCTCGCCGACAAATTGCGGCCATCGAAGCTCGACGAAGTGGTCGGGCAGGATCATCTGCTCGGCCCCGACGGCGTGCTCACCCGCATGCTGTCGACGCGCTCGCTCGGCAGCCTTGTGTTCTGGGGGCCGCCCGGCACCGGCAAGACCACCGTGGCGCGCTTGCTCGCCGACGCCACCGAACTGCACTTCGAGCAGATCTCGGCGGTGTTCTCCGGCGTCGCCGACCTCAAAAAAGTGTTCGACGCCGCGCGCCTGCGCCGCGAAAGCGGCAAGGGCACCTTGCTGTTCGTCGACGAGGTGCATCGCTTCAACCGTGCGCAACAGGATTCGTTTTTGCCGGTGATGGAAGACGGCACCATTGTGCTGGTCGGCGCCACCACGGAAAATCCGTCCTTCGAACTCAACGCCGCTCTTCTGTCGCGCGCGCGTGTGCTGGTGTTCAAGTCGCTCGATGCCGCCGCGATCGAGAAACTGCTGGCGCGCGCCGAAGAGCTCGAAGGCAAAAAGCTGCCGCTGGATGAAGGCGCGCGCACCGCGCTCGCCAGCATGGCCGACGGCGATGGCCGCGCTTCGCTGACACTCGCCGAAGAAGTCTGGCGCTCGGCGCGGCCGGGCGAAATCTTCGATCAGGCCAAGCTGCAGGAGATCGTGCAACGTCGCGCGCCGATCTACGACAAGGCGCAGGACGGCCACTACAATCTCATCTCGGCTTTGCATAAATCGGTGCGCGGTTCCGATCCGGACGCGGCATTGTATTATCTCGCCCGCATGCTCGATGCCGGCGAACCGCCGCTTTATATCTGTCGCCGCGTTGTGCGCATGGCGATCGAAGACATTGGTCTCGCCGATCCGCAGGCGCTTGTCATCGCCAATGCCGCCAAGGAGGCCTACGACTTCCTCGGCTCCCCCGAAGGCGAATTGGCCATCGCGCAGGCCGTGCTTTATGTCGCCACCGCGCCGAAATCGAATGCCGGCTACGCCGCCTATGGCGCCGCCAAAGCGGTCGCCAAGTCCGCCGGCTCGCTGGTGCCGCCCAAGCACATTCTCAACGCGCCGACCAATCTGATGAAGTCGGAAGGCTACGGCCGCGGCTACACCTACGACCACGACACCGAGGAAGCCTTTTCCGGCCAGAACTATTTTCCCGATGCACTGCCGCGCCAGCAGTTCTACAACCCGCCGGAACGCGGATTCGAACGCGAGATTCGCAAGCGGCTCGACTACTGGGCCAAGATACGGAAAGAGCGGGGCGGCGAATGACTTGTCTGAAAGCGGCGGTGCTGGCCGCCCTTGCCGTCGCCTTCTGCGTGCCGGCACACGCCGCCGAGAAACTCACCGGACGCTGGGCCGCCGACAAGGCCGCCTGCGACGGCGGCTTTTTCGCAGCGACGCCGCTGGTCGTGACCAGCTATGCTGTGCGCTGGCAGGGCGATAGCTGCCGCATCGGCCGCATGTATAAAGCCGGCGAGGCGGTCTACATCCAGGCTCTGTGCTGGGGCGCCGATGGAGAGCGTTCGGTGCCGGTTTCGCTGCATCCGCGCGCCGGGAAGTTGGCTTTGACCTGGGATCGCACGCCCCGGGGCGAGCTTCAGCGCTGCCATTAACGCAAAAAGCGCCCCGGTGCGCCGATTGCCGGCGGCGAACCCGAAAAACGCCTTAAACCGGCGGCCTGTGCTACAGACGCCTTTTGGGCCGCGCGCAGCGCGTGAATACCCCAGGTTGGAGCAAGTTTGATGAGAAGCGGCAGAGAAGGCCCGCGGCCCGGCAACGGCAAATCGTCGGTTGGCCGTGCGCCAACCGGCAAGCGGGCGCCCGCCGGGCGCGGCGGCCGTCAGGACCGCCAGCGCGACCGCAGCGACGGCAAACCGGGCGGCAAGTTCGCCGGCAAAGCCGACGGCAAAAGCCGCGATATGCGTGGCGACTTCAAGGGCAAGCGCTCCGGCGGCAAATCATCGGGCGCCAAATTCGCCAGCAAGTCGGGCAGCAGGCCCGGCGCGCGTTTTGAAGCGCCATCCGAAGGCCGCCCCAATCGCCGCTTCGATGCCAAGTTCGACGTCAAGCCGGGGCCGCGCGCCGCTGCGCAGCCCGGCGCACGGCCGGGTGCGCGCTCGCGCAGCCGCCCGGATGCGCCGGCCGGATCGATCCGCAACGAGAAGGGCCGCGCTTTCCCGGCTCGTCCGCCGCGCGACAATTCGTTCTCGACCAAGACCGCGATGGCGGCGTCCTCCGCGCCGAAGCCCAAAGCCGTGCCGAACCCGGCGAATTATTCCGCCGGCGTGCAGACCATTTTCGTCACGCCGGATGAAGACGGCATGCGCGTCGACCGCTTCTTCGAAGCGCGCTTTCCCGGCCTGTCGTTCAGTCACATCCAGCGCATCGTCCGCAAGGGCGAAGTGCGCGTGAACAGCCGCCGCACCGAGCCGAAGAGCCGTCTCGTCGCGGGGCAGGCCGTGCGCATTCCGCCGCTGCAACTGGAAGCGCCGAAGGTGCGCGAGGAAGCCCCTCAAGCGATGAAGGACCGCGAATTCCTGCGCTCGATCACTCTGTCGGAAGACGACGACGTTCTGGTCTTGAACAAGCCTTACGGTCTGGCCGTGCAGGGCGGCTCCGGCGTCAAGGAAAATATCGACGACATGCTGGAGTCGTTGCGCGCGCCGCATGCCGATGCGCAGCGTCCGCGTCTGGTGCATCGTCTCGACAAGGACACCGCCGGCTGTCTGCTCGTCGCCAAGACTCGCTTCGCCGCCGCCGCATTGGCCAAGACCTTCCGCACCCGCGCCGCGCGCAAGATCTATTGGGCTTTGGTCGCAGGCGTGCCGAAACCGAAGCAGGGCCGGGTCTCGACCTATCTCGCCAAATACGAAGACGAGGAAGATTCGTACATGCGCATCGCGTCGCATGGCGAGAAGGATGCCGTGCACGCCGTGACCTATTACGCCGTGGTCGAAACCGCGGCGCAGAAGCTCGCCTGGATTTCATTGAAGCCCGTCACAGGCCGCACCCATCAGTTGCGCGCGCATATGGCCCATGTCGGCAATCCGATCATTGGCGATCCGAAATACTTCAACATCGAAAACTGGGAACTGCCCGGCGGCATTCAGAACCGGCTGCATCTTCTGGCGCGGCGCATCGTCGTGCCGCATCCGCGCGGCGGCACCATCGACATTTCGGCGCCGCTGCCGCCGCATATGCAGCAGTCGTGGAACCTGCTCGGTTTCGATATGGAGCGCTATGACCCGATCGTCGACGCGCCGGAAGAGGACTAGCCAACACACTTGAGGATCCCCATTTCAAGGGGATGCAAGGCCGTGTTGTCATAGCTTTGGCGATTGCCGTGATGCTCGCGCCGGCTTTGTCCGTGCGTGCGCAGACGGTTGACGATCCCTACACCATCATGCAGCCGGAGCCGGGCCCGCGGCAGCCGAAAGCGTCGGAACCCTGGCTGGCGCCGAAGTACAAATCACCGCGCGGCACGCAGCAGCGGGTGAGGCCGCCGCGCACGGCGCTGCCATCCATGCAGGCTAACCCGCAAACACCACCGCCGATCTATGTACCGGAAACCGGCCGTCTGTTGCCGAACCTGCCGGCGCTGCCTGGAGCAGGGCCGGGCGGCCGCGAAACCGGACAGGACCGCGCCTTGCGCTGCCAGCATCAGGCCGGGGTCTATGGCGACGCCACCGGCAACCGCGAGGCTTACGTTGGCGGCTGTATTAATCAGTAGCAACGCGTCATTCCGGGGCCGGCCGAAGGCCGGAACCCGGAATCCAGAGCTGGATGTGAAGCCATAGTGTGTGGCTCTGGATTCCGGGTTCGCGCCTTCAGCGCGCCCCGGAATGACGTTAAATCTCCTCCATCACCTGCGCATAGGAAATCACCGCGAACAACGCCGTGCCGCCGATGATATTGCCGATCAAGACCGGAATCATGAACTGCACGATCACCTGCCACCATGGCCATTCGCCGTTCAGCATCAGCATGAAGGCGTCCATACTGCCGGTGACGATATGGGTGAAGCCGCCGACCGCGATCAGGTAAGTCATCAAAGTGATGACGGCGAATTTGGCGGTCTCGGCGTTCGGGATCATCCACACCATCGCCGCGATTAGGAAGCCGGAGCTGACGCCGGCAAGCAGTGTCTCGAACCAGCCCATCCCGGTCAGATGCCGGCTGACCTCGATCATGCCGGCGAGCAACTCCGGCTTCAGCACCGGCGTGAAGGTGCAGAACACCGATGCGATGAACGTGCCGGTCAAGTTGGCGGCGAGCACGATCGCCCACAGCCGGGAGATCCGCCAGAAATTTAGCCAGGACGTATCCTTCAGAAACGGCAGCACCACTGTAATGGTGGTTTCGGTGAACAGTTGCTGCTTGCCGAGCACCACCATGAGAAAGCCGACGCTGTAGCCGAGGCCGACGACCAGCGGCCGCCACTCGGTATCCGGCAGATGCGTCAGCAGCACCGCCTGCGCCAGGAGCGAGAAGCTGATCGAGAGTCCGGCAGCGACGCCGGACCACCACAGCGATGTTGCAGGGCGTTGCAATTCCTCTTCGCCGAGCCGCCGCACCACTTCGTAGACCACTGGCGTGCGCGGCATCGACAGCTCTTCGACGTCATTGACCTCGCGGTTGCTGATGCCGTGGCGGGGATGCCTGGCTGTGTCGCGCTTCTTGCCGGCGGTCGGGGAGCCGCTTTTCGCCATTGTGCCGCCTGGTGCGAGGTGGGTTGCGGTGCAACGTGCGGCCCTGCGCCTGGGTTCCGCGCATGGAACCGCGGCATAGTGTCTGGCAATGCCGCCGCAAGGAATCGTTAACCGTCTGAGATGACGTGAGCGATGTGGGGCATGGCGAAACACCGGCCGGGTTCCCGCTAGGACTTTGTCAACGGCTGACGCTCTATATGGATGCCCAAGGGAGTAGGGGTCCATTGACTGACGCGCGCAGCAACGCCGCCAAAGAGTGCTTGGGCGCCGAACCGGAATTAACCCCGGTGGCGGTGACGCGATGGAGCGCGCGCCTCGTCGATCCGCAAATTGAGCAGGACTACCTGCTGCATCGTTTCGCCGACGACCGCCGCCGGGTCCTGTTGCTGACCGGCCTGGTCGCGGTGGCGAGCGTCCTGAATTTTCTGGTCGGCTATTTCACGAACGCGCCGTCGTTTCAATCGACTTTGATCCCGACCATTGCCGGCGTCGTCATGCCGATCGTCGGCTTCTGCGTCGCACTGCGTCTGCGTTCGCCGCATGTGCTGCAGACGCTGATGATGGTGGCGATCGTGGTCGGTACGCTCACGCGCCTGAGTCTGCTGACGCTGCGCCCCGACACGGCCGACATGTGGACGACCTTGATGGTCGGCATCGTCTTCGTCATCTATCTCTATCTGCCGATCAGGCTGTCCGGCTCGGTGGCGGTCGCCGCGCTGTTCTCCTGCGTCGCGCCGTTCTGGTGGCTGCAAGTGCTCGGCGACGTGCTGACGCCCGATGTGTTTTACCGCGGCCTGGTCTGGGTGTTCCTTGCCAACGCGCTCGGCTTCACCGCCGCCAATTCATTGCAGCGCAGCCAGCGCATGCAATATGGGCAAGGCCTGGTGATGCGTCATTTGCTGTCGACCGACGCGATGACCGGCATCGCCAACCGCCGCCGCTTCGATGCCGCGCTCGCGCGCGAATGGCGGCGCTGCCGCCGCGCCGGCGCGCCTTTGTCGCTGTTGATGATCGATGTCGATCACTTCAAGGCCTACAACGATTATTGCGGCCATCCGCAGGGCGATGCCTGCCTGCGCGAACTGGCGCACTTGCTGGTCGACACGATCGGCCGTCCTGGCGATATCGTGGCGCGCTATGGCGGCGAGGAATTCGTCGTGCTGATGCCGGAAATCGGCACCGCCGGCGCGCTGGCGGTGGCCAATAAACTGGCGGCGGCTTTGCGCCAAGCCGACATCGCGCATCCGCGCTCTCCGGCGGGCCCGCGCCTGACCATCAGCATCGGCGCAGCGACCGCCAAGAACCTGAGCGGCGAACCGGCGGCGCTGGTCGAATTCGCCGACCGGCTGCTCTATGCCGCAAAGGCGGCCGGCCGCAATCAGGTCTCCGTCGGCCAGTTGACGCCGGCCGGCGTCATCCGCGCGGCCTGATCCAGCCGTTACCGCATGCTCGCGTTGAATTTGTCGAGCGCGGCCTGGCCCGGGCACAGCTCTTTTTCATTCAGCGCGTTGAGCGGCGTATCGACCGTGTGCAAATGCGCGTGCAGGTCGTCGGCATCCTTTTCCACATACAGCAAGCCGGTGACGATCTGGCCCTTGGCGGCGTGATGCTGGAGAAAGCCATGCGCGGCGGCGCGGTCGTGCACTTGATAATCGGCGTCGAGCTTGCGCAGCGCGATGGTCGAGCCGTCATGCTGTTCGACGATCTCGACGGTGCCCGGATCGTATTTTACCTCGATCGGCATGCGGCTGGAAATCACGTCGAGCCGGTTGACCGCCTCGTTGTGCTCGCGCACGAAGTCGAAGCTCTTGGTCGAGCCGGCATGATTGTTGAACGCCACGCAAGGGCTGATGATGTCGATGAAAGCCGCGCCCTTGTGCGCGATGGCCGCCTTGATGATCGGCACCAGTTGCTGCTTGTCGCCGGAGAAGGAGCGGGCGACGAAGGACGCGCCGAGCTGCAGCGCGATCGCGGCCAGATCGATAGAGTTGTCGGTATTGACGACGCCGCGCTTCGATTTCGAGCCGCGGTCGGCGGTGGCCGAGAACTGGCCTTTGGTCAGGCCGTAAACGCCGTTGTTCTCGACGATATAGGTCATGTTGACGCCGCGCCGCAGCGCATGGGCGAACTGGCCGAAGCCGATGGACGCCGAGTCGCCGTCGCCGGAGACGCCGAGATAAATCAAATCGCGGTTGGCGAGGTTGGCGCCGGTCAAGACCGACGGCATGCGGCCGTGCACCGAATTGAAGCCGTGCGAATTGCCGAGGAAATAGGTCGGCGTCTTCGATGAGCAGCCGATGCCGGAAATCTTCGCCACGCGGTGCGGCTCGATCGACAGCTCGAAGCAGGCCTGGATGATCGCCGCCGTGATCGAGTCATGGCCGCAGCCGGCACACAACGTCGACACCGTGCCTTCGTAATCGCGGTGGGTGTAGCCGAGATCGTTCTTCGGCAGGTTCGGGTGGTGAAATTTCGGCTTGGCGAGATAGGTCATGAGGTCACCTTCATCGGCGTCACCTTCAACTGGTCGAGATGGTCGCCGATCGCCTTGGCGATGAAGCGCGCCGTGATCGGCGTGCCGTCGTAATGCAGGATCGGCACCAGCCGCACCGGATCGATGCCGCATTCGTTGACGATCAGCGAGCGCAGTTGCGCGTCGCGGTTCTGTTCGACGACAAAAACGAAATCGTGGTCGGCGACGAAACTGTTGACCGAGGAATGGAACGGGAAGGCGCGGATGCGCATGCGGTCGATGGCGTGGCCGCGGCCTTCGATCATGTGGATGGCTTCGTCCATCGCCGGCGACGTCGAGCCGACATAGATGACGCCGTATTTGGTCGCCTTGCCTGAATTGGCCTGCAACGGCCGCGGCACCAGGTCCTTGGCGGTGTCGAACTTGCGCACCAGCCGCTGCATGTTGTCGACGTAAGGCGCGCCTTCCTCGGTGTATTTGGCGTAGCGGTCGCGCGAGGTGCCGCGGGTGAAGAACGAACCCTTGGTCGGGTGCGTGCCGGGATAGGTGCGGTACGGAATGCCGTCGCCGTCGACGTCGAGATAGCGGCCGAAGTCGCGGCCGGCGTCCAGTTCCTCCGCGGTCATCACCTTGCCGCGGTCGAACTTCTTGCTGTCGTCCCAGGCCAAGGGCCGCGACAGATGATGGTTCATGCCGATGTCGAGATCGAGCATGACGAAGACCGGCGTTTGCAGCCGGTCGGCGAGATCGAAGGCGACCGCGCCGAACTCGAACGATTCCGCCGGGTTCTCCGGGAAAAGCAGCACATGCTTGGTGTCGCCATGCGAGGCATAGGCGCACGAAATGATATCGCACTGCTGCGTCCGCGTCGGCATGCCGGTCGATGGGCCGGCGCGCTGCACGTCGAAAATCACCGCCGGAATTTCGGCGAAATAGGCGAGCCCGATGAACTCCTGCATCAATGAGATGCCGGGGCCGGAGGTTGCGGTAAAGGAGCGCGCGCCGTTCCAGGAAGCGCCGATCACCATGCCGATCGAGGACAGCTCGTCTTCGGCCTGCACGATGGCGTATTTCGCCTTCTTGGTGTCCGGGTCGACGCGCAGTTTCTCGCAATGCCTGGTGAAGGCGTCGGCCAGGCCGGACGATGGCGTGATCGGATACCAGGCGCAGACCGTGGCGCCGCCATAAACCGCGCCCAAGGCCGCCGCGTTATTGCCTTCGATGAAAATGCGGTCGCCGACCTTGTCGGCCTTGCGCACGCGCAGCCCGATCGGGCAGGCGAGGTTGAGCACCGCGTAATCGCGGCCGATATGCAGCGCCTTGACGTTCGGCTCGATCAGCTTCGGCTTGCTCTTGTACTGCTCGCCGATCAGTTGCTCGACCGCCTTGATGTCCATGTCGAGCAGCGCCGACAGCGCGCCGATATAGATGATGTTTTTGAATAACTGACGCTGGCGCGGATCGGTGTATTCGCGGTTGCAGATCGCGGTCAGCGGCATGCCGATAACGGTGATGTCCGGGCGGAACTTCGATGCCGGCAATTCCTTGGTCGAATCGTAGAACACGTAGCCGCCGGGCTCGATCGAAGCGATATCCTTGTCGAAGGTTTGCGGGTTCATCGCCACCATCATGTCGATGCCGCCGCGGGCGCCGAGATGGCCGGCCTCGGTGACGCGCACCTCGTACCAGGTCGGCAGCCCTTGAATGTTCGACGGGAAGATGTTGCGCGGCGCCACCGGCACGCCCATGCGGATGATGGCGCGGGCGAACATCTCGTTGGCGCTCGCCGAGCCGGAGCCGTTGACGTTGGCGAAACGGATGACGAAGTCGTTTACGCGGCTGATCGGCGAGGGGGTCGGCATGAGTTACCTGCGTGGGTGATTTCGAGCAAGACCTTCTGCATGTCCCAGGCGCCGGTCGGACAGCGTTCGGCGCACAGGCCGCAATGCAGACAGACGTCTTCGTCCTTGATCATGGCGCGGCCGGTCTTCAGGCCGTCCTGAGCATAGAGATCCTGGGTGAGATTGAGCGCCGGCGCGGTCAGCCGCGTGCGCAGTTCGGCTTCCTCGCCGTTTTGCGTGAACGTAATGCAGTCCATCGGGCAGATATCGACGCAGGCATCGCACTCGATGCACAAAGGCGCGCTGAACACCGTCTGGACGTCGCAGTTCAGGCAGCGGCTGGCTTCTTTCAGCGCCAGTTCGACGTCGAAGCCCAATTCGACCTCGGACTTGATGTCCTTCAGCGCGATGCCGAGATCGCGGTGCGGCACCTTGTAGCGTTTGTCGAGATCGATCTCGTTGTCATAGGACCATTCGTGAATGCCCATCTTCTGGCTCATCACTTCGACCGCCGGCATCGGCCGGTCGGCGATGTCCTCGCCATTGAGCATCTTGTCGATCGACACGGCGGCTTCGTGGCCGTGCGCCACCGCCCAGATGATGTTCTTCGGGCCGAAGGCGGCGTCGCCGCCGAAGAAGACTTTGCGGTTACTCGACTGGAACGTCACCGTGTCGACCTTCGGCATATTCCATTCGTCGAAATCGATGCCGGCGTCGCGTTCGATCCACGGAAACGCATTCTCCTGGCCGACGGCGACCAGCACGTCGTCGCAGGGGAAGTGCTGATCGGGTTCGCCGGCATTCACGAGCTTGCGCCGGCCCTTGGCGTCGAATTCGGCTTTCACCTTTTCGAACACGACGCCGGTAAGCTTGCCGTTGTCGTGGGTGAATTCCTTCGGCACCAGAAAGTTATGGATCGGAATGCCTTCGTGCTGGGCGTCTTCTTTTTCCCAAGGGCTCGCCTTCATCTCGTCGAAGCCGGAGCGCACCACGACCTGCACTTCGTCGCCGCCGAGACGGCGCGACGAACGGCAGCAGTCCATCGCCGTGTTGCCGCCGCCGAGCACGATGACGCGGCGGCCGATCTTGGTGATGTGGCCGAACGACACCGACGACAGCCAGTCGATGCCGATATGGATGTTGGCGGCGGCTTCCTTGCGGCCGGGCAAATCGAGGTCGCGGCCGCGCGGCGCGCCGGTGCCGACAAAGATCGCGTCCCACCCTTCGGCCAGCAGCGCCTTCATGGACTCAATACGCTGGCCGCCGCGGAAATCGACGCCGAGATCGAGCACGTAATTGGTTTCTTCGTCGATGACTGAATCGGGTAGGCGGAATTTCGGGATTTGCGTGCGGATCATGCCGCCGGCTTTCTTGTCGCCGTCGAACACGGTGACGCTGTAGCCGAGCGGCGCCAGATCGCGCGCCACCGTCAATGACGCCGGACCGCCGCCGACCAGCGCGATGCGCTTGCCGTTGCGGCGCTGCGCCGGCTTCGGCATGCGCGCGGTGACGTCTTCCTTGAAATCGGCGGCGACGCGCTTCAGGCGGCAAATCGCGACCGGTTCTTCCTCGACGCGCACGCGCCGGCAGGCCGGTTCGCACGGGCGGTCGCAGGTGCGGCCGAGAATTCCCGGAAACACATTCGACTTCCAGTTCACCATGTAGGCGTCGCCGTAACGTCCGGCGGCGATCATGCGGATGTATTCGGGGACGGGCGTGTGCGCCGGGCAGGCGTACTGGCAGTCGACCACTTTGTGGAAATACTGCGGGTCGGAAATATCGGTACTTTTCATTGCAACCTCAAAACGCGGCCGGGCGTGATCTCTGTACGCACGGTTCGCGTTGCTTCCCCTCGGCTCGGCCTTGTATCCGGCTCGATTCCGAGGCCGATACTATTGATTAGAACGGCTTTAGGCTACTTATCCTTCCGTTGTATCAAGGCTTTTTGAGGCTCGCGTCTGTTGCGGCGCACAACGGTGGTTGCTAGAGGCTTGCGCATCATGAAACTCGTGCTTTTCGACGTCGATGGAACCCTGATGGACAGCCAGCACATGATCTGTGCGGCGATGGATTTGGCCTGGCGCGGGCAGGGGCTGGCCTGTCCGCCGCCGGAAGCCGTGCGCGCCATTATTGGCCTGTCGCTGAAAAACGCGATGGAGACGCTGGCGGCGGGGCAGGATCATCCAATCGACGGTCTGGTGCAAAGCTACAAGGATGCCTTCTCGACCATGCGGCAGGCCGGCACCTGGAAGGCGCCGCTGTATCCCGGCGCGCGCGCCGCCATCGACCGCCTGCGCCTGCGCGACGATTGCGTGCTCGGCGTCGCCACCGGCAAGTCGCGGCGCGGCGTCGCCGCGATGGTCGAGACGCACGGTCTTGAAGGTGTTTTCGTCACCGTACAGACCGCAGATACCGCGCCGTCCAAGCCCGATCCCGGCATGGTGCTTCACGCCATGCGCGAGACCGGCATCGCGCCGGAAAATACCGTCGTTATCGGCGATACCGTGTTCGACATGGCCATGGCGAAGAACGCCGGCGCCGCCGCCATCGGCGTCTCGTGGGGCTATCACCCGGTCGCCGATCTGCATGAGGCCGGCGCGCGAACGGTCATCGAAGAATTCGCCGCGCTCGATGCGGCGCTGGCTGCGCTGTGGCCTTCAAGCGAGAAGGCGGCCGCCCATGCGTGAGTTCATGGAAGAGATTTTCATCAACCAGCCGCTCGACCCGATGGTGTCGGCGCGGCAGGGCGCGCGCGCCTCCTTGCGCAAGCGTTTTTATAAAGCGGCACAGATTGGCGAGCAGACCGCCGAGGGTTTCCCGCTGTTGCTCGACGGCAAGCAGGTGATGACCCCCGCGCGCAAGGCGCTGGTCGCGCCTGGGCGCGAACTTGCTGACGCCATCGCACAGGAATGGGAAGCGCAGGTCGAGGTCATCGATCCCTTCGCGATGCCGCTGACGCGGCTGGCCAATGTCGTCATCGACGGCGTCGCAGTGAAGCCCGAGCCGGTGGTCGAGGAGATCGTGCAATATCTCGGCTCCGATCTGGTTTGCTATCGCGCCGATACGCCGCCCGGCCTGGTCGAAAGGCAGAAGGCCGAATGGGATCCGGTGCTGGCCTGGGTGCGTGATAAGCTCGGCGCGCGCTTTATCTTAATCGAAGGCGTGGTCTTTGCCGCGCAGCCGCAAGAGGCGGTCGCCGCCGCGTCGGCGAGCATTCCCACAAATCCGTGGCGGCTTGGTGCGGTCGCCTCGATCATGACTCTGACCGGTTCGGCTTTGATCGCGCTCGCCGTCAACGCCGGTGCGTTCGACGCCGCCGCCGCGTGGAAGGCGGCGCATGTCGACGAAGACTACCAGATGTCGCAATGGGGACTCGACGACATGGCACTGCAACGCCGCGAAGGCCGCTTCGCGGAGTACATGGCGGCGGCGACGGTGCTGAAGCTGGTTAAGTAGCAACGCCATTCTCTGTCATGCCCGGGCTTGACCCGGGCATCCATGATGCCGCTACTCAGCCAGCAAACTTACGTATTGCGGCAGGGGGCAGGCGATGAAGATCACGCTGGATATTTCCAAACTCGTCGAGGAAGGCAAGCTGACAGCGGAAGAGGCCGAACGCCTCAAGGGCCTGGCATCCTCGGATGTCGGCACGCTGGCTTTCAACATCCTGATCGGTTTCGGCGTGGTCGCGATTGCGCTCGGCGCTGTGGCGCTGGTGCCTACCCCGGAGACGGCGGTGGCCATGGGCGTTGCGCTGTTCGCCGGCGGCGTTGTCATCGCGCGGCAGCCGAAGACGCAATGGTTTGTGCTCGGCCAGATCTGCCTGATTGTCGGCGCGCTGATGTTCTGCGCCGGCGTTCTGGCGCTGGGCGAGGGCTCGTTGCGCTCGACCTTGATCGTCACTTTGGCTTTGACGCTGGCGGCGATTGCCGCGCGCTCGAGCCTGTTGATCTGCTTCGCCGTGCTGGCGGCATCGGCCTGTCTTGGCGCGCGCACCGGCTATTCGCACGCGACTTATTCGCTGGCGATCTTCGAACCGACCTTGACCGTTGTCTTGTTCTCGGCGCTCGCCTTCATTGCCTTTCAGGCGTCCAAGCGAATCAGCGCCGCCTATGAGCGCATCGCCATCGCCGCCGCGCGCACGTCGGTCCTGCTGGTCAATTTCGGCTTCTGGATCGGCTCGCTGTGGGGCGATCCGTTCTTCCTTTTTCACGGCCAGCGCGTGCCACCGCGCTCAATCGCCAATATCGAGATCGTCATTCCGGCCTATGCGTTCAGTATCGCCTGGGCGCTGGTGCTGGTCGCCGCCTTGGTCTGGGCGATGCGGTCGGGACGCGCCTGGCTCGTCAATGTCGTCGCGGTGTTCGGCGCCATTCACTTCTATACGCAATGGTTCGAAAAGCTCGGGGCGACGCCGCTCTCGGTGCTGGTCGGCGGCGTCGCCTTGTTGCTGGCGGCGTTCGTGCTGCACCGGTTCAACCGCAAGCCGCCGGTCGCCGCGGCCGACCCGGCTTAATGCCCACTCGGCTCGCCCTGGCGCGCCGTCTCGAACAGAAACCACGCCCGCTTTTCGGCGGCGTCGATGAAGTTCTCCAACAGGCTGGCGGAAGCGACATCGTCGTGCTCGTCGCACACTTCATGCGCCGCGCGCATCGCCTTGATCGTGTGCAAGGTGTCGGTGTGTAACTCGATCAGCATGTCGTCCGGCGACACGTAATCGGCATCGTTGTCGGCAATCGTCTGCTTGGCGGCGATATCGCCGATCGAGCGCAACGTATGACCGCCGATCTTGCGCACGCGCTCGGCCAGCTCGTCGGTCGAGCCGAGCAGTTCGGCCGCCTGTTCGTCGAACATCAAGTGATAGTCGCGGAAATGCGGCCCGCTGACATGCCAGTGGAAGTTCTTGGTCTTCATGTACAGCGCGAAGGTGTCGGCCAGGATCGCGTTCAGCGCGTCGGCGACGGCCTTGGTCGCATTGCTCTTGAGATCGGTCGGCGTTTTCAGCCGTGGTGCAGCCTTGTTAGCCATCTGAAATGTCCTTTGCGGCAATGAAAGAGCCCCCGGCCAGACAAGCGGCGGGAACAAAAAAAGTTCCATTGAGCCCGCGAAAGGCTATTTCAGCCTTTGCCCGGCGGCGGCCGCGATGCGGGCGAAAACCGGCCCCCATTGCTGGGCGGCGTCCTGCCGGAACACGCGCAGCGACGGATACCACGGGCTGTCGTCGCGGTTGAGCATCCAGCGCCAGTCGGAAATCACCGGCACGGCGGTGAACACCGGCCGGCCCAGCGCGCCGGCCAGATGCACGATCGAGGTATCGCAACTGACCACGAGATCGAGTTGGCTGATGACGGCTGCGGTATCGAGGAAATAGTCGGCGTCCGGGCTCGGATCGGCCTCGATGGTGCGGATCTTGTCCCGGAAGGCGACGCCCCGGATATCGGCCACCGCGGGTCCCTTCTGCAGCGCAATCAGTTCGACGCCGGGCAGGTCGGCCAGCGCCTTGAACGCGGTGAGCGGAATGTTGCGGTTCGCAGCCTGGGTGCGGTCGGGATTGCCGGCCGACCAGGTGATGCCGATCTTGAACGGCGCCGCGCCGATCTTGTCCGCCCAATGGGCGATGCGCGCCGGCTCGGCTGTGAGATAAGCCGCGGCGCGCGGCAGTGTCTCCGGCGTGGTGGCGAGCACGCGCGGCGCGCTCATCAGCGGCAGCCAGCGCAGCGGCCGCATCGCCTCAAGCTCCGCGGCGTCGGTGACGATGGTGACGCCTTTCAGCGTCGACAACAAAGGCGCCATGCCCTTGCGCACCAGCAGCACGACGTCGTGACCTTGCGCGGCCAAGAGCGGCGCAAAGCGGGCGAACTGGATGATGTCGCCGAGGCCCTGTTCGGCCACCAGCACGATGCGCTCGCCGTCGCGCTTTTCGCCGTGCCAGCGCGGATCGGCCAAAGGCTTGAAGGTCGGATTGGCGAATTCGGCGCGGTGGTCGTAATCGTTGAAGCCGCCGATCCAGTCGCCGGTCATCAGCTTGATCTGGCCGCGCGCCGCATAGGCCTCGTGCAGTCCGCGCTTGATCTTCACCGCGCGGTCGTAGGCCGCGATTGCGTCGTTGAAGCGCGTCGTGTCGGTCTTGCCGCGCGCCATGTCGAGAAGGCCGAGGTCCTTCAGCACCGCGCCGCGATTGGCCTGCACTTCGGCCAGGTTGGGATCGAGCGCGATGGCGCGGTCATAGTCCTTGAGCGCGTCTTCGGGCCGGCCGACCAGTTCGAGCAGGCCGCCGCGGTTGATCAGTTCGGTCGGCTGGTCGGGGGCAAGCTCGAGCGCGCGGTCGAAGCTCTTGAGCGCCTCCAGCGCCATGCCGGCGTCGGTGAGGATATTGGCGCGGTTGGCATGCGCGGCGGCGAGCTTGGGATCGAGCGCGATGGCCTGGTCGAGCGCCTTGATCGCCTCCAGCGGCTGGCCGAGCCGGTCCAGCGCCTGGCCGAGCGCATTGAGCATGCGCGCCTCGGGCGGCACCAGGGTCATCGCCCGGCGGAGCAGGTCGACGCCCTGCTTGAACTGGCCTTCCTGGCAGGCCACGACCGCGACGTAATAGAGCGCGTCGGCGTTCTTCGGGTCCTTTTGCAGGACCTCGCCGTAGCGCTCCATGGCCTGCTGGATCTGGCCCTGGCGGTGGTGGAAAAGCCCCTGTTGCAGGAGCTGGGCCATGGTCTTGTGGTCGGTCGTCGGGTCGGTCATGGGGGGCTTGTAAGCAGGGTTTTGGGGGATGCCAAGCCTTGATGATGTCGTCCCCGCGAAGGCGGGGACCCAGTAACTCCGGCCTATCCGCATCGCAAACACCGGGGTTACTGGATCCCGGGTCTTACTCGCTGCGCTCGCTCGCCCGGGATGACGAACATTCACCTTTTGCAGCGCACCAAACTGGGCCAAACTGCCGGGACGGGGTTTCAAGGGGCTTAAAGACACCATGAAGGACATTCTCGACCGGCTGGAAGAACGGCGCGACGAGGCCCGCCAGGGTGGCGGCGACAAGCGCATTGCCGCCCAGCACAGCAAGGGCAAACTCACCGCCCGCGAGCGCATCGAACTCTTGCTCGACAAGGGCTCGTTCGAGGAGTTCGACATGTTCGTCGAGCACCGCTCCTCCGACTTCGGCATGGAAAAAACCAAATTCCCCGGCGACGGCGTCGTCACCGGCTGGGGCACGGTCAACGGCCGCATTGTCTATCTGTTCTCCAAGGACTTCACCGTGTTCGGCGGCTCGCTGTCGGAGGCGCATGCGCAGAAAATCGTCAAGGTGCAGGACATGGCGCTGAAGGCGCGCTGCCCCGTGATCGGCCTGTTCGACGCCGGCGGCGCGCGCATCCAGGAAGGTGTCGCCGCGCTCGGCGGCTATGGCGAAGTGTTCAAGCGCAACGTTTTATCCTCCGGCGTCATCCCGCAGATTTCCATCATCATGGGCCCCTGCGCCGGCGGCGACGTCTATTCGCCGGCGATGACCGACTTCATCTTCATGGTGCGCGACACCTCCTACATGTTCGTCACCGGCCCCGACGTGGTGAAGACCGTGACCAACGAAGTCGTCACCGCTGAAGAACTCGGCGGCGCCTCGATCCACACGACGAAGTCCGGCGTCGCCGACGGTTCGTTCGACAACGATGTCGAGTGTCTGTTGCAGATGCGCCGGCTGATCGACTTCCTGCCGTCGAATTTCGAAGCAGGCGCGCCGTCATGGCCGACGCTCGATGACGCCGACCGGATCGACGAGTCGCTCGACACGCTGATCCCCGACAATCCGAACAAGCCCTATGACATCAAGGAACTGATCCAGAAGGTGGTGGACGAGGGCGACTTCTTCGAAATCTCGACGGCCTACGCCAAGAACATCGTCACCGGCTTCGGCCGCATATCCGGCTCCACCGTCGGCTTCGTCGCCAACCAGCCGATGGTGCTGGCCGGCGTGCTCGACAGCGATGCTTCCCGGAAGGCGGCGCGCTTCGTGCGCTTCTGCGACGCCTTCAACATTCCGATCGTTACCTTTGTCGACGTGCCCGGCTTTCTGCCCGGCACCGATCAGGAATATGGCGGCCTGATCAAGCACGGCGCGAAACTGTTGTTCGCCTACAGCCAGTGCACCGTGCCGCTCGTCACCGTCATCACGCGCAAGGCCTTCGGCGGCGCGTATGACGTGATGGCGTCGAAGCACATCGGCGGCGACGTCAATTATGCCTGGCCGACCGCGCAGATCGCGGTGATGGGCGCCAAAGGCGCGGTCGAGATCATCTTCCGCGCCGACATCGGCGACAAGGACAAGATCGCGGCGCGCACCAAGGAATACGAGGACCGGTTTTTGTCGCCCTTCGTCGCCGCCGAGCGCGGCTATATCGACGACGTCATCATGCCGCACTCGACGCGGCGTAGGCTCGCCCGCGCGCTGGCGATGCTGAAGAACAAGCATGTCGAACAGCCGAGACGGAAGCACGATAATTTGCCGGTGTAGTTCTTTCTTTACCTCTCCCCGCTTGCGGGGAGAGGTCGCCCGCCGAAGCGACAGCGAAGGCGGGCGGGTGAGGGGGCCTTGATATCGCACTAGACCCAAACCCGTCATCCTGAGGTGCGAGCGCACTTGCGCGAGCCTCGAAGGATGAACGGCCGCCGACTCCCGGGCCGTCGCCCTTCGAGGCTCGGCCTTGCGGCCTCGCACCTCAGGGTGACGGTAAGAAGCCTTTTCTCGCATTATCGCAGGCGTCATGGCCGGGCTTGTCCCGGCCATCCACGTCTTTACTATTGACGTACTGCTGGTGCGACTGAAGTGCTGTCGATTCTGGCCAACAAGTGGAGTGGCCAGCAAAAGCGACGGCACGACAAGTGTCGAAGGAAATTGGCCATGTCAGACTTCAGGACTTACGATCCAGTGGAATTTTTTACAAGGTTAGTTGCTCCAACCTATAAAGAATACTTGGCGGAACCCCTATTGCGCCATCGGGTAAAGAATGCGGTCGCACAGCTCGACACCATGGCGGAGCGCATGTGGCACTGGTGGCACGAAAGAGATCCCGCTCGTGTTGCGCATTCGAGAAGTGCGAGACGCTATCGTGAATATCTTGTGGCGAGTGTCTGCCCCGATTTCCAGTTGGTTTGGGACTTGCACGACAGCCACAAGCATGTCGAGCTAACTCGTGGCGAACGTATCGTTAGGTGTCACATCCCGGTAGGTGATATGGCTGTTTTCTGAACAACTCCGGTTTCAGGCTATGCCAGTCCTTCATGGCCTGCAAGGGTGTCTTGCTGCCCAAGGCTGATTGCGGAAGCTGCTGGTTGTAAAGCAGCACGTAACGATGC